>CANQKA010000001.1 GCA_947624395.1 uncultured Oscillospiraceae bacterium
GAGTAGTCGATGTTGTTCTGCTCGTCGAACCGGGCCCGCAGCTCCAAAAGGCACAGCACGCTCTTGCCCCGGTCCGCCGCGTAGGCCAGCGCGGCCGCCACCTGACTGCTGGCGGCGAGGCGGTACAGCGTTATCTGGATGGAGACAACATCCGGGTCGTCCGCCGCCTCGTACAGCATATCCACAAAGGGGTGCATGCTCTGAAACGGGAAGCTCAGCAGGATGTCCTTTTTTGCGAGGTAGTCGAAATACTCGCCCTTTTTCAGCTGCACGGTCCGCCTTGGCCGGCGCTCGGCGTATTTCATGCCCGCGCCCCGTTTGAGCCCGGAGCCAAAGCCCAGCTCAAAGGGGACCCGCTGGACGAACACGTTGGCCTCCGGGACCTTGAGCGCCTTTATGAGCGCGGCGCGCAGCTTGGAGGAGGGCTTGCCGTTGAACGTGAGCCGCACCGGCTGCTGGCGCTTGCGCTTGCGCAGCATCTTCTCCATGGAGGCGCGAAAGTCCGCGTCAAAGCCGTCCAGGTCGCTTTCGATGAACACGTCCGCGTTTCTCGTGACCTGGAAAAGCACGCTTTGCCGGACCTCCTGCTTTTTGAAAAGCAGCGGCGCGTAATAGGCCACCATCTCCGCCGTTAAAATCACCTTCTGGCGGCCGTCTACCTCGCACACCCGGTAGGGCGGCACCCGCACCACGGGCACCAGGCCCAGACGAAAATCGTCGCCCTTGCCGGTCTTTTTCACGGCCACGGCCACCCAGCTCTCCCGGTTGCCGATGAACGGAAATGGGTGCTCCGCGTCCACGATACGGGGCGTCAGCAGCGGCCGTATCTCGGAGAAGAATTTCCGGGCCGCGACTTCATCCAGCTTGTCGGGCTTGCGAAAGTCCACCACGTCGATACCGGCGGCCTTCATGTCCTTCAAAAGCCCCCGGTATATCCGCTCCTTTGGCTCCAGCTGGGCGTTGACCTCCCCCATGATAAGGCGCAGCTGTTCGCCGGCGGTGAACTGGGTCTTTTCGTCCCGCGCCCCCGGCATCAGCGTGGCCCGGTGGATAAGCGAACCCACCCGGACCATGAAAAATTCCTCTAAATTGGAGTGGTAAATGCCCAGGAACTTCAGCCGCTCCAGCAGCGGCGTGTCCGCGTCCCCCGCCTGGTGCAGCACCCGCAGGTTGAATTGCAGCCAGCTCAGCTCCCGGTCCAGAAAGCAGTCCTGGTCATCCGCCGCTGCCGGGGTCCCGGCCGGTTCGGCCGGGACCTGGCCGGCATGATCGTCGGAAGCGGTCAGTCGCTCTCTTTCTTCTCTTGCTTCTCGCTCTTCTCGCTCTTGTCTTTCTTGTCCGCCCATTTGCTCTTCATCCCCCGGACCACGTTCTCCTCCACCGCTTTCTCAAGGGCGTCGGTCACGATCTTCAGCGCCTTGATACGTGCGTATCTCTTGTCCACCGATTCGATGATGTACCAGGGCGCGTATTTGGTGCTTGTCTTTTGGAGCATATCCTCCACGGCCTGCTCGTACTGGGGCCACTTCTCCCGGTTGCGCCAGTCCTCGTCGGTGATCTTCCACTGTTTCTCCGGCGTGTTCTGCCTTGCCTCGAACCGCTCCAGCTGGGTGTCCGGGTCAATATGTATCCAGAACTTCAGCACCACGGTACCCCAATCGGTCAGCTCTTTCTCGAACTCGTTGATCTCCCCGTAGGCCCGCTTCCAGTCGTTCTCGGAGCAGAAGCCCTCGATGCGCTCCACCATCACCCGGCCATACCAGGTGCGGTCGAAGATGGCCACGTGGCCGCTGCGGGGCAGCTTGGTCCAGAACCGCCACAGGAAGTGCCGCGCCAGTTCACCCGGCGTGGGGCTGGCGATGGGTATCACGTCAAAGCCCCTGGGGTCCAGCGGATAGGCCAGCCGCCGGATGTTGCCGCCCTTGCCGGCGGCGTCCCAGCCCTCGTAGCATATCACCACGGGTATCTTCTTCCGGTAGATCTGGTTGTGGAGCTTGGCAAGCTTGTTTTGCAGCCGTTTCAGCTCCTTCTTGTACTCCGCCGGGTCGATGGTGGCGGACAGGTCCGCGTCCTTCTGGGACGGATGGCCCAGCAGCGGGAACTTCTTGCCGGTGGGCGTGCCTTCATAACGGCCCGCCTCGATGGCCTTCTGCACCGTGTCGGTGATGGCCACAAGCCCGTCGTACAGGGCCTTTTTCCTGCCCTCGCCGTCCAGGATGTGCCAGGGCGTGGTCTTGCTCGTGGCCTCCATGAAATCGTCGTAGGTCTTCAGGAAACGCTCGTATTCCTGCTGCTGCCAGAAATCGTCCCCGGACACGCGCCACTGGGTGTCCCGGTTCTCCCGCAGGGCGGTGATACGCTCCAGCTGTTCCTCCTTGGAGATGTGCAGGAACAGCTTCACCAGCACATAGCCGTTGTCCCGCAGCTGCCGCTCCAAAATGTTGCAGGACTTCACCCGCCGCTGGTATTCCTCCCTGGGTATCTCCCGGCGCAGGTACTTACCCACCACGTCGTCCATCCAGCCGGTGTCCATGAACAGGAACTTGCCGTTTTCAGGCAGCACGTCGAAGAACTTCTTCAAAAACGGGTACCGCTCCGCCGATTCAGGCACCCTGTCGAAGTTCTTCACCGAGTAGAACCGGGGGTCCATCTCGCTTATCAGCTCGTTGACCAAGTTGCCCTTGCCGGCGCAGTCCCAGCCCTCCAGCAGCACGACCACCGGCAACTTGGCCTCCCGTATGGCCTGCTGCTGGTTGACCAGCATGGCGCGCAGACGCCGTATCTCCGCTTTACGAGCGGCCTTGTCCAGCTTGTCGGGCTTGCGTTTATAATCCCGGATCATGATATGATGCCTCCATTCTCCTTTTTAAATGATAAAAATAAAATAGCACATATACGCATATCTGTCAAAAGAAATTGCGAAAATCGACCGATTTTTGTCGAATTTGCGACCTTTGCAACGCTCTTGCCCCTGGTGTATCATAGGCGGCGGTTTGGAGGAACTGCGCTATGGCTTATGAACTGATCGCCCTGGACATGGACGGTACGCTGCTCACCCGGGACAAGCGGCTTTTGGACGAGACGGTGCGGGAGATAGACGCCGCGGCGGCATTGGGCAAGGAAACGGTGCTGTGCACAGGCCGGTGCGTGCCGGAGCTGGCGCCCTATCGGGAAAAACTTTCGTCGGTGCGCTATGCCGTGACCGTGAGCGGCGCGGTGGTCTACGACCTGCGGCTGGACCGGGCCATCTTTGAAATGGGCATCGACCGGGACCTGGTGCTCAAGATCGTGGCCGTGGCGGACAAGTACGGCGCCATGGCCCATCTCATGGCGGCGGACGCCTCCGTGCTGCCACGGGACAAGGCGTGCCGCGCCGCGGATTATGGCATGGGGCCATATCAGCAGCTCTATACCACCGTGCCGGTGCTGGTGGACGACGTGGCGGCCGAGGCGGCAAAGCGGCCATTCGTGCCCAAGGTGAACGTGTATTTCCGCACGCCGGATGACCGGGACAAGGCCTATGAGGCGCTGCGGGCTCTGCCGCTTACAATCGCCTTTGCCGAGGCCGCCGGGTTGGAGATGAGCCCGCCCGGTGTCACCAAGGCCACGGGCCTTCAATGGCTGGCGGCGCGGCTTGGTCTGGGGATGGAGCAGGTGGTGGCCGTGGGCGACGCGGACAACGATAGGTCCATGCTGGCCGCGGCGGGTCTGGCGGTGGCCGTGGGCAACGCGGAGCCGGAGGTGCTGGCCATGGCGGACGCGGTGGTGGCCGACTGCGACCACAACGGCGCCGGCGAAGCGATCCGGCGGTTTTTGATGGGATGATGATTTTTTCTCTCCCCCAGTCAGCGCCAGAGGCGCTGACAGCCCCCTCGTCAGAGGGGGCCTTAATTTTGATCTTCTTCCTCTTAGCCTCCCTCTGACGAGGGAGGTGGCGCGGCGTAAGCCGCGACGGAAGGAGAGACAGTTTAGCATTGCCTTTATGTGGTCGCAGTTGCATTTTTTCGATAACTATGGTAATATACTGGTTTGGTAAACATAACGCGGAGGAAATGACATGACGATCTTATATGCCGCCATATTGGGCCTGGTCCAGGGGGTGGCGGAATTCCTGCCCATATCCAGCTCCGGCCATCTGGCGCTGCTGGAAAACATCATGGGCGGCGCGGGGCTGATGGAGCTGGACAACAGCGCGCTTTTCAACATCATGCTCCACCTGGCCACGCTGCTGGCCGTGCTGGCGGTGTACTGGAAGGACGTGTGCGCCATGGTCTTCGAGCTGGGCAACATGGGCGGCGACCTCATCCACGGCCGGGGCCTGGGTATCCACGACCGGCCCGCCCGGAAGATGATCTATATGCTCATCCTGGCCACGCTGCCGCTCTTTCTCATCGTGCCCTTTAATGACGCCATCGAGAGCCTGAACAACATCCCCTGGTTCATCGGCGCGGCCCTTATCCTGACGGGCACGCTGCTGTACATATCCGACCGGCTGCCGGCGGGTACCAAGAACGTCAGGACCATGACGGCCGTGGACGCGCTGGTCATCGGTCTGGCCCAGGGGCTGGCCACCATGCCCGGTCTGAGCCGGTCCGGGACCACGATAGCCGCCGGTATGGGCCGGGGGCTGAAGCGGTCCTTCGCGGTGCGGTTTTCGTTCCTCATGAGTCTGCTGTCCGTGGCGGGAGCGGTGATCTTACAGGTGCTGGACGTTGCCAAGGAGGGCATCGACACGGCCATGCTGCCCGCCTACGCCGTGGGCATGGCGGTGGCCGGCGTCACCGGGTACGCGTCCATACGGCTTTTACAGGCCATCGTCCGCAAGGGCCGGTTCGGCGGCTTTGCCTATTACTGCTGGGCCGTGGGCCTGGTGAGCATCGTGGTCAGCATTTGGCTGAGGTAAACTATCCAGAGGTTAGCATATGGCACAGAAGAAAACGGCCATGGGCCGGAGCACGGCGAAAAAGCCGGCCTCCACGTCCCGGAGCGCCACAACAAAAAAGAAGACGGCCACGTCCCGGAGCACCGGTACCCGGTCCAGCGCGCCCGCCAAGCGGTCCAGCGCCAAAACGACCAGATCCGGCGGTTCCAGGACCAGCGCGTCCAAGTCCGCCGGCACCAAGCGTGCGGCCCCCAAGACCAGCGCCGCCAAGTCCGCGCCGGAGGTCCAGTCCCGCCAGCCCATCCGCCGTCAGGCGGGGTCATGGGCGCTGCTGTTTCTGGGGCTGATCGCCGGCATCGGGTACTTCCCGGTGGACGCGTGGCTGGTGGCCGGTATACGAAACATAGCCTCGGGCCTGTTCGGCTGGGGGTTTTATCTGCTGCCCGTGTGTCTGCTGGCGGGCGCGCTCATACTGGCGTTTCAGCGGGAGCAGCCCGTGACGGCGCGGGTGGTGAGCGTGCTGCTGCTGCCCGTGGTGTTCGGCGCGTTCATCCATCTGCTGCTGTTCGCCCAGGACAACGTGTTCTCCATCGGCCTGGGCGACGGATTTCGCAAGCTGTGGCAGTACGGCCAGTATCTGACCGAGTACTGCGGCGGCGCAGTCAGCGGTGCCCTTGGCATCGCGCTGAAGAAGTCCGTGGGCATCATCGGCGGGTTCGTGGTGCTGGTGGTGGCGTTCTGCCTGCTGCTGCTGCAGGCCGCCAACATGTCCGTGGTAGAGATCTGGGGCTGGATCAAGGAGCGGCCCAGACCTGCGTTCCCCCTGGAGGACGATTTCTTTGAGCCCACCGAGGACGAGGTCTTCACCGAGGAGGACTATCTCTTCCCCCTGGACGGGGGCAAGCCCATCCGCAAGACCGAGCCTGTACCGGAACCCCCCGCGCCTAAGCGCCAGACCAAGGTCCAGAGCGCGCCCAAGGCCCAGCCGGTCCCGGTCCGGGAGCCTGACACGACGCTGACGGCGGAGGAAAAGATCATCCGCCGCCGGAATTTCTATGACCAGAGCCGTGAGCAGGAAAAGGACCTGCTCTTCGCCCAGTTCGACCTGGACACGGCCCAGACGCCGGCCCCGGAAAAGCCCAAGGCCCCCAAGGCCAAGGACCGGCCCAAGCCCGTTTCCACGGCCCGCAAACCCGCCTCCTCCCCCACGGACAACGTGCAGCCCATGGCGCCGGAGGAAGCGGCCGACATCGCCGGGGTAGAAATACAGTCCGCGGACATGGACGAGGCGTCCAAGGCCCCCAAAAAGGAGAAGATCGACGTGGCCGCCGAGGAGGCGGCTGTGGCCGCGGCCATCGAGGAAGACGCGGACGAGGACAAGCCCGAGTACGTCTATCCGCCGGTGGACCTGCTCAATTCCAGCGGCGACGAGACATACGAGGCCGACGGGGACATCGACGAGATGGAGGCCCAGCTGGAAAGCGCCGTGCGCAGCTTCGGCGTGGGCGCAAGCGTGGTTGGCGCGGTGTACGGCCCCACCATAACCCGCTATGAGATGAAGCTGGACCAGGGCGTGAAGCTGAACAAGATCACGAACCTGGCCGGGGACATCGCCCTGAGCCTGGGCGTGAAGAGCGTGCGCATCGCGCCGGTGCCGGACAAGATCTCCACCGTGGGCGTGGAGGTCCCCAACCGGAGCGTGCGGACCGTGTGGCTGGGGGATCTGGTGGACTCCGACGCCTTCCGGGGCGACAAAAACAAGCTGTGCGTGGCCCTGGGCAAGGACATCGGCGGCAACGTGGTGCTGTGCAACCTGGCGAAAATGCCCCACCTGCTTATTGCCGGTACCACCGGCTCGGGCAAATCCGTGTGCGTCAACTCCATGATATTGAGCTTGCTCTATAAGTCCACGCCCGACGAGGTCCGCATGATCATGATCGACCCCAAGATGGTGGAGTTCGTGGTCTACAACGGCATGCCCCATCTGTACGTGCCCGTGGTCACCGACGCGAAAAAGGCGGCGGGGGCCCTGCAGTGGGCGGTGGTGGAGATGCTCAAGCGCTACCGGCTGTTCTCCGAATCCGGCGTGCGGGACCTGGCCAGCTACAACACCATCCAGCGCCGGGAGGGCGGGGATACCCTGCCCCAGGTGGTCATCTTCATCGACGAGCTGGCCGACCTGATGATGGTGGCGTCCAAGGAAGTGGAGGAATCCGTGTGCCGGATGGCCCAGATGGGCCGCGCCGCGGGTATGCATTTGGTCATCGCCACCCAGAGCCCACGCGCCGACGTGATAACGGGCCTGATGAAGGCCAATATCCCCAGCCGTATCGCCCTTTCCGTGTCCGGGCCGCTGGAAAGCCGTATCATCCTGGACCAGCAGGGCGCGGAAAAGCTTCTGGGCAACGGCGACATGCTCTACTCCCCCATTGGCAGCAAGCCGGTACGGCTCCAGGGCGCCTTCGTCACCGACGAGGAGCGGGAGGAGATCATCAACTTTGTGAAGAAGGAAGCCGAGGCCGAGTACTCCGACGAGATTTTGGCGGAGATAGAAAAGGCCGCGGCGGACAAGGACGCCAAGAACGCTCCCGCCGAGGAAGAGTCCGGCGGCAAGGGCGATTACGACGAACTGCTGCCCCAGGCGGTGGACGTGATATTCGAGACGAAACAGGCGTCCGTCTCCATGCTCCAGCGGCGGCTGAAGCTGGGCTATTCCCGGGCCGCACGGCTCATCGACCAGCTGGAGGAAGTGGGCGTGGTGGGTCCCTACGAGGGCTCCAAGCCCCGCCAGATCGTGATAACCAAGCAGCAGTGGCAGGAGATGCAGTACGCCCAGGGTACCGCCCCCGTGGACACCATCGCCCGGGAATTTGCCCAGGTGTCCGAGAGCGACGAGTTCGCCCAAACGGAGGAAGAGACACAGGCCGACCTGCCGCCTTTCGATCTGGGCGATGAAGACAGTGACGACGCCGGGGAGGATGAAGCACTGTGACGGAATTGACCGCGCCGGTGGACGAGCACGTCCTGCAAGGGCTGGGAACGCTGGAACTTGCGTATGTAGGCGACGGGGTATTTGAGCTTCTGGTCCGCACGGCGCTTGTCCGCCAGGGAGGCGGCCGGGTGGGCGATCTGCACCGGGCCGCGGTGGCCTATGTGGCCGCGCCCGCCCAGGCTGCGGCGCTGGAAAGGCTGCTGCCGACGCTGACGGAGGAGGAAGAAAAAATCGTCCACCGGGGCCGCAACGCCCACGTCCACGGCTGCCCCGCCGGGTGCACCCCGGCCCAGTATCACGCCGCCACGGCATTGGAGGCCCTGTTCGGCTGGCTGTGGCTGGCGGGCCGGACAGAGCGGGTGCGGGAGCTGTTTGCCGAAATATGGGAGGAAAACCATGCCTCTTGACGCCGTATTTATAACCGAATTGGGCCGGGAGCTTTCCGAAAAGCTCACTGGCAGCAAGATCGACCGTGTCCACCAGCCGGAAAAGGACACGGTCGTGCTCACCTTGCGGGGTAACCGGGGCAACGCCCGACTGGTGCTGTGCTTCGGCTCCGGCTCGGCCAGGGTGTGCCTGACCCAGGCGGAGTACGAAAACCCCGCCCAGCCGCCCATGTTCTGTATGCTCCTGCGCAAGCACATTCTGGGCGCACGGGTCACGGCGGTGGAGCAGCCGGAGAATGAGCGGATGCTGCTTATCCGCCTGGTGGCCTTTGACGAGCTGGGCCGTGCGGCGGAAAAGACCATCGCCATGGAGATGCTGGGCCGCAACGCCAATCTCATCCTCATCGACGCCGACGGGCGCATTCTTGACGCGGCCCGCCGGGTGGACGAGGAGATGAGCCCTCTGCGCCAGCTTCTGCCGGGGCTCATCTACCGGCTGCCGCCCAAGCCCGCGCCCGGAAAATTCTCCGGCCTGTCGCCGCTGATACGGCGGGAGATGGAGTGGCGGGGCCTGCCGCCGGTGTTGGAGAGTTTGGACGGGCTGGAACGGACCCCCACCATGCTGGTGGAGGACGGCAAGGCCGTGGACTTCACCTTTATGCCCATTTTGCAGTACGGGCCCCGCACGGAGAGCGTTTCCTATCCCGGCTGGTCCGACCTGTTGGAGGCCTTTTACGCCGAGAAGGACCGGACCGAACACCTGAAAAGCCGCGCCCGGAGCCTTGCCAAGCTGGTGCGCAGCGCCAAGAGCCGGACGGAGAAAAAGCTGGCTCTGCGCCTGCGGGAGCTGGAAGCCACCCAAGATAGGGCCACGGACAAGCGCCGGGGCGATCTGATAACCGCCAACATCTGGCGCATGAAGCCGGGACTGTCCAGCGTGACGCTGGAGGATTTTTACGAGCCGGACACTCCCCTGGTGGACGTGCCTCTGGACCCGCGCAAGTCGCCGCAGCAGAACGCGGCGGCCTATTACAAACAGTATACCAAGAAAAAGACCGCACGGGAGCACCTGGTGGGCCTTATCGGGGAAAACCGGGTGGAGGCGGAGTACTTGAGCTCCATCGCCGTGGAGCTGGACCGGGCCCAGACCCAGAGCGACCTGGAAGTGATACGCCAGGAGCTGGTGAAGGCGGGCTATGTGCGCGAGACGAAGACAAAGGGCAAGCGCCGGGAAAAGCCGGCCCAGCCGCTTAAATTCGTAACATCGGCGGGGCTGGAAGTACTGGTGGGCCGGAGCAACCTGCAAAACGACGAGCTGACCTTCAAGACCGCACGGCGGACGGACCTGTGGCTGCACGCGCAAAAGCTCCACGGGGCCCATGTGATCCTGCGCTGCGAGGGGGCGGAGCCGGACGAGCAGTCCGTATACGAGGCGGCATGTCTTGCGGCCTTTTACTCCGAGGGCGGTCAGGCCGGCCGCGTGGCGGTGGACGTGACCCAGGTCCGGTTCGTGAAAAAGCAAAAAGGCGCCCGCCCCGGCATGGTGCTGTACACGGACCAAAGGACCATCATGGCGGAACCGAGGAAAGAGATAAAAGGTATTATATGATACAAAAACAGGAAGTTATGAAAGCGGATATGAACATGGTCTCTGATATATATGAGCTTGTTCATATAACAATTAAAGAAATATACAAAAAGTATTATTCTGATGAGGCGGTCGGATCCTTTCTGCGACTGCACAGCAAGGAGAAGATTTCATCCGATATTTTAAAAGGAAAAACATATGTCGCTGTCCATGGGCATGATGTGGTTGGAACAGGCACATTGGACGGAGACCATATTGAACGGTTATTCGTATTGCCGCAGTTTCAAGGACAGGGGATCGGTACTCTGCTGATGGATCTTCTTGAAGCTGAGATCATAAAGGATCATGGCGCTGTGTGGTTGGATTCTTCGCTTCCCGCGGGAAAATTCTATCACGACCGTGGATATATCACCAAAGAATATGAAGAAATACAACTTGAAAATGATAAAGTGCTGACGTATGAGATCATGTGCAGGAATAAATTTCCTATAGACCCAAATGAATATAATGCTCCGTCTCAGCTTGTAAGACGTGAAATGGAACTGCAGGAGATCGATTTAGATGAACTCCGAAAGATTTTTCCCAAAAGATTATACCTTCTTGCAGACAGTCTGTACGATACGATGCTTTCCAAAAATGTAGGAACGCTTACCTATCATGTGGGAGGCGATGTTTACGTTTTGGGTCATGACCACTCGGTCGGATTTGTAAAAGGTGAGATGTGTTCTCCGGGAATAGCAACTCAAGCCGAGGATTTGATGGCTGCTGGAGCTAAAGAACTTATTCATGTAGGGTTTGCAGGAGGATATCCGGGGACGCATATCGGAGATGTGGTGATCACTGACGGAGCGTTTCATGATACGGCGGTCGCAGGTTTGTACGGCTGTAATGAAGAGATGGTTCCATCAGATAAGGAACTTACAGACTGTCTCTGCAAGGAGATGGACGCAAATGGGATCGCATATCGCAGGGGGTTCCATCGGACTACCGATGCGGGATATGTTCAACCAAACTGGAGTGCAAAATATTATGAAAATAAGGGCGTTCTTTGCGTTGAAATGGAGGGCGCAGGTTTGTTTGCAGCAGCAAAATTCCGCTCTTGCCGCGCTGCCGGGATTTATGTGATATCAGATTCCGGTTCCGGAGATGATTGGGATCTCGGTTGGGGTGAGAAAACTTTGGAGGCGAGCATCGATCGAGTGATATCGGCAATTATAAATAATGGATAAATCGAAAAATGGAAATGTCCGCACCTTCTCCGGTGCGGACATTTTGCATATATCGTGTATTTTACCGTCCGGTGAGAAGGCCGATGGCGTTGGCCAGAAGCTCCGCCGCGCCGGAGCGGGTGAGCACGGCCTCCACGTCCTCCCAGTCGTAGGGCATGACCCCGGCGGCGGTGAGATTGGCCACGGCCTGGGCCCAGGGCTCGGCCCCGTTTTCCTCCCCCACGTAGGCCGCCGCGCTGACCACGTTGGTCACGCCAAGAACGGCGTTCAGCGTCACGCAGGCCTCCTGCATGGTGATGGGCTCGGCGGGGTCATAGGTCGCGCCGGTTGCGGTGGACTGGCCGGTGATATAGCCGTTCATGAGAGCCGTGGCCACGTAGGGCTTGAGCCAGGGGCCGATGGACTCGTCATCCTGAAATCCCGTGGAGCTGACGCCGCGAAGCACGTCGCAGTCCGCCGCCGTCATGCACATGGTGAGAAACTCGCCCCGGCTCACTTCCGCCTCCGGGTGGAACACGTAATCGCTGCCCACGTTCTCCGCCGTGAACACCCCGGCCTCCGTGAGGGCGATGGCCGCGTACTCACAGCCCTGGCCGGTCAGGTCGGAATAGGTCACCTTGGACTTTTGTTTGACAAGCTTGATGATGACCGTGCCCTCCTGCGAGGCGTTGCCGGCGCTGTCCACGGCCCGGAAGCCGAAGTAATCCTTGCCACGCTTGCCCTCCTTGGGGGTATAGACGAAATAGCCCTGGGCGGAGAGCTCCACCGTGCCCTTCATGGGGTTCGTGCACAGCTCATAGGTCAGCGCGTCGCCCTCCGCGTCATGGGCGGAGAGCTGGCCGCCCACGGACACGCCCCGGTAAGTCTCGATCTGCTGGTTTTCCGCCACAGGCGGGGTGTTCTCCTTCCCCGGCTGGGCGGCGTTGGCGTCATTATTATCACCGGCGGCGTAGGCGCCGCCGCTGACGGATACCACCGACTGGCTGGGGCCGATCTGGCCGTCGGCGCCAGCGGCCGTGTCGCCGCCGGCGACCTGGGACCAGTCGGTCACGTCCCGCGCCGGGGCGGCCCCCAGGACCATGACCGACAGCAATATCCACGCGATCAAAGTTCGTTTCATGTAACTTTCCTCCATATTGATTTGTACCGTTATTCTGTACGGCAGGCGTGCAAATTATTCCCAGAGACATCATAATCGCGTGTCCCTCCGGTTATGCCAAACTTCTTTTGTCCATCCGCTTGTAGTTTGCCGCCGGGTGCGCTATACTTGGTGTATCCAACCGATGAAAGGAGCGCATTTCTATGCTGGACAAAAAAATCGCGGCCATGCTGAACGGCCAGATCAACAAGGAGCTTTACTCGGCCTATCTCTATCTGGACTTTGCCAACTACTACGCCGACGAGGGGCTGGACGGCTTCGCCCACTGGTACGAGGTCCAGGCCCAGGAGGAGCGGGACCACGCCTTCATGCTCCGCCGGTACCTGATAAACAGCGGCGTGCGGGTGCGGTTCGAGGCGGTGGCCAAGCCCGACAAGAGCTTTTCCGACCATTTGGCCCCGTTGCAGGCCGGGTTCGAGCACGAGCAGTACGTGACCTCGCTCATTACGGCCATCTACCACGCCGCCTTTGAGCAGAAGGACTACAAGACCATGCAGTTTTTGGACTGGTTCATCAAGGAGCAGGGCGAGGAGGAAGCCACCGCCGAGGATATGGTCAAGAAGATGAAGCTGTTCGGCTCCGACGCACGGGGGCTTTACGCCCTGAACCAGGAGCTGGCCGCACGGGTGTATGCCCCGTCCGCCACCGGCCCTGCCATGTGAAAACAAACCGGTAAATTTTATAAGGAGGGACCTGACATGATCGTTGGACTGCCGAAAGAGATAAAAAACAACGAGTTTCGCGTAGGGCTGACACCCGGCGCGGTGGGCGAGTATATCCACGCGGGCAACACCGTGTATGTGGAAAAGGGCGCGGGCCTGGGCGCGGGCTTTGAAGACGCCGAGTACGCCGCCAACGGCGCGGTGCTGGTGGACAGCGCCGATGAGGTATGGAACAGGGCGGAGATGATCGTCAAGGTCAAGGAGCCTTTGGAGTGCGAGTATAAGTACTTCCGCGAGGGGCTTTTGATCTACACCTACTTCCACCTGGCCGCGGACAAAAAGCTGACCGAGGCGCTGTTGGCCTCCAAGACCACGGCGATGGCCTATGAGACGATCCTGGGTCCCGGCGGGAAAGGTCTGCCCTGCCTTTATTGCATGAGCGAGGTAGCGGGGCGTATGGCCGTGCTGGAAGGGGCCAAGTACCTGGAAAAGACCTACGGCGGCCGGGGCGTCATGCTGGGGGCCGTCCCCGGGTGCGACAAGGCGGACGTGGTCATTTTAGGCGGCGGCAACGCCGGCATCAACGCCTGCCGTATGGCGGTGGGCATGGGAGCGCGTGTGACCGTGCTGGACATCAACCACCAGCGGCTTGCCTACCTGGACGAGGTATTCGGAAGCCAGATCACCACGCTTTATTCCAGCCGCGCCAATCTGCTGCTGGCGCTGGAAAAGGCCGACCTGGTCATCGGGTGCGTCATGCTGGCCCCCGGCCGGGAGTGCGAAAAGTTGGTGAAGCGGGAAGATCTCAAGCGCATGAAGAAGGGCGCGGTGCTGGTGGACATCGTGATAGACCAGGGCGGCTGCTTTGAGACAAGCCACCCCACCACCCACGCCGACCCGGTGTATGAAGTGGACGGCATTTTGCACTACTGCGTGGCCAACATCCCCGGCAGCGTGCCCCGCACGTCCACGGAGGCGCTTGTCAACTCCACCCTGGCCCACGGCGTCCAGATCACAAAGCTGGGCCTGGAAAAAGCCTGCAAGGCCGACCCGTGCCTGATGAGCGGGCTCAATACCTACAAGGGCAAGCTGACTTTCGCGGCCGTGGCCGAGGCGCTGGATATCCCCTACACGGACCCGAATACGCTCATGTAAAATCGCAAAAAAGAACCCCGCGATTCCTTGTGGATCGCGGGGTTCATTTGGAGCTAGTGGCCAGACTCGAACTGGCGACCTGCTGATTACGAATCAGCTGCTCTACCGACTGAGCTACACTAGCAGACCAGCACAGCGAATTATAGCCGACGGCGGAGCGTTTGTCAACCCTTAAATCCGCGCCGCAGATTTTGCGCGAAAGGGTTGACGCGGGCCGATTTTGTGCTATGATATGCTGGCTGTCAGGGCCAGGAAAAGGGGTGTTGCCATTGGATACCGCCACGAGAAACGAGATAACCGACGGCGTGATCTGGAAGCAGCTGCTGCTGTTTTTCTTCCCCATCCTGATCGGCTCCTTCTTCCAGCAGCTATACAACACCGTGGACACCATCATCGTGGGGCAGTACGTGGGCAAGCAGGCCCTGGCCGGCGTGGGGGCCACGGGCAACGTCATCAACCTGTGGCTGGGGTTCTTCATCGGTCTGGCCGGCGGCGCGTCGGTGATAATCTCCCACTTCTACGGCGCACGGGACAATGAGAGCCTTTCCAAGGCGGTTCACACCTCCATTGCCCTGAGCCTGGCCGGCGGGCTGGTCATCATGATCGTCGGCCTGGTCACCGCCAGGGCGTCGCTGCGCATCCTGGACGTGGCGGAGGAGGTCATGGACGAGGCCATGACCTACATCACCGTGTTTTACTGCGGCATGGTGGCCACGGTCATCTACAACGTGGGTACCGGCATTTTGCGGGCCGTGGGCGACTCCAAGAGGCCCCTTTATATCCTGATCGCCTGCTGCGTGGTGAACATCGTGCTGGACCTGCTGTTCGTGGTGGCCTTCCACTGGGACGTGTTCGGCGTGGCGTTGGCCACGGTGCTGTCCCAGGTGGTGAGCGCGGCGCTCATCATGGTCATCCTCATGCGCACCCGGGAGGGCTACCGGCTGGAAATACGCAAAATACGCTTTCACGCCAACATGCTCCGGCGCGTCATGCGTCTTGGTCTGCCCACAGGCATGCAGTCGGTGCTCTACACCGTCTCCAACCTGGTCATCCAGGCGGCGGTCAACTCTTTTGGCACCGACGCCATGGCCGCCTGGTCCGCCATCAGCCGCGTTGACGGGTTCGTGTGGATGGTCATGGGGGCTTTCGGCATTTCCGTGACCACCTTTGTGGGCCAGAACTTCGGCGCGGGCAAGTACGACCGGGTCCTGCGGGGCACCCGGGTGTGTCTGGGCATGACCCTGGGGACCATCGGCGCGCTGAGCGTGCTGGAGATCGCCTTCGCCGGACCTATCCTGCGCATCTTCACCGGCGACGCCGACGTGGTGGCCCTGGGCACGGCTTTCGTGCGGGTGTGGGCACCGGCCTACGCCGCCTACGTGTTCATCGAGATATTTTCCGGCGCGGCCCGCGGCGTGGGCGAAGCGCTCCAGCCCATGGTCATCACCATTTTCGGCGTGTGCGTGCTGCGGCTGGTGTGGATATGGTGCGTGGTGCCCCTGCACCGCTCGCCGGAGATGGTGGCCGCCAGCTACCCCGTCACCTGGGGCATCACGTCGGTGGTGTTCATCGTGTACTATCTGCGCAAAAACTGGCTCAAGCGCCATTTACCCGCCGACGCATGAAAAAACACCCTCCTGCGGGAGGGTGTTTTTTCTTTCAATCTAATGTAAAGCTTTCCGTACAGGTAGCCCGGAGCGACACGGGGGCAGCCCCCAGCAGCGCACGGCTGCGTGCGTCCGGCTGGGACTGGCCCACGAACACGTCGTAGTCCCCCGCTTCCACCCGGAGCACGCCGTCCGTGTCATAAAGGCCAAAGGCGGCGGCGGGCAGCGCTATGGTCACGTCCTTTTCCTCCCCCGGCGCCAGGGCCACTTTTTGAAGGCCCTTCAGCTGGGCGTTTGGGGTGTCTGGCCGGCGGGCCTTCACATAGACCTGCACCGGCACGCGGGAGGCGTAAGCGCCGGTGTTTCTCACCCGGCATGTGACGGCAAGGCCATCCGCCGTGACCGTATCGGTCAACAGCGCCTCATTAGAAAAGGCGAAGGTGGTATAGGAAAGCCCGTAGCCAAAGGGATAGAGGGGCTCGCTGTCCAGGTAGCGATAGGTCCGGCCCTGCATGGCGTAGTCGGTGAAGTTGGGCAAGCTCTGGCTCTCGCTGTAAAACGTCACGGGCAGCCGCCCCTCGGGGCAGTTGTCCCCAAACAAGGTCTGGGCGATGGCCGTACCGCCGCGAGCGCCGGGGTACCAGCCCTGCAATATGGCGTTCACGTTTTTCTCGGCCCAGTCCAGGGCCAGGGCGCTGCCGCTGAGCGAGACCAGCACCACGGGTTTGCCGCTTTCCACGATGGCTTGCAGCATCTTCTCCTGCAGACCGGGCAGGCGCAGGTCCTGTTTGTCGCCGCTGGCGTGGGCGTTGCCCTGGTCCCCTTCCTCGCCCTCCAGGCTTGGGTCCAGACCCAGCACGGCCACCACCACGTCGCTTTCCCGGCACACGGCCTTCACCTCGGACAGCCGGTCGTTGGCCTGACCAAGATGCTCCGCCCTGTCCATAAAGAGGTGGCAGCCCTGGGAATAGACCACCCGCACGTCTCCGCCCAGGTAGTCCTCCAGCCCTTCCAGCACCGTCTCGTACCGGGAGGCAGTGCCCTCATAGTTGCCCACCAGGGCCCGGCGGTTGTCGGCGTTTGGACCGATGACGCCCAGAGTCTTGATCTTCGTCTTGTCCAGGGGCAGCAGCCCGTCGTTTTTCAAAAGCGTCACACACCGCCGCGCCGCGTCTAAATTGAGCGCTTTCATGGCGGGGCTGTCCACCACGCTGTAGTCGATCTTGTCGTATGACACCGTCCCCGGCTTTTCAAAAAGCCCCAGCTTCATCCGGGTGGTGAACAGCCGCTCGCATGCCTGGGTGATCTTGTCCTCGCCGATAAGTCCCTCCCGGACCGCCTGGATGAGGTTCAGGAAAACCTCGCCGCAGTTCACATCGCAGCCGTTTTCCACCGCCAGGGCCGCTGACTGGCGGGCGTTGGCCGTGACGTGATGGCCCGTGTAAAAATCCTTGATGGCCCAGCAGTCGGACACCACATGCCCGTCAAAGCCCCACTGGCCCCGCAGGATGTCCTTCAAAAGCGTCTCACTGCCGCAGCAGGGCTCCCCGTTGACCCGGTTATACGCGCCCATGACGGCCTCCACGCCCGCCTCCTGCACCAGGACCTTAAAGGCGGGCAGGTACGTCTCGAATAAATCTTGCCTGGACACCTGCGCGTCGAACTCGTGGCGCAGTTCCTCCGGCCCGGAGTGGACGGCAAAGTGCTTGGCGCACGCCGCCACTTTCAGGTAGTCCGGGTCATCCCCCTGCATACCCCGCACGAACGCGCCGCCCAGACAGCCGGTCAAAAACGGGTCCTCTCCGTACGTCTCATGCCCCCGGCCCCAGCGGGGGTCCCGGAAGATGTTGATATTGGGCGACCACATGGTCAGGCCCTTGTATATATCCCTATCGCCATAGGCTTGCTGGGCGTTGAATTTGCCTCTTGCCTCGGTGGAGATGGCGTCGCCCACCGTGCGCACAAGCTCTTCATCGAAACTGGCCGCCATGGCGATGGCCTGGGGAAACACCGTGGCCGTACCGGCCCGTGCCACCCCGTGCAGCGCCTCGTTCCACCAGTTGTAGGCCGGCACGCCCAGCCGCTCTATGGCCGGGGCGTTGAAGAGCATCTGGGAGACCTTTTCCTCCAACGTCATTTGGGCTACCAGCTCTTGGGCCCGCTTTTTGTACGCATCGACTTTCTTTTTGTTCATAGCCCGCTCCTTATCTCGCCTCGCGGCGCCACAGGTCCTCCGCCGTTTTTTCGATCACGTCAAGCAGTTCAAGGTCGTCCAGGTATTTGTGTGGGATGGCGTCGCAGCCCAGCGCTGCCCCCAGAATATTGCCGGTAATGGAGCCAGTGGAGTCGCTGTCCCCGTCGTGGTTCACGGCGGCCACGAGGGCCTTTTCAAAATCGTCGGGGTATTTCATCGCGCAGTACACGCCGATGGCCAGGGCCTCGTCCCCTACCCAGCCCTCGCCCAGCTGCCTGATGGCGGTCAGGTCATCCATGTCCCCGCCGGACAGTTTTACCGCCTTTTCCACGAGGGCCAGCAGCGCGCCCATGTGCCTGGCCTTTGGGAACACCGCCGGCATCGCCTCGATGGCGTCGGCCACCGCCGCAGCCACCGTATCGCCGGACCCGGCCACACGGGCGACGATATGGGCCAGCATCGCCGCGGGCAGATATCCCAGCTCGTGGCCGTGGGTCAGCACCGCGGCCTGGGCGGCCAGCCGGTCGATCTGGGCCTGATCCACGCCGCTGTCCAGGAAATACAGCCCCACCGGCGCGGCCCGCATGACGCCGCCGCAGCCCCGGCTGTGGT
Source organism: uncultured Oscillospiraceae bacterium (assembly GCA_947624395.1). Classification (GTDB taxonomy): domain Bacteria; phylum Bacillota; class Clostridia; order Oscillospirales; family Oscillospiraceae; genus CAJOIG01. Next base: position 18,467 of record CANQKA010000001.1, read on the forward strand.
TCAGGGGCTTTTCCATGGTGCCGTTCCCGCCGGCCGCCAGGGCGGACATGCAGGTGTTCCCCGGCGCACGGCGGCTGAAAAGCCCCGGCACGTGTACGAGACGACAGTGCTTCTCCCCCGCCGGCAGCGGATATGTCTCCGTCTGGGTCCGGTACCAGTCCCGGTAGCACGCCCGGATGGCCTGCACGTCCCCGCCGCCTGTCACAAGGCCCTCGGCGGTGAACAGGGTCATCTGGGTGTCGTCGGATATCTCCGCCACGCCGTGACGGAGCGCGTAGGACCCGATGCCCTGTGGTCCGTATTGCTGAAAAATTGCCGCGGCGGACATGAATTCCACCGGATAGCCCAGGGCGTCGCCCGCCGCGCCGCCCATAAGGCAGCCTTTGAATCTGTCAAGCGCCCGCATAGCGCTCCCCCTCCTTTACTCAAAATGCGCCAGCTCCCGTATCTGTCGCCAGCACCAGTCCTCCACGTCAAGCACGTCCTCCGTCACGGTGACGAAGGGCGTCTTGTCCGTATGATACACGCAGGTAAAACGCCCGTGCCGGCAGAGGAAGTACCAGCGGAAATACCGCTTCTCGTGCAGACGATCCGCGCTGTCGAAGCAGGGAAACCTCTCACGCAGCACCAGCACGTCCCGGCCGTAAATATCCCTGGCCCAGGGGCTGTTTTTCTCCTGTCTGAACGCCAGCATGCGCCGGCCCAGATAGGGCAGCCCTGCGGCGAAAAAGAGGAAATCGGGGAAAATCAGCTTTATCCCCCAGGGCTTTCGCACCCGCTTGGGCTTTCCGGCGGCGTCTGTGTCCCGGCTGCACCACTGAAGGCGCACGCTGGAGCTCTCCGAACAGCCTCCCCCGCCGGAGTGCTTGATCCGCCGGCCTTCCCCCACCGGGCGGGGGAGCATCGCCCCCGCCCAGCTCTTGCGCGGCCCTCTCGGCTCGTTCGTCACGGCGCACCCCTCCTTTTGCTTCGATTATACGGCCTCCGCCGGGAAAGTCAAGGCGCGGCCGGGGTATTATTTCCGGGACTGGAAGTCCCGCTCGATCTTCTCTTTCCAGCTCTCCGTCAGGGGCTTGGCGCTGCGCACGGCGGACACGGCGCAGGCCACAGTCTCATAGTTGGTGGCGATGCCCACGCTGTCGTTGTGGAAGCTCACGGCTCTGTCCGCGCCGATGCCGATGTGTCCTGCCGCGGCCACCGCGTCGATGTTGGCTCCCAGGAACAGGAACTCCCAGCCGTACTTTTCCTTCTCGTGCTCGATCATGGCCTTGACCTGCTCGGCGGAATAATGGCGGCTGGCATTTTCCATGCCGTCGGTGGTGATGACGAACAGGGTGTGCTCGGGCACGTCCTCAGGCCGGGCGTAGCGGTGGATGGACTTGATATGGTCGATGGCCCCGCCCACGGCGTCCAGCAGCGCCGTGCAGCCCCGGACGTAATAGACCTTGTCCGTCATGGCCGGCACGTCCCGGATGGGCATCCGGTCGTGCACCAGCTCCGCCGCGTTGTCGAACAGATAGGTGCTCACGAACGCCTCGCCCGGCTCGCGCTTCTGCTTTTCCAGCATGGAGTTGAAGCCGCCGATGGTGTCCTTTTCCAGGCCGCTCATGGACCCGCTGCGATCGAGGATGAATACCAGTTCCGTGATGTTGTTTTTCATGATGAAAACCTCCTGTACTGTGTTTGATGGTCACAGTATAGGAGGTTTTTGCCTTGATGTGGTCGCTTGCGAAGCGACATTTAAGCCCCCAGCAGACTCTGGTCGAACGCGAACAGGGCCTCGTTGATCTCGAAGATGTTATAGTTGCCCCGGCGGATGAAGTATTCCACGATCACATCAAATTTGCTGGCGGGGGACAGCGCATACCCCGCCTTGGCCAGCAGGTCCTCCGTCTCGTCCAGGGGCAGCTCCAGCGCGATGGCGAAGGCCAGGGCCGTGGCCTTGCTGGGTTTATAGTGTACGTCGGAGCGTATCTTGGAAAAGAGCTTGCGGTCGATGTTGGCCTTTTTGTAGCACTGGGCGTCGGTCATGCCCTTTTCGTCTATCTTGCGCAGGAGCATTTGGGTGAAGCTCTCGTCGATCTGGCCCAGCAGCTTTTTCAGCGTTTCATAGGGGCCGCGGGCAGTCCTGGGCGCGGCCTTTGGCGCGGCGGCAAATGTCGGAGCGGCGGCCATAGGCGGCGGGGCAAATTCCCCCCGCTGCGACTCGAACTGGGCACGGCGCATACGGGCGGCGCATGCGTCGTAGTGGGTGTCCACATAGTGGTCGTCGATGTACTCGTGCACGTCCGGGAACAGCTTCTTGCTCAGCAGGAAGGGCGTGGGGCTGAACACCACCAGGGACACCGTCATCTCGTCGGCGTCCGTGTTTTCCAGCAAAAAGCCGCTGATGGTATCCACCGCCACCCGCAGGGCCTGGTCCTTGGGATAGCCGTACACCCCGGCGGAGATCAGCGGGAAGGCCACGGTCTTGAAGCCGTGCTCACGGGCCAGGGCCAGGGACGAGCGGTAACAGCTGCGCAGCACCTGTTCCTCCCCGTGCTGGCCGTCCTCGTAGACCGGCCCCACCGTGTGGATGACGTATTTGCAGGGCAGACGGTACCCCTTGGTGAGCTTGGCCTTGCCCCGCTCGCACCCGCCCAGGGTCCGGCACTCTTCCAGCAGCCCCGGTCCGGCGGCCTTGTGGATGGCCCCGTCAACGCCGCCGCCGCCCAGCAGCGCGGGCTGCGCGGCGTTCACGATGGCGTCCACTTCCATTTTGGTGATGTCGTTTCGCACCAGTACCAGTGGCATGACGTTCCCCTCCCCGCGTTATTTCGCTTATACGATACCGCGCTCCCGCCCGGATGTCAAGCAGGGACCCACACCCGGCCCAGACCAAAAATGGCATAAAGATTTTTTGCATTTTTCGCGTATACCCGTTATAATGTTTAACGACATCTTCATGGGAGGAACAAGCTATGGTGACGAACGACGCGGCCATCCTGGACGTTAAGCATCAGGTGGTGCAGGAAGTGGCAAGGCTGGCCTGGGAGGGCAAGCTGGACGAGGAACGGGACCAGATACCCTACCGCATCATCCCCGGCCCGCAGGCGCAGTTTCGCTGCTGCGTCTACAAAGAGCGGGAGATCATTCGCCAGCGGGTGCGTCTGGCCGAGGGAAAGTGCCCCACCGGCGTACACTCCGACAATATGGTCCAGGTCATCCAGGCGGCCTGCGAGGAATGTCCCATCGCGTCCTATATCGTCACGGACAACTGCCGCAAGTGCATGGGCCAGGCATGCCAGAACTCCTGCCAGTTCGGCGCCATCTCCATGGGTCCCACCCGGTCTTACATAGACCCGGCCAAGTGCCGGGAGTGCGGCAAATGCGCCGCCGCGTGCCCCTATAACGCCATCGCCCATTTGGAGCGGCCATGCAAAAAGACCTGCCCCGTGGACGCGATAACCTACGACGAATACGGTATCTGCAAGATCGACGAATCCCGGTGCATCCGCTGCGGCGCGTGCATCCACAGCTGCCCCTTCGGCGCCATCGGCACCAAGACCGCCGTGGTGGACGTGATCCGGGAGATCAAAGCAGGCAAAAAGGTGGTCGCCATGCTGGCCCCCGCCACGGAGGGCCAGTTCGGGGAGCGCATCACCATGCAGAGCTGGCGCACGGCGCTGAAAAAGACCGGCTTTGCCGACATGATAGAAGTGGGTCTGGGGGGCGACATGACCGCCGCCTCCGAGGCCAAAGAGTGGGCCGAGGCGTACAAAGAGGGCAGGAAGATGACCACCTCCTGCTGCCCGGCGTTTGTGAACATGATAAAAATGCACTTCCCCGACCTGGAGAAGAACATGTCCGCCACGGTCAGCCCCATGTGCGGCGTGAGCCGGTATTTGAAGCAGCTGGACCCCTATACGGTCACGGTCTTCGTGGGTCCCTGCATCGCCAAGAAGAGCGAGATCAACCTGCACGACATCGAGGGCAACGCGGACTATGTGCTCACCTACGGGGAGGTCCGCTCGCTGATGTACGGCAAGGGCGTGGAGCTGGAGCCGGAGGAGAACACCGTCCAGCAGAGCTCCACCTACGGCAAGCGCTTCGGCAACGGCGGCGGCGTGGCCGCGGCGGTGGTCCGGTGCTTTGAGGAGATGGGCGAGGATATCCAGCCGGAGGTCATGAAGTGCTCCGGCGCGGCCGAGTGCAAAAAGGCCCTGCTGCTCATGAAAGCGGGAAAGCTGCCGGCGGATTTCGTGGAGGGCATGGTCTGCGAGGGCGGCTGCGTAGGCGGCCCCAGCAAGAACATGACTGTGGCCGAGGCCAAAAAGACACGGGACGCCATGATCGCCCAGGCCGACAGCCGTGGCGTGCTGGAAAACCTGAAAAAGCTTGGCGCCGACGCCGTGCCCATGCACCGATGACATGAGATGAACAAAATCGCCAAAGGGCTCCTGCGCCTGCTGACAGAGATCATCGCCGTGACCGTTCTGGTCGTCGTGATCAGCATTTTCACCGACGGCATGTACCTTTTTGGCCTGCCAAATTTGGACGATATTCGCTCGGTCGATATTTCCTGTTCCACCGTTACGGCTGACGTGAAGGAAGTTTCCAGCCGGGAGGACATGGAGCTGGCGTTGAAGCTGACGGGCTTTTTGAAATACGATCTGTTCAAGAAAGCGGACAGCGACGAAGAACCGTTGATCGCGGTCACCTATCATTGTAAGGACGGCACAGATAAGACGATCTCCGCCAACGACACCACCGTCTGGTGGAACAGCAAGGCATATGTGATAAAAGACAAGGAGTTGTTCGTCAATCTGACCGAAGGCGTTTTCTTTCCAGGCGCTCAACCAGCCGCGTAAACATACCATATCGAAAGCCTCCCCTGTGCAAGGGGAGGTGGGCCGCCGAATGGCGGCTCGGAGGGGTTGTTACCAGTCTCGGAGCATGGTAACAATCCCCCAGACTCGTCGCCGCTCGCTGGGCTAGGCCGGGATTCGCCGCAAGCGGCAAATCCCAGATAGCCCGCGGCGTCTCCTCTCCCCACGCGACAAGCGTGCCGCGTGGGGACCCCAAAGGCCGGCCGTGCCACCTCCCTCGTCAGAGGGAGGCTAATTCTCCACCGGGGTATACCCCCTCTGACGAGGGGGCTGTCGAGCGTCAGCGAGACTGGGGGAGAGAAATAAAAGAACGGGCCTGCTTCACAGCAGGCCCTTGATTCATTTCCGATACTGGCTCTTCATGCGCTTTTCGTGGTTCAATATGCGCTTGCGCAGGCGCAGGTGCTCCGGCGTGACCTCCAAAAGCTCGTCGTCGGCCAGAAATTCCATGCACTGTTCCAAGCTCATCTGTTTCGGCGGCACCAGGCGGAGCGCCTCGTCGGAGCCGGAGGCCCGGGTATTGGTCAGGTGCTTGGACCGGCACACGTTGACCACGATGTCCTCCTTCTTGGGGCTCTCGCCCACGATCATACCGGCGTACACCGCCGTGCCGGGGCTGATGAACAGCGCGCCTCTGTCCTGGGCGTTCCACAGGCCGTATGCCACCGCCTCGCCCGTCTCGAAGGCGATGAGCGAGCCGGTATTGCGGCGCTTTACCTCGCCTTTCACGGGGGCATAGCTGTCGAACACAGAGGCCATGATGCCCTCGCCCCGTGTATCCGTCAAAAACTCGCTCCGGTAGCCGAACAGACCCCGGGTGGGCACCAGAAATTCCAGCTTCATCCTATCGCCGATGGGGGTCATCTCGATGAACTCGCCCTTGCGCTGGCCCAGCTTTTCCATGACCGCGCCCATGCACTCACCGGGCACGTCCAGAACGACGCGCTCCATGGGCTCGCACTGCTTGCCGTCGATGGTCTTATAGAGCACGCGGGCCGGGGACACCTGAAACTCGTACCCCTCCCGGCGCATGGTCTCGATCAGGATAGACAGGTGCATCTCGCCACGACCGGCCACGTTGAACGCATCGGTGCTGTCCGTCTCCGTGACACGCAATGACACGTCCTTCAACGTCTCCTGCTCCAGCCGCTGGCGGATGTTCCGGCTGGTGACCCACTTGCCCTCGCGACCGGCGTAAGGGCTGTCGTTCACGGAAAACGTCATCTCTATCGTAGGCGCGGATATCTTCACAAATGGCAGGGGCTCCGGCGCCTCCGGGGCGCATATGGTGTCCCCGATGGTCACGTCGCCGATGCCGCTCATGGCGATGATGCTGCCGGCCTCGGCCACGGTCACCGGCTGACGGCCCAGGGGCTCGAACTCGTACATGCTCACGGCCTTGGCCTTGCGCACAGGCCGCTCGTCGTGGTAGTCGCAGACCACGATCTCCTGGTTCTGCTGCACCCGGCCCCGCTCCACGCGCCCGATGGCGATGCGGCCCACGTACTCGTTATAATCCAGGGAGCTGACCAGCATCTGGAAGGGCTCGTCCACGGGCCGCTCCGGCGCGGGGATATAGTTCACGATGGCCTCGAACAGGGGCGTCAGGTCCGCGCCCGGTTCGTCGGGGCTGACGGAGCAGATGCCCTGCCTTGCGGAGGCAAAGAGCATGGGGCTGTCCAGCTGCTCGTCGGTGCAGCCCAGGTCCATCAGAAGCTCCAGTATCTCGTCCACGACCTCGTAAATGCGCTGGTCGGGCCTGTCGATCTTGTTGACCACCACGATGACCTTGTGCCCCAACTGCAGCGCCTTTTCCAGCACGAACCGGGTCTGGGGCATGGGCCCCTCGGCGGCGTCCACCAGCAGCAGCACGCCGTTGACCATCTTCAAAATGCGCTCCACCTCGCCGCCGAAGTCGGCGTGGCCCGGGGTGTCCACGATGTTGATTTTTGTGTCTTTATAGTGGATGGCGGTGTTCTTGGCTAAAATAGTGATGCCCCGCTCCCGTTCCAGGTCGCCGGAGTCCATGATCCGCTCCTGGACCTGCTGGTTGACCCGGAAGGCGCCGGACTGGCGGAGCATGGCGTCCACCAGGGTGGTCTTGCCGTGGTCCACGTGGGCGATGATGGCGATATTGCGCAGATCCTGCATGAAAATTCACTCTCTTCCTTCATTTACGCAATTTCGTATTGTAACACTCACCTCCGCCGTTTGCAATCGTCACCCCGCACAAAAAAGGGCCTGTCCGCGACCCAGCCCCCGCCATATTCTCGCCCTATTGAAGCGGTTTGCTTGCTATGCTATAATAGCCGCAAGCGGCTATTATACAGGATTTAGGGCGGTTTTGCTCCCGGCTTGCGCCGGACCGCAAAACATGCCGCATTATAGCATCCCGCCTCCGGCGCTATGCTATAATTTTAGTCTGGCTCGACAGAGAGACAAAGGGGTGAGAATGTTTATGTGGCGATACACAAAGAGAAATGGAAGCGCCGTGTTTTGCTTTGGGCTGTCCAATTTACTGGCCGCCATTTCGTCTGTACTTTTGGCCTACTTGCTGGGGGCATTCACGGATGCTGCCATGGGCGGTTTGCAGACAGGTTTTCTGACATTGGCGATCGTCACCCTGTGCTATATCTTTGTGGATACATTTTTGAACTTCCTCATGGACTACACAAGGGACCGGGCCGTTCATCAGATCGGCAAGTCGCTGCGCGCAGACGTTATCAGGAAAATAGAACGTCTCTCCAACGAGGAGAAGCGGCAAAACGAGGACAGCTACTATTTGTCGTTGATCAATCATGATATCCCCACTGTAGAGCAGGATTATTTCGGCGCGCTGGGCGCTGTCTATTTTCAGGTCTGCTGCTTTGGTCTTGCGATATTTTCCGCCGTAAGAATTCAGCCCATCATGACGGTCATCATGCTGGCCATCAGCATCATCCCCGTCATATTCCCAAAACTATCGGAAAAACCGTTGCAAAAAGCGAAAACGGAAGAACAGGAGGCCAAAAAGACCCATCTGCACATCGTCACGCAAATACTGAACGGGTATTCTTTTTTGCGGGTATTTAACAGTTTTTCCGGGATAAATCAAAAATACGACCAGGAGAACGACCAGCTTTTCCAAAAGAAAAAGCAGTTCAGCAAGATGAACGCCATCCTTTACGCGGGGGCGTTCGGCGCGGGGAATCTGGTATTTTTATGCACGTGGGTCGTTGGCATTTTCTTTGTCACAAAACGGTATATTACCTTGCCGGAGCTCATTATTTTCTCCCAGCTTATGACTTTTGTGGCGGGCCCCATACAGATCATCAGCGAGCGGTATACCTCTGTGGTCGCGGCCTCCGCCGTGTGCAGGAAGCTCACAACGTTTTTGGATGATACCGCGGAGGAAGAGGACGCCTGGGGCGAAAACGAGCTGGCCGATGTGCATGAGATCGTGCTGCGGAATATCTCCGTCCGAAACAACGAAAAGCCGGTATTACGCGGCGTGGACCTGACGATCCGGAAAGGCGACCGGATCGCGGTCCTTGGGGAAAGCGGTTCGGGAAAATCCACATTGATACGTTACCTCGCCGCCCTGACCAGCGGCAGCGGCGCGTACCTGATAAACGGACTGCCAGTCCAGTCATATGCTTATCAGGACTTCCGAAAAAACGTCTCGCTATTGGAGCAGCGGTCCTTTGTTTTTGACGCGACGATCCGGGACAACCTAACGATGTTTGACGACAGGTACGCAGATCACGAAAAGCTCACCAAGGTCTTATCGGACGTGGGGCTTGGTCCCTGGTACAACGGGCAAAAAGACAAGCTGGATACGCGCATCGGCACAGAGGAAACGGGCATGTCCGGCGGTGAAGAGCGGCGTCTGAATCTGGGCCGCGCACTGGTGAGAAATGCGGTTGTTTTGATTCTGGACGAGCCCACAACGGGCCTGGACGCGGAAACAAGGCGCTTTGTGGAGAAGAAGATCACGGATATGCAATGCGACATTTTGATTGCTGCCATTCATGAGTACTCCCCAGCGTTTTTGGAGACCTTTAACCGGGTGCTCACCGTAAAAGACGGCCAGGTCCTGGAATACAAACGGCCGGAATAAAGACATGAAAACCCCGCACGGCGCGCTCACACACGCCGTGCGGGATCTTTTTGCCTTTTTACAGCACGAAGAAGGTGCAGGTCATGGGGGCCAGGTCCACCTTGCCGGCGGGCTGGGGCACGCCGTCCAGGGCAGGCAGGGCATTGTCCGGGCCAAGCGCCAGGTCCTTGCCGTTGAGGGTCATGACCGTGGCCCGCTTGTTGCCGTCCTTGCCGGCCAGGGTGTACCGCTCCGCGGCTTTGGGCAGCTCCACGGTGGTGGTCTCCGTCTCGCTGTTGTTGATGACCAGATACACCGCGCCGGGTTTGCCGTCCTTCCGGCTGTGGGCGTAAACATGCGCGCCCATGCGGACGGGTTCGCCGGTATCGTAGACCGTTTGGCCCATGAGCCGGATCCACAGCAGCACGGCGAAGTAGTTGGGCCTTGGTTCATGGGTGACCCGGTCCAGATAGGCGTAGTCGGAAGCGGCCAGGGTATTGTGGAAGATGATGCCGTCGGTGACGGCGGAAAAGCTGCCCGCCTCGTTCAGCGTCCGCAGCACGTCCAGATAGGTGGAGGCCCAGGTGTCCCCACCGCCGCCGGCGTCGCCGGACTCGGTGACCCACATCTGCCCGCCGGGGCAGAACTGGTCCCGCAGGGGCACATAGGCGCGGGCGTTATTGGCGGCCACGGCCAAATAGGCCTCGGAGTTGGCCTCCTCCGCCAGCCAGTGGCCGGAGGGCATAGCCCCCGCCAGCCGCTCGGACACGCCGTTATAATAGTGATAGCTGAACACGTCCAGTGGGCAGGGTTCCGGACCCATCAGCTCACGGGTGGAGCAGCTGTTGGTCACCAGCTCCACACCGCCGCCGCCGGACTTGTCCCCCTCCTTGCCGATGGAGCCCTCGGACCCCACGGAGCAGGGACCCACGTACAGGCAGTCGGGGTAGTTCTTTTTAAGCCATTCGTAGAATATCTTCTGGTCCCGTGCGTGGTCCGCGGCGGTGTACCCCTTGGGGAAGCCGGTATCCTCCAGCATATTGGGCTCGTTGACGAACTCGGACGCGCTGATGGGCACGCCGTAGTCCGCGCTGAATTTAAAGAGCTTCTCCGCCTCATGGGCCGTCCATGGCGGGACAGGGGACTGGTCTACGCCGTACACGCCGGGGCAGGCGGACACGGACACCAGCAGCTTTGCCCCCACCGCCTTCACGAAATCCAGCACGCCGACCCACTGTTCCCGCGTCAGGGTGTTCAAATACCCCTCGGGGACTTTGCCGCCCATGGACCCGTCCAGGTCGTAGTAGGTCTTGGTGGCCCAGGTGCCGGACACGCGCACCCACAGCGGGCCGAACGCCTTTGCCAGGGCCCGCAGCTTCTCGTCGTACAAGTTGATGGGCGGGTAAACCTGCATCAGGTCCTTGTAGGCCGCCGTGAGCCCGCCGCTCATGTCCACGTTGAAGGGCTCGGTACCGGCGATCTGGCCGGGGGTGTAGGCCTTCCAGAAGGTGCCGCCGGTGACCTCGGCGAACTCGATGTTGTAGCTCATCAGCGCCGGGTCCACCTGGTGCAGCTGCTTGAGCTCTTCCGGCTTCAGTTTCACGAATTGGGCCATCTTATCGTCTCCTTTTCAAAAAGTTTTTTACGCTTTTGACCGGCAAAGGCCGGGATTCAGACGAGGAAGCAATTTTCCGCCGGGCGGGCGTAGTCCCGCTCCAGCATGTCCCGGTGGGACAAAAAGGCCCGGTCCGTGAAGCTCCTGGCGCCCCGGCGGCATTTCAATACGCACGCCTGACACTTGATGCACACGCCCACGGTCTTGCCCGGATCGTCCCGGTCGATGCTCCCCATGGGGCACGCCGCGGCGCAGGTCCCGCAGTGGTTGCACAGGGCGTAGTCCACCGTGGGCGTGGCCCGCAGAAAGTCCGCCGGCGCGCCGTCCAGACCCAGAGGCCGGTAATAGGACGCGTCCGGCTGTCCCGGAATGTCCCGCTGGGACAAGCATGCCCCATCCAGCCATTTTTCCGCCGCCCGGACCGCGAACGCTCTCGCGGCCTCCAAGTCCTCCGGCGTCGGTCTACCGGTGGCCAGAGCGGCTGTAAACGCGTGCTGGCCCACCACGGCGGCCGCCGCGGGGATAGCAAAGCCGTCTTGCTGCAAGAGGCTGAAAAGCTCCGCCAGGGCGTTGTCGAAGCTCCGGTTGCCGAAGCACACCACAGGGACCGCCCCGCCATTGCCCCGAATACCGGCGGCAACAAACGGCGCTATTTTATTGGGCAAGCGTCCGGCGTACACCGGCAGACCCACGAACACCAGGTCCTCCGGGCCGAAAATATAGTCCTTTTTCCTCGCCATGGGCCTTGTGAAGTCCACGAACTGCGGCTCCGTGCCCAGCTTTTCCGCCGCGGCGGACGCCATGGTCCGGACGATGTTTTCCACGTTGCCGCAGGGGCTGAAATAAAGCCCCGTCACCTGGCCCATGCTCAGTCCTCCTTATCCCGGAACACCCACTTTTTCTGGATGGAATAGCTGACCAGAAAAAGGCACATCTCCACGGGTATCTTGATGGCCGTCTCCATCACGTTGGATACGTGCAGCAGGGAGTTTATCAGATATACCAGCAGCGCGGACACGCTGCCCTGGGCCACCACCAGCGCGTAATACCGGACCGCGGACTTACCGGGCGCGCTCTGGCTGCGAAAGACCAGGTTGCGGTTCAGCAGAAAGTTCACCGCGCTGGACACCGCCCTTGCCCCCAGGGACGAGGCCAGCTCCCGCCCGCCGTCGGCCATGGACTTCAATACCACGGCGTTGAGCAGGGTAAAGATCCCGGCGTCGATGAGAAAGCACGCGGCCGAGCTGGCCGCAAAGGCCCCGAAAGAGCGCAGGGAGCGGAAGATATGCCGGAAGATGATCTTGTATATTTTCCAAGAGTCTTTCAACGGGTTAAAATGGCTGGTCTGGTTTTCCTCGATATACACCGTGTCGATGGACACCTCGCCGATCTCGATCTTCTCCGAGCGCAGGGATAAAAGCATTTGCGTCTCGTACTCATACCGCTCGCCCTCGATAGAGCACATCAGGGGCAGGTACTTGGCCGGGATGGCCCGCAGGCCGGTCTGGGTATCGGTGACGGAGACCCCGGCCAGCTTCATGACGCCACGGGTCAGGGTGTTGCCAAACCGACTGCGAAATGGCACCTGCTCCAGGGAAAAATCCCGGCAGCCAAGCCAAATTTTCTCCGGCTGGCGGACCATGGCCCGGGCGCATGCCAGCACGTCCTTGGCGTTGTGCTGGTTGTCCCCGTCCACGGTGACCACGCCGTCTATGTCCGGCCGGTTTTTCATGCACCAGTCGAAGGCGGTCTTCAGCGCACGGCCCTTGCCCCTGTTGACCTCGTGGGTCAGCACGGTGACGCCGGGTCTTGTGGCGGCGTCCCGGAACCGTCCGGCGCAGTCGGCGCGGCTTCCGTCGTTTACCAGCAACAGGTCGTGAAAGCCCGCGCCCAGCATGGCGTCCACCACCTGGCACAGCTTCTCGTCCGGGTTATAGGAGGGAACGATGATCGTAATGTTCATGTTGCCGTCTCACAGATTCAAAGATTCTGGAAGTTGCTCAAATAATATCCGTCGCCTTCCCGCAGGAAGTAAAGGCGCATGGTGCCGTCCGCGTAATTCTGAGGCTGGCCCCGGAGGGTGCAGTCCGCGTCGTAGTTTACGTCGATGCTGAAGCAGTTGTCCGCCCAGCGCAGCACATCCCCGGCGTAGGTCTTGCTCACGTCTATATCGTCGTGGTGGGTGGTCCACCGGATGCTCTCATAAGTACTCTGGATGTCGGCGTAAGCCTGGGTACCCCGGCGCAGATACGCCAGCGCGCCGCCCATGTTGCCGGCGGCGTTTCGTGCGCCGCAGATGAAATAGTACAGGTCTTTTTGCACGAACTCCACCGCCCGCTGGGCATAGGCGGCGGTGTCGCTCTTATCCAGCAGCAGATAGCCGTCCTCCCCGGTCTGTACCAGATCAAAGCCCTTTGGCGCTTTTGCCGTCAGCTCCGGCTCCAACAGCAGCCCGTCCACCTCATAGCGCACCCAGGCCACGGGGTTTTCCAAGACCTCGTCCAAGGCGTGGTAGTCCATCAGCGTGCCGGCCTCCCGGCGGTACTCCTTGCCAAGGCTCTGGCCGTTGCACAGCACCTCACACCCGCTGGGCACGGTCACGGCCGCGCTTTGCTCCCCTGCAAAGAGAAGCTCCACGCCGGCCACGGCCCAGTCCAGCTCTTCACCGGCCAGCGTCACACGGGCCAAGGTCTCGTCTCCGTTTTGCAGCACATAGACCGGCGCTTCCTGGGTAAACTCCGGGGCCTTGTAAGCCCTAATCGCATCCGGCGCAAAGCGCTGGCTCATATACGCCCGCACCGCGTCCCGCCTATCCAGGTCGTTGGGGGACTGCTCGTACCACAGGTCCGTCCAGTAATCCGCCGTGAGGGCGTTTTGCCAATCCTCGAACGCCAGCTGGGGGGCCTGGAACAGCGCCTTTTCATGGGCGGCGCGGGCATTCTCGGCCGCCTCCGTCCTGTCCGTCTCGGTCTGCTGGTCATCCACATAGTGCCAGAACCGATATATCCCGTACCCGGAGCCTATGAGCAGCGCCAGGGCATACAGGGCCAGCGCGGCCCGCCACAGCTTTTTGCGCCGCTTTTTCTTTTTGGCCGCCTCTGTCCTGGTCGCCACAGGCGCTTCGGCCCTGGTTTTTTGGGGCTTAGGCTTGGGTTCAGCCTTGGGTTTGGGTTCGTCCTTTGGCTTGGGTTCAGGCTTAGGCTGGGGCTTTGACGCGTGTTTCGGCTCCCTCACGGGCGCGCTGGAATGTCTTCCCTCGTACCTGGCCATCTTACCCCTCCCCCTCGTCCGGGGCCATCACCAGAATGGCCGTGGGTATTTTGAGCAGATAGTCGTTCCAGACCACGTGCTCGCCCTGATAGTACATGTCGGAGGACCCGCCGCCGTCCAGACTTCCGGCGTTGACGGCGCCGTATTCCAGCATGAGCTCGGCCGCCTGCAGGTTCGTGGCGCCGACGCTGTCGGGCCGGCGGCCCTCTATCACCAGCAGCAGCACCGTACCGTCCTCGGTCTGGCCCAGAGCCGTCCGGGGGTTCAGCCCGCCGCCGGCGTTACACTGTATCTGCCCGTCCTGGACAAGCGTGGGACCGGCGTTGAAGCTCAGGCCGGACACGATGCCCATGTCCAGAGCCTCCCGGCCCGTCATGTTGCCCACGTGCAGCACATGGCCGGCGTCAAAGCCTATCACGTTGCGGTAATAGCCGCCGGGAGAGCCGTAGGCGAACTGGCCGTCCCGTATCACCATGCCGTCCGGGGTGCCGCCGGCGGGGGCGTAAAACCCCGCGCCGTTTGTCCCGCCGATGGCGCCGTATTTGTCGATGAGGTCCGTGAGCAGCACCCCCAGGCCGCCAAAGCGGTCGATGGAGCCGATGGTGACCAGAGACGGGTCATGTATCAGCAGCATAGAGGCCCGAAACGTGTTCTTTTTTATCTCCACAAGCTCGACCACATCCGGCGTCTCGTCCGGCTGGGGCGTGGGCTCCGGCTCCTGCGTCGGGTCCGGCGCGAAAGACAGTTCCGCAAAGCTGTCCGGTATCTCAGGCGTCGGGGTCGGGTGCAGGATGGCGTCGATCTCGTCCTCGTCGAAAAACATACGGGGCACGAATTGGAGCGTGTCGGACCCGTCAAAGCCCGCCACGAATTTCTGCCGCCATATGTCCGACGGCCCGCGGGCCATCACGGCGCACGCGCCATACCCGGCGACCGCGGCGATGGCGGCCGTCAGCACCAGCACGGTCAGGACCTTTCCCAGGACCCTCAGAAACACTTTCACGGATGGAACCTCTTTCTCCCGCAGAGATTTTCGTATATACTGCGCCATTATAAAGCTTTAAGGGAAAAAACACAATATAAAAAATAATCTTGAAATTATTACAAGTCTGCCTTGACAATTCGTAATATTTGTGATAAGTTTGTTCCAAATCGTAACCAAATTGTAACTTTCTTGGAGAGAGGACTTAGGTGAGCGATATGGCAGACCAGGGATTTCGGCCCACGGCGTTGCTGGCGGGCTATTTGAAAGAGACGGACCCGGACAAGGCGGTGAAGCTGGCCCGGGAGCTGTGCGACCAGCTTGAGGGCGACCCGGACAGCTTTCACGGCGGCATATGGCCGGGCAACGTGGACCTGAACGTGGACGGCAACGCCGTTCTGGGCGGGTCCAACCACACCCCGCCCAACCAGCGTCCGGCGGACCAGGTGGAGTATCTGGCGCCGGAGTATTTCTGGGACGGCGCCGGTTCCGCCGCGGCGGACGTGTATTCCGTGGCCCTGATGCTCTACGCCGGGTGCAACGGTGGGTATCTGCCCTTCCAGCCCAAGGGCGCGTTGACGGACAAACAGCGCTCGGACGCCCTGCGCCGGCGCATGAAGGGCGAGCCGATCACCGCGCCGGATGGCGTGAGCCCGGAGCTTAAAAAGATCATGGAAAAGGCCCTGGCCTACGAGCCGGAGGCCCGGTACATCACGGCCAAAGAGTTCCTCTCCGCCCTTGGCCGGACGGACGAGGCCCTGCCCGCCGCCGCGCCTGTGACCCACGAAGAGGCCAAACCGGCGGAGGAAGCGCCCGCCGAGGCCGCCAAGACCGAAGAGGCCAAGCCTGTGGAGGAAGCGCCCGTCGAGGCCGAAGAGGCCAAACCCGCGGACGAGCCCGCCCCTGAGAAGGCGCAGACCGCCGGGGGTGAAAAGGCGGTCGCCGCGGCAGCCGCAGCCACCGGAGCCGTGGCAGCAGCAGCCGCCAGCAAGGGCGGGAAAAAGCGTTCCAATAAGAAGCGCGCCGCCCAAAACCGGACCCAGGCGCAAAAGAAACCTGCCCCCACCGAGGCCAAGCCCGCGGAAGATGCCAAGCCCGCCGCGGAAGAGGCCCCCAAGACCACGGAGGCCAAGCCTACGGATGAGACCCCCGCGAAGGCGGAGGACAAGCCCGCGACGGAGGCAAAGGCAACCACCGCCAAGCAAACGGCCGCTCAGCCGCCCAAATACAGCGTCCAGAAGGACTTTGAAAAGACGCCCCGGACCCAGCAGCAGCGCAGCGCGGCCGTTCCCGCCGCCCAGCGGAAGAAAAAGCGCTCCAAGGCCGTGCCCATTTTGTGCGGCGTGGCCGCCGCGGTGCTCCTTGGCGGCGTGGGATACATGACCGGGCTTTTCGGCGGCAAGCCGGAATCCTCCGAGGTCTTCAACACCCCGGAGGCGGAGCCGCCCGCGCCCATCGTGGTCTCCCCCATCCCCAGCGCCACGCCGAAGCCCACCGCCACGCCTGCGCCCACCGGCACGCCCAGGCCGTCGCCCAGCGTCACGCCCCAGCCCACCCCGGGTGAGGACGGGACCATCCCCGGTGAGGGGACCGCTGGCGGCGAGAACGGCTCCGTGACCATCGGCGGCGGCACAGGTACCGGCACCGGCACAGGAATTGGAACTGGCACTGGCACAGGCACGGGTACGGGCACAGGTACTGGCACCGGCGCAGGTACCGGCTGGGGTACAGGTACTGGAACAGGCACCGGCTGGGGCACTGGCACGGGTACCGGCACCAGCACTGGCACCGGCGCCGGGGCTGGCAACAGCGGCTACACGGTGAGCCCCGCCAGCGGCACGGTCTATCTGACCGGCAACGGCGTACGGGTCCGCTCCGGTCCCGGCACGGGCTACGGCATCATCGGCGCGGTGAGCACCGGCGACAGCCTGACCCGCACCGGCACCGTGGCCAACGGCTGGACCCAGGTGAGCTACAACGGCGTCACCGGCTATGTGTACAGCCAGTATCTGACCGACAGCACCCCCGCCGCCACGGCGACCCCCGCTCCCACGCCGGAGACGCCGGCCACCGCGAAGACTTACGGGGCCGCCAAGTCCGGCACGACCTATGACGACGCCGTGACCGCCGCCGGGACCCTGGCCGTGATAAGCGGCGACGCGGACTTTGACGCCGCCACGGCGCAAATGAAGGAGCAGGGCCTGCAGTTTGCCTGGGTCGGCGTGGAATTTGACGGGACCCACTGGACATGGGCCGACGGCACCACCCTGTCCACCACCGACGCCCACTGGGCCGCCGGCTACCCCATCGCGGGCCACGCCCACGTGATGGTCGCCATGACCGAGTCCGGCGCTTGGCGGTATATGTCCGTCCCCGCCGGTTTCGACCCGTCCGCGGACCCCAAATACGCCGACGTGTTCGGGTATATTACGGAAGAATAAATTCAACACTTCCACTTTGAAAGCCCCCCTTGTCAAAGGGGGGGTGGGCCGCCGAATGGCGGCTCGGGGGGATTGCTGTTGGACGAAGGACAATCCCCCAGTCATGCTGACGCATGACAGCCCCCTTTCACAAGGGGGCCATCCATAATGAAGGGCGCGGCTTTTGCCGCGCCCATAAACTTTATTTCGTGTATTTCAAACTGTTGCTCGCCTTATATGGCCCCAACAACGTCTTTTTATCGTTCTCGCAACACCGGACCGTGAACGCATATGTCGCGCCGTTTTTCAGATACTTGGCAGCTCTGGTGTACGTCGTGGCCGTGGTCGTCCCGATCTTGACCCACCCGCCGCTGTTCTCCTTATAGTACACCATGTACCGGGGCGAACCGGCGATCTTGTTCCAACTGACCTTGATACCGCCGGATACTTTCGCGATCTTCACCGTGGGCGCGGCAAGCTGGGCGGTGGCGGTATATTTCAGGCTGCTGCTGGCCTTGTACGGTCCAAGCACGGTCTTCTTATCGTTGGCGCAGCACCGGACGGTAAACGCATACGTCGCGCCATTTTTCAAGTACTTCGCGGCTCTGGTGTAGCTCGTTGCGGTGGTAGTCCCTATCTTTGTCCACCCGCCGCTATTCTCCTTATAGTACACCATGTACCGCGGCGCGCCGTCTATCTTGTTCCACGTGACCTTGATACCGTCGGCCACCTTGCTGATGGTGACCGTGGGCGCTGCCAGCTGGGCAGTGGCGCCGTATGTGACGCTGTTGCTGGCGGCATACGGCCCGAGCAGCGTCATTTTATCGTCGGCGCAGCACCGGACCGTGAACTGGTAGGTCGCGCCGCTCTTCAAATTGGCGGCCTTGCGGGTGTAGCTTGTGGCGGTCGTGGTCCCTATCTGCTTCCAGCCGCTGTTATTCTCTTTGTAATACACCATGTATCGCGGCGAACCGGCGATCTCGTTCCACGTGACCTGGATGCCGTCAGATACCTGCGCGATGGTCACCGCCGGCGCGGCCAGCTCCGGAACAGGGGTGGCGGTGGGTTCGGGCGTGGGCGTGGCGGCCGTCAGATAATCGGTGGCGCTCATGGGGTACAGGGCGTAAAACGCGTCGCTGCTCTCCGGGGGGATACGCATATGCTCCTCGTTCCGTTCAAACGTCTTGTCGCACTGAAGGAAGAACTGCCGCCCGTCGGGGTAGTGAGCGTCCCAGGTGGCGTCCACGTTGTAGTAAACGCCGCCCAGCTTCACGATGTTCCAGCCGTGGTACAGGTTGGTGATGACGCGATTGTCGATACCGGCCGTCAGGAGCATGCGGTATAACAGGGTTATGAAACCCTGGCACACCGCCGTGCCGTCGTGCAGGGCCGCATAAGCGGTATACATGGGCTGGTAGTCGTCGGGGTGTACGTTGTCGTAGACCACGTTATCGCACACGTAATCGTAGATGACCCGTATCTTGTCGTAATCGCTCATGTTCCACACGCCCAGGCCGTTCAGCACTTCCGCGATCTTCCCCTCCATCCATGCCTCCTGCTCGGCTGTGGTGTAATACGTCGGCTGGAAGAGGATCAGATTCGAGGAAGCGGTGACGTTCCAGCCGCCCAGGGCATGCAGAAAGAGATAATCGCCCTCGTTGGGCTTGCCGGTATGGGCCATAGCGGCGGCGTTAAGCGCCTGGGCGTCAGCGCTGGTCATATGGGTGGGGAACTCGATCCAGAACTCCGCCACCCGGTCCACCATTTGCTGGCGGATAATGGGGACAGCCTCGTCCCGGCTGGACACCTTATATGTCGGCGGTTCCTCGGGCGGCTCCAGTTCGATGGGCGGCTGGTCGTCAACGGCTTCCGGCTCCGCCGTGGGCTCGACCGGCTCTTCTGTGACCACCGGCTCTTCTGTGACCACCGGTTCTTCCGTCACCACCGGCTCTTCCGTGACTTCCACCGGTTCTTCCTCTGCGAAGGCCGGCGCGCTCAAAGAGAAGAGCGCCGCCACCGCCAGGAGCAAACACAAGCTGCGCTTTGCCATGGTATGTGCCTCCCTTTCTTGCTATAATAGCCGCAAGCGGCTATTATATTTGATTTAAGGCGGTTTTGCTCCCGGCTGACGCCGGAACCGCAAAACATGCCTCAATATAGCATCCCGCCTCCGGCGCTATGCTATAATAGCCGCAAGCGGCTATTATATTTGATTTAAGGCGGTTTTGCTCCCGGCTGACGCCGGAACCGCAAAACATGCCTCAATATAGCATCCCGCCTCCGGCGCTATGCTATATTGAGGCCATTATAATGTGCACAGGCAGGCAATGCAAATATTTTTTGACAAAGCGCTCATTCTATGATATAGTACCAGAGCTTGGAAGCCCGCGAGCTTAGTTTGGGGCGCCGCCCCTTACCCAGCCGTTGGGTCTAGCAAATCTCAAATTCAGAAAGGGCATCTATCACCATGATCACTAAGGAACAGAAAACCAACATCATCGAGGCCAACAAGACCCATGAGGGCGACACCGGTTCGCCGGAGGTCCAGATCGCCATCCTCACCGAGCGCATCAACCAGCTCACCGAGCACCTGAAGGTGCACAAGAAGGACAATCACAGCCGCATGGGCCTGTTCAAGATGATCGGCAAGCGCCGCCGTCTGCTGGACTACGTGGCCAAGAACGACATCGAGCGCTACCGCGCCATCATCGCCAAGCTGGGCATCCGTAAGTAAGGTCATCTTACACTGAGGGGTATGAAGGTTTTTTCAGGAGGGACAAGTGCATACTGTCCCTCCTGATTTCGTTTGCATGCAAGCATGCAAACGAGACAATCCCCCAGTCAGCGCAAAGCGCTGACAGCCCCCTTTACACAAGGGGGCCTTTGAAAAAGGAAAGTTACCCGCTGGGGCGGGTTTCCCGGATAGAATTTGGATGTGTACGAAAGGAAGAAGAAAATGATCATCAACCACAAGACATTCGACAACCTCCACCGCTGGGAGATGGACTTCTGCGGCCGGCCTCTGAAGATGGAGGTAGGCCGTATGGCGGAACTGTGCAACGCCGCCGTGCTGGTCCAGTACGGCCAGACCACGGTCCTGTGCACCGCCACTGCCTCTCCCCGGCCCAAGGACGGCATCGACTACTTCCCTCTGGCTGTGGACTTCAACGAGAAGCTCTACGCCGTGGGCCGTATTCCCGGCTCCTTCATGCGCCGTGAGGGCCGTCCCTCCCTGCCCGCCGTGCTGGCAAGCCGCCTGATCGACCGGCCCATGCGGCCTCTGTTTCCCTCCGACCTGCGCAACGACGTGGTGATAGCCTGCGAAGTGCTGAACGTGGACCGGGACTGCTCTCCCGAGATCACCGCCATGATCGGCGCGGCCGCGGCCGTGTCCATCTCCGACATTCCCTTCAACGGCCCCATCGCCGGCATCGTGCTGGGCTGGGACGGCGAAAAGTACCTCTTCAACCCCACCCACGCCGAGAAAGAGACGAACCAGATGACCGTCACCGTGGCGGCCACCCACAAGAAGATCGTCATGATCGAGGCCGAGGCCAGGGAAATTCCTGACGATATCATGTACGAGGGCATCGTCCAGGCTCACGAAAAGCTCCAGGGCGTGCTGGACCTGATCGACCAGATGGTGGCCGAGGTGGGCAAGCCCAAGTTTGAGTATGAGCACGCGGCGTTCGACCAGGAGCTGTTCGACACCCTGGTGGCCAACGAGTTCGAGGGCATGGAGCACTGCATGGACACCGATGACAAGAACGTGCGGGAGGCCCGGGTCAACGAGTGGGTCACCGCCATGCAGGAAAAGTACGGCGAAGAGCATCCCGACATGATGCAGTACATGGACGAGATACTCTACAAGCTGCAAAAGAAGGTCGTGAAGAAGTGGCTGCTGGCCGGCAAGCGTGTGGACGGCCGTGCCATGAACGAGATACGGCCTCTGGACAGCCAGGTGGACGTGATACCCGGCGTGCACGGTTCGGCCCTGTTCACCCGTGGTCAGACCCAGGTGCTGTCCATCACCACCCTGAACACCCTCTCCGCCTCCCAGAAGCTGGACACCATTTGGGAGGAGACCGAGAAGCGGTTCATGCACCACTACAACATGCCCAGCTATTCCACCGGCGAGGCCCGCGCCAGCCGGTCTACCTCCCGCCGCGAGTACGGCCACGGCGCGCTGGTGGAAAAGGCCCTGGAGGCCGTGATACCCTCCGTTGACGAGTTCCCCTACGCCATCCGCGTGGTCAGCGAGGTCCTCTCCTCCAACGGCTCTACCTCCCAGGGCTCCATCTGCGGCACCACCCTGAGCCTGATGGCCGCCGGCGTGCCCATCAAGGCCCCCGTGGCCGGCATCAGCTGCGGCCTTATCCAGGACGGCGACGACTTCACCACCTTCATCGACATCCAGGGCGTGGAGGACTTCCACGGCGAGATGGACTTCAAGGTGGCCGGCACCAAGAAGGGCATCACCGCCATCCAGATGGACCTGAAAAACGACGGCCTGAAGCATGAGATCGTGAAGAAGGCCTTTGAGATGACCCACGAGGCCCGTTTGCAGATCCTGGACGAGATCATGCTGCCCGTTATTTCCGAGCCGCGCCATGAGCTGGCCGCCACCGCCCCCAAGATGATAAAGATGACCATCGACCCGGACAAGATCCGGGAAGTGATAGGCTCCGGCGGCAAGGTGATACAGAAGATCACCGCCGACACCGGCTGCAAGATCGACATCGAGGACGACGGCACCATCTACATCGCCTCCGAGGACATCGAGGCATGCCGTGCCGCCAAGAAGACCATCGACAACATCGTCTTCGTGCCCGAGGTTGGCCAGCTTTACTACGGCAAGTGCGTGCGCATCATCCCCATCGGCGCGTTCATCGAGCTTGTCCCCGGCAAGGACGGCATGGTCCACATCAAGGACCTGGAATTCAAGCGCACCGAGAAGGTGGAGGACGTGCTGAATGTGGGCGACTGGACCTGGGTCAAGGTCAGCGAGATCGACGACCGTGGCCGGGTGAACCTGAGCCGCAAGGACGCCATCAAGGAGCGCCAGCAGGCCGGCCTGCCCATCGACGGCCCCGACCCGGAATAAGCTCAACAAACCAAAGCGCAGACCTCGCCAGGTCTGCGCTTTTCGTTGTGTTGACGCCCGTGGTGTGTTATACTTTACCTGAATATGACCGAGGGAGGCAGCCATGATCCGATTCAACAACGACTACAGCCGGGGCGCGCACCCCGCCGTGTTAAAGGCACTGGCCGAGACCAACGCCGTAAGCTACGGAGGCTACGGCATCGACCCCTGGTGTGAGAAGGCCGCCGACGAGATCAAAAAGCATCTGGATAAGCCGGACGCGGCGGTACACTTTCTGGTGGGCGGCACCCAGACCAATATGATCGCCATCGCCGCGTGTCTGCTGCCCTTCCAGTCCGCCGTCAGCGCCGAGACCGGCCATATCCACGCCCACGAGACCGGCGCGCTGGAACACGGAGGCCACAAGATACTGACCCTCCCCGCGAAAGATGGCAAGCTGGACGCCGGCCAAATCGAGGCCGTGGCCGAGCAGTACAGGTCCAGCCCCATTCAGGAGCACATCACCCAGCCCCGGCTGGTGTACCTCTCCTTCCCCACCGAGTACGGCACGGTGTATTCCCTGACGGAGCTCAAGCGCATCCGCGCCGTGTGCGACAAATACGGCATGGTGCTGTTCGTGGACGGGGCGCGGATGGGCTACGGCCTGGCCGCCTCGGATGTGACGCTGCGGGATATGGCCCGGCTGGCGGACATGTTCTCCATCGGCGGGACCAAGTGCGGGGCGCTGTTCGGCGAGGCGCTGGTCATCACTGACCCGGCCCTCAAGCCCAACTTCCGCAGCTATATCAAGCAAAACGGCGCCATGCTGGCCAAGGGCTGGCTGCTGGGGGTGCAGTTTCACGCGCTGTTTGAAAACGGGCTCTATTTCGACATCTGCCGCCGGGCCGTGGACCAGGCGATGCAAATTCGCGCCGCCTTTGAGGCCAGGGGCATACCCGTCTATGTGCCCAGCCCCACCAATCAGCAGTTCGTGGTCCTGGACCACGGCCAGATCGAGGCGCTGGAGAAAAAGTACGTCTTCGAGCCGGACCACCACGTGGACAAAACCCACATGTGCGTGCGCTTCTGCACCAGCTGGCATACCTCGGACGAGGATATCGCCGCCCTGACGGCGGACATCCAAAATCTGTAGTTGCATTTTCCGTTTTAACGTGCTATAGTAAGCGTTGACAACCGAACAAGCGAACGATGTCTTCAGGGCAGGGTGCAATTCCCGATCGGCGGTACAGTCCGCGAGCGAAAGCAGATCCGGTGGAACTCCGGGACCGACAGTATAGTCTGGATGGAAGAAGATGTGTTGAGCGGCGCCGTTATGGCGGCGGGCGTTTGAACGCCCCGCCCCATGGACGCGGCCCGATATGGACACCTGGAAGGCACACGCAGCTTCCAGGTGTCAAATTCTATATCGGAGGTACCCTTCCATGGACAGCCATCCCACGACCAACGCAAGCCCCAGACCCGCCAACGCCCGCCGGCCTGCCGCCATCGGCATGCTGTGCGCCGTGGCCTATGTGGTCATGCTCATAGGCCAGCTCATCCCGCCTGTCATGTTCCTCAGCTACGACCCCAAGGACGTGGTAGTTGTCATCAGTGGCTTCATCTTCGGCCCGCTCACCGCCGTGCTCATCACCGTCATCGTGGACCTGGTGGAGATGGTCACCGTGTCCTCCACGGGCGTGTACGGCTTCATCATGAACACCGTGCAGACCTGCTCTTTCGCGGTGCCTGCCGCGCTCATATACCAGCGCTGGCGCACCTCCAAGGGCGCTGTCGGCGGCCTGGCCGCGGCCGTGGCCAGCATGACGGCGATGATGTGCCTGTGGAATTATATCATCACGCCCTTTTACATGGGCCAGCCAAGGGAGGCCGTGGCCGCCCTGCTGCCCACGCTGTTTCTTCCCTTCAACCTGGTCAAGGGCACCATCAACGCGGGGCTGACGCTGCTCCTCTATAAACCCATGGTCACCGCCCTGCGGCGGGCGAACCTGGTGGCGCCGTCCTCCGGCCACGGCGGCAAGGGCGGCTTGAACTGGGGTATGGTCCTGCTGGGCGCAGTGCTGACCCTCACCGGCGCGCTGTTCATCCTGGTCATGCTGGGCGTGCTGTAAAAAAAGACGATAAGAACCGCGCCCGGAAACTTCCGTTCCCGGGCGCTATTTCTTGCCCAGAGCCGCTCACGCCGCGGCGCCCAGCATGGTGTTGATGAATATCCCATACCCCCGCGTCGGGTCGTTCACCAGCACATGCGTCACCGCGCCGACGAGCTTGCCGTCCTGGATGATCGGGCTGCCGCTCATGCCCTGGACGATGCCGCCGGTGCGGGCCAGCAGCTCCGGGTCCGTCACGTGCACGGTCAAGTCCCGGCCGGTGCCGCTGGCCATACCCGTGCGGGCGATCTCCACGTCATATTCCTCGATCTGCCTGCCGGCCACGCATGCCAATATGGTGGCAGGGCCACGCTGCACGTCCGCCGGCGTGCCCACGGGCAGGGCCGGGCAGACCGTGTCCAGCCCGCCTTTGACCACGCCGAAGATGCCGCAGGGGGTGTTGCTGTTGATGCAGCCGATCACGTCACCCGCGTCAAAGCTGCCGGCCAGCTCACCCGGCGCGCCGGCCGCGCCGCGCTTCACGTCCACGATCTGCGCCTTGCAGACCTGGCCGCTGCCCACCGGCACCAGCACGCCCGTATCCGTGTCGTTCACCCCGTGGCCCAGCGCGCCGAAGGCCCCGGTGTCCGGGTCCAAATATGTGACGGTGCCGATACCGGCCACGCCGTCCCGGAGCCACAGGCCCAGCCGCCAGCCGCCGTTCACGTCCTGGGCCGGACACACGCGCACGCGCATGTCCCGGCCGTCCCGCCGGACGGTCAGCTCCACGCTCTGGCCGCCGCAGCTCTCCAGCGCCTTTATGAGCCCCGCGGCGTCGTCCACGCTCTGGCCGTTCACGGCCGCGATCACGTCTCCTGCCTTGAGCCCCGCGCTCTCGGCGGGGTTTTTCTGGCCCTCGGCCGTCTCGACCGGCGTCACGCCCGCCACCAATACGCCTTGCATCTCAATTTGTATACCCACCGTCTCCCCCACGGGGATCAGTGTCCTGTCCGCGTAGGCCGTCACCGTACAGACGACCGTCATGAACCAGACTGCGGCTGCCACAGGCAGACGCAGTACCCATCGTTTTGCCATAATTACTCCTCCCGTCTTTCTGCCGGCCCATTCAGTATGCGAGAAAACGGGTCACGAAACCGCGCTAAAATATCTCTTTGCTTCCACCGGCCCCGAAAGCGCCGTCACGCGGGCCCTGGCGGACAAAGACAGGTTTTGCCATATAATTTGTTTACATCAATATCGTGTCCACGCGTCGGGAAAATAGCATGGAAAATTCTATAAAAAAAGACCTCCGGATTTTCGGAGGTCATTCGTTCGTTTGATTTTTTTACGCGGCCGCTTTCGTCTTCTTGCCCATAAAGGTCTGGAACAGGAAGATACCGGCCACCACGGCCAGACCCACGATGTCGCTGACGGTGCCGGGGTATATCAGGAACAATCCCGCCGCCAGGGCGATGATCCGCAGGACCCAGGGGACCGTACCCTTCAAATACCCCTCCAGCCCCACGCCCAGGGCCACGATGCCCAGCACGGAGGTAATGACCACCTGCACCACCTCCAAAACGGTGGTGTCGATGAGCAGCATGGACGGGTTCAGCGCGAATATATAGGGCACCACGAAGGCGGCGATAGCCAGCTTTGTGGCGTTGAAGGCGGTCTTCATGGGCGGGGCTTTGGCGATGGCGGACCCGGCGTAGGCCGCCAGGGCCACCGGCGGGGTGATGTCCGCCACGATGCCGAAGTAGAACACGAAGAAGTGGGCCGCCATCTGGGGGATGCCCATTTGGATAAGTATCGGCGCGCAGGTGGAGGCCATGATGCAGTAGTTGGCCGTGGTGGGCACGCCCATACCCAGCACGATGCAGCACAGCATGGTCAGAAACAGCGCCACGATGAGATGTCCGCCGGACACGGACACGATGGCGGTTATCAGCTTGCTGGCCAGGCCCGTCAGGTTGATGCAGCCGGAGATGACCCCGGCCATGCCGCAGGCCGCCGCCACGGTGATGCAGCTTTTCGCGCCCGCCGCCAGCGCGTCCAGGAACGTGGCGGGGGTCATGCGGGTCTCCTTGTTGAACATGCTCACCGCCACGGCCACCACGATGGACAGCGCCGCGGCGAAGGCCATGGTCTTGCTCCCGCTGGACACCAGATACACCAGCACGACCAGGGGCAGCAGCAGGTATATCTTGCCGATAAGGTGACCGAATTTGGGCAGCTCATCCTTCGGGATGCCCTTGAGTCCCAGCCGCCGTGCCTCCAGATGTACGCAGATAAAGATGCCCAAAAAGTACAGCACCGCCGGCAAAATGGCCCGGACGATGATGTTGGAATAGGGCACGCCCACGTACTCCGCCATCAAAAACGCCGCCGCTCCCATGATGGGCGGCATGATCTGCCCGCCGGTGGATGCGGCCGCCTCCACAGCCCCGGCGAACTCCGGCTTGTACCCGGTTTTTTTCATCATGGGGATGGTGACGGAGCCGGTGGTGACCGTGTTGCCCACGGAGGAGCCGGACACCATGCCGCACAGGGCGGAGGAGATGACCGCCACCTTGGCCGGTCCGCCGGAGGACGCGCCCGCCACGCAGTTGGCAAGATTGATAAAGAAGTCGGAGATACCCGTCCGCTCCAAAAACGCGCCGAAGATGATGAACACCACGATGAACTTGGCGCACACCTGCACGGGGGTGGTCAGCACGCCGGTGGTCTGGTAGAAAAGCCCGATGGTGATCTGCCGGATCGCACGGCCCGGACCCAGGCCCCGGCCGAACCAGTAATAGTACAGCGCGTAGAGGAAAAACGCGCCCGCCACGCACAAAATGGGCAGCCCCACGCTCCGGCGGCACAGCTCCACCAGCGCCAGCACGCCGATGACGCCGATGACGATCTCATAGGTCTTGATGTTCATGGTGCCCAGCCGGATGGTCAGGCTCTGGGCGTTGACCACCACATAGAAAAACGCCGCCGCGCCTAAAATCATGATCACCCAATCGTACCAGGGCATGTGGTTGACCTTCTGGGTACCCTTTTTGATGGGGAAGGTCAGATAGCCGATGACGATGATGCAGCCCAAAAAGGACGGATAGCGTATCAGGTCCAGCCAGGTGGCGAACAGCGTCACATAGATGGAGAAGCAGGAAAACGCGGCCAGTACGGCGCTCACGGCCCACTTCTGCCAGCCCTCCCAGACCCGGGTGTTGGACTCCCGGTCGTATTTTTTCATGACCTCGTCCACCGCGGCCTGGTCGAACATATGTTCCTCGGCCCGGTGTTCGGCGATCTCGTGTTCCAGCTCCAGTTTCTTTTCCTTGTCCATAGGGTACCTCCGCTGATTTCAATCAAGGAGTGCCGCTCTTGGCAAGCGGCACTCCCTGCGCTCGGTTGATTCAGATCTTACTCGGCCACATCGACCTCGATGCCATTCTCGGCGAAGAACTTGGCCGCGCCGGGATGGAAGGGAACGGCGATGCCGTCGGTGGCAAAGGTCAGGTCGAGCTCAGCGCCCTTGGCGTGCAGCTCGGTGATGGCGTCCTTGTTGTCAGGATTGAAAATCGTGGACACGATGGTATAGGCGGTGTCCTCATCCAGGTCGGCCCTGCAGATCATGGTAGCCTTCACGGTGATGGTGGTGCAGTCCTCGTCAAAGCCCTTGTAGGTGCCGCCGGGGATGGTCAGGGAGGCATACCAGGGGCAGGTGTCCAGCAGCTTTTCCATGTGCTCGTCGTCGATGGAGACCAGGTAAACATCGTTGCTGGAGGCCAGGTCGGTGATGGCGGGGGTGGGAGCGCCGGCGCACAGGAAGGCGGCGTCGATCTTGCCGTCCTTCAGGCTCTCGGTGGAGTCGCCGAAGGACTGGTAGATGGGGTTGATGTCGTCCATGGTCATGTCATAGGCGGCCAGGATGTCGCTGGTGTTGTAGACGGTGCCGGAGCCGGCGTCGCCCACGCACACGTCCTTGCCCTTCAGGTCGGCAATGGACTTGATGTCGGGGTCGCAGGTGACCAGCTGCACGGTCTCGGCGTACAGGGCGCCCAGGGTGACAAAGCTGGTGATGGCGCCGGTCTCTGCATAGGAGTTGGTGCCGTTGTAGGCATAGGTCATCACGTCGGACTGGACCGTGGCCAGATCGTACAGGCCCTGGTCGATGCCGGTGATGTCGGCGGCGGAACCGCCGGTGGCGTTGACGGTGATGTCCACGCCGGTCTCCTGCTTCAGGTAGGTAGCCAGCACGCCGCTGTAAGCGTAATAGGTGCCGGACTCGCCGCCGGTGCCCATGGCCAGGTTGCCGGAGGCGAACGCCGCGCTGCTCAGACTCAGGACCATGACCAGCGCCAGCGTCAGCGCAAAAGCCTTCTTGAGGGACTTCTTCATGATATGTATCCTCCTTGTGATGTTTCTCGCGTTTGCAGTTTTTATTTGTCGAATCTGCAATGTAAGCACATTATAAGCGGTTTTCCCCGAGATTTCAAGGGAAAAATGAAATTTAATGTTCCAAAACTTTCATTTTATCATTTTCGCCGATATTCTCCCCTCATCTTCTTCCGTTTTGGTGGATTTGTACAACGGCTTGGCCGCATTGACTTTTGCAACGCATGTTATATAACAGCGGCAAAGCCGCCGTTATACCTCAAAATACCGGTCGTGCTCCCGGCTTGCGCCGGAACCGCACGACATGGTATAATGGGGAAAAACGCACTTTGGGAGGACGATACCATGACATATGACGAGATATTGAAAGCCGCCCGGGACCAGGTGGGGCCATACTGCAAGGCGTGCCCGGTGTGCAACGGCCTTGCCTGCGCCAACACCATACCCGGTCCGGGCTGCAAGGCCCCCAACAACACCGCCGCCCGCAACTACGCCAAGTGGCAGGAGGTCCTGGTGAACATGGACACCCTCTGCCCCAACGCGCCCATCGACACGTCCTTCAGGCTCTTTGGCCGGGATTTCAAGGCCCCGGTTTTCATCGCGCCCCTGGGCTCTTTAAAACTGCACTATGGGGACAAGTACGACGACTTTGCCTACAACAGCGTGCTGGTGCCCGCCTGCTATGAATACGGCGTGGCCGCCTTCACCGGCGACGGGGTTGACCCGGAGATCATGAAAAGCGCCGTGCAGGACATGGAAAAGGTGCAGGGCGTGGGTATCCCCACCATCAAGCCCTGGAACAAGGAGGCCGTGTTTGAAAAGCTGGACATTTTGAACGCCAAAGGCATTTTTGCCGCCGCCATGGACGTGGACGGCGCGGGTCTGCCCTTCTTAAAGGCCATGAACCCCAACGCCGGCAGCAAGTCCGTCTCCGAACTCAGAGAGATCACCGCCTACGCCAAAATGCCCTTCATCGTCAAGGGCGTTATGACGGTCCGTGGCGCGGAAAAGGCTATCGAGGGCGGCGCGGCCGCCATCGTGGTGTCCAACCACGGCGGCCGGGTGCTGGGCGGCGTGCCCGCCACGGCGGAAGTCCTGCCCGCCATCGCCAAGGCTGTAAAGGGCCAGGTGCCCATTTTCGTGGACGGCGGCATCCGCTCCGGCATGGACGTGTTCCGTGCCCTGGCCCTGGGGGCCGACGCGGTGCTGCTGGGCCGGCCGGTAGTCCCCTTCGTGTACGCCGCCGGCGCCGAGGGCCTGAAGGTCTACCTGGACAAAGTGATCGCGGAGCTCAAGGACACCATGACCATGTGCGGTACCCCCACCCTGGCCGACATCGGCCCGGACAACGTGGCGTCCTTCTAAGCGTTAAAAACCACATAAAAAACACCGTTCACGGCTTTCGTGAACGGTGTCAGTTTGTCAAAGAAGGAGCTGTTTTCAGGGAGTGAGAACGGCTCGTTTTTGCATAAAGGCAGGGAATAGCCAAAAGATATGGGAAAAGCAGGGGGTTCCCCAACTCCATACCGCCAGCTTTTTCAAGTTCATTGCAGCAAACTTCAGCCTCACCCATGTCGTCACCCGGGCCAGACCTCGGTGCTGCGTGTACCGCATCGCGTGCTTCTCCTTCGCGTCCGCGAACACGCGCTCTGGCGATCAACCGCCTGCCGAAGAAAACCTTTTTGGCATTGTGGGGCATTACACTGACGCGGCTGTTGGTTCCCTATTCTGTGCCCTCAGCGTTCAGCGTGTACTCGCTGCCTGGCAAACTCCTTTCTCCGGCAAAGACAGAGCCATTCAGGGCCAGCGTTTCTGCGGTCCAACCGGCCAGTTTACTTGTACCCGGTACTGGCATAGTGCCTTTGGCTCCCACTGCCTCTGCTGCTTCTTTAGCCGTCCCGTCCTACAAATTGGTTTGGATGGCAGGGGCGTTGGTCTGTGCTGCGTTTTTTACAGCAGCTTATCTGAGATGCCGCCGGGAGTTCCGGGAGGCGCTGCCCGTGGATCGCGATTTCGCGCAGGACTGGCTCAAAGAGCACCGGCTTTACCGCTCAATTCAACTTCGACAGTCGGACAGGATCTCCGCTCCGCTGACCTACGGTGTGTTTTGCCCGGTGATCCTCCTTCCAAAGCACATTAATTGGGATGACAAAACGACTCTGTCGTATGTGTTAACGCATGAGTACATCCATATCCGCCGCTTTGACGCGGTCACAAAGATGGTGCTGGCTGCCGCATTCTGTATCCATTGGTTCGATCCGGCGGTGTGGGTCATGTACGTTCTTGCGAATCGGGATTTGGAATTGAGCTGCGATGAAGCGGTGATCCGCCTGTTCGGAGAACGTACAAAATCGGCCTATGCCATGACGCTCATCCGCATGGAGGAAAAACGAAGCGGCCTCCAGCCCCTTTGCAACAATTTCAGCAAACACGCGATTGAAGAAAGGATTATTGCAATTATGAAAATAAAAAAGACTTCATTGACTGCCGTTATTGCGGCTGTGGCTTTGGTTACAGGTGTCACCACGGCGTTTGCCACCTCCGGGCAGGCTGCGACGGAAAGCGACATAGCTCAGAACGGCACCGCTAATGCCATTCAGACTACCATGAGCGACTACACGGTAATGTCCTACACTGACCCTGCGGACGGGAAAACCTATTACAGCATGGATGATGGCAACACTTGGATACCCATGACCGACGAAGAATTCAGTGCCGCATCTGGCTGGGACAATGTGGAATGGTGGACAGCGGAGGAGTATTCTGCTTGGCTGGAACGGGAGAAGGTCGATCTCCAGTCTATCATCGGCTCCAAGGGCTGGACGCCTTCCACAGGCTGGTTTACCTGGACACAGGAAATGGTGGATGAAACGATTGTCCAATATGAGCAGACCTTAAGGGACATTCAGGCCGGACAGAAGATTTCCAAACCCACATCTGACGGCGATACGATGATACTGTCCGACTATGACTCTGACGCACAAACCTCTGTCACAGACACGCAGGCTGCAGTTGGCTGCAAGCAGCAACCTGCTCCCGAACTATTGGCAGAATATAAGACCTATGGCTGAACTCTCGACCGGCGGGGGAGCGCCGCGTCCTATCTGTCCCCTGGGTCCAACGTCCCCGCGGCGGTGTAAATAAGGGCGTTGCATATGGCGGCCGCCACGGTGCTGCCCCCCTTGCGCCCTCGTGCCACGATGGCGGGCACGGCGTATTTTTCGCACGCCGCGAGAATTTTCTCCTTGCTCTCCACCACGTTCACGAACCCCACCGGTGCGCCGATCACCAGCGCCGGACGCAGCCCCCGGTCCAAAAGCTCGCACAGCGCCAGCAGCGCCGTAGGGGCGTTTCCCACGGCGTACAGGGCGGCGGGGTGTTCCCTCGCGGCCAGGTTCATGGACACCGCCGCCCTTGTGACGCCCTCGGCCCTGGCCCGCGCCGCCACCGCCTCGTCGGCCATATAGCAATATACGCCGCCGCCCAGCTTCCCGAGAGCTGCCTTACTCACCCCGGCCCGGGCCATATTGGTGTCGGTGACGATGTCCGCCCCGGCCTTTAACGCAGCCACGGCCTTTTGAACCGCCCCCGGCGTGAACACGAGATTTTCTGCAAAATCAAAGTCGGCCGTGGCGTGGATGGCCCGCAGAATGACCGCCTCGTTCTCCGGCGGTAATGCGACGCCCCGGCCCGCAAGCTCCGCCCGTATGATCTCCATGCTGGCCCGCTCGATGGCGGCCGGGTCCGTAAATTTTCCGCTCAAAACTCCACGCCCTTTCTGGCCCGCACGCCCTTTTGATAGGGGTGCCGGTGGCAGCGCATTTCCGTGTCATAGTCGGCGCATGTCCGCATCCAGTCCGCCGGGTCACGGCCCGTGAGCACGATCTCCCGGCCCGCCGGCGCTTCCTCTACGGTTTGGCGCAGCAGCGCCCGGTCTACCATGTCAAGCCCCCACGCGGCGCAGGCCTCGTCCAGTATCAGCGTGTCCGGTTCAGTTGCCAGCGCGGCCCGCAAATTTTCGTCCTGCACCCGCCGGGTCTCGGCCCGCTCTGTGTCATCCATTTGGGCGACGAATTTCTCTGTGCTCTTGCCCCGGAAGAATTTTGCCCCCAGCGCTTCCAGCGACCAAACCTCACCGGACGGAGCGCTTTTCAAAAACTGCACCACGGCCACCTTTTGTCCCGCGGCCAGCGCCCGCAGGGCCAGACCCATGGCGGCGGTGGTCTTGCCCTTGCCGTCGCCCCAATATAAATGGATCATGCCGTACCCTCCAATATGCGGTATACCGCGTCCATGTCCAGCGCCCGGCGCACCGCCTCCGCCAGAGTGTCAAGCTGCCCGTCCAGCCTTTCGGCCCGGTCGTCATACCCATGGTCCGCGTATGCCACGCCCTTGCGCCGGCACAGCGTCCGGGCCAACGCCTGCACCGCCTCGCCGGTGTCGAACAGCCCGTGCAGATAGGTCCCGCACACGCTCCCCCGCACGCAGCCGTCCATGCGCCCGTCGTCCAGGCGGCAGAAGGCGGGACCATCCGCCGTGGTATTTCCGGTGTGTATCTCGTAGCCCTCCACACGCGCCCCCGCGACAGGACCTGCCAGCGTCACGCCCCGGACCCGCACCCGTGTCTTTTCCGGGCCGAACACCGTGTCCACGGGCAGCAGCCCCAGACCCTGGACCGGCCCCGGCCCGCCGCCCTCCGTACCGTCCGGGTCCGTCAGCGTCCGGCCCAGCATTTGATAGCCGCCGCACACCCCCAGCACCGGTGTACCCGACCCGGCCAGCGATATTATGGCGTCGGCCAGCCCGGTCTTGCGCAGCCAGAGAAGATCGCCCACCGTGCTTTTCGTCCCGGGCAAAACGAGCATATCCGGTTGGCCCAGCCCCTCCGGCCGGTCCACGTACCGCACCCCCAGCATCGGATGAGAATCAAGCGGCGAAAAGTCGGTGAAATTGGAAATGCGGGGCAGCCGTATCACCGCGATGTCCACGGCCTTATGGGCGGCCTTTTGCCGGAGGCTGGGCGCCATGGAGTCCTCCTCGTCCAGGTCCAGCCGCAGCCATGGCGCCACCCCCAGCACAGGCAGGCCGGTCAGCTCCTCCAACATGCCCAGACCCGGTTTTAGTATCTCCACGTCCCCCCGGAACTTGTTGACGATCAGGCCCTTGACCCGGGCCCGTTCCTCCGGCTTCAGCAGCGCCACGGTCCCGTACAGCTGGGCGAACACCCCGCCGGGGTCGATGTCCCCCACCAGCAGCACCGGCGCGTCCACCAGCTCTGCCAGACCCATATTCACGATGTCGTTTTCCCGCAGATTGATCTCCGCCGGACTGCCCGCGCCTTCTATCACGATAGGGTCATATTCCGCCGTCAGACTTTCGTAAGCGGCCAGAATGTCGGGAATGAGTTCAGTCTTGTACCGGAAATACTCTTTTGCCGCCATTTGCCCCCGGACCGTTCCGTTGACGACGATCTGACTGCCCGTGTCGCTGCACGGTTTGAGCAGCACCGGATTCATGCGCACGTCCGGCTCCGCCCCGGCGGCCTGGGCCTGCAAGACCTGGGCCCTGCCCATTTCCAGCCCGTCAGCGGTCACGAAGCTGTTCAGCGCCATATTCTGGCTTTTGAACGGCGCGGGCCGCAGCCCGTCCTGTTTAAAAATGCGGCACAGCGCGGCGCATAAAAGGCTCTTGCCCGCGCCGGACATGGTGCCCTGGATCATGATTCGTCTGGTCATTTTTTGAGCGCCTCCCCGATGGCGTTTATGAGCCTTTCGTTGTCCGCCTCCGTGCGCACGGCGGCGCGGTACCAGCTCCTGTCCAAACCCCGAAAGCCCCCGCAATTGCGCAGCAATATCCCCCGCCGCGCCAATGGCCCCGCCAGGTCCACGGGACATTGAAACAGCAGATAATTGGCCTCGCCCGGTACGACGAACATGCCCTGCGCTTCCAGCGCCGCCTTCAGCCTTGGCCGCTGCTGGCGTACCAGCGCCCGCACACGCTGGGCGTAGGCCGTATCACCTAATGCCGCCAGCCCCGCCGCCTGGGCGGGACCCGACACGGACCAGGGCGGTCCCACGGCCTCCATCGCCGCCAGCAGCGCCCCGTCGGCGCTGAGGCAATACCCCAGCCGGAGCCCCGCCATGGCGTACAGCTTGGTGAAGGACTTCAAAATGAGCAGCCCTTCCCCGTCCAGCGCCCCGGTCAGGGTAATTTTCTCCGGCTGGTCCGTCAGGTCCGCGAAGCACTCGTCCACCACCAGCAGCGCGCCGCTCCCTCGGCACCGGTCCAGCACCCGCCCCAACAGGGGCATGGGCACGGCCACGCCGGTGGGATTGTTTGGTTGACATAAAAACACCATATCCATCCCGTCAACGGCGTCTATGATCCCCTCGTCCGGGACAAAGCCCGCGTCCCTATCCAGCGGGTAGTACGCCACCTGACACCCGGCGGCGTGCAGCGCCGATTCGTACTCCGAAAACGCCGGGGCCGTCACCAGCGCCCGCCTGGGCTTTCGGGCCAGCACGACCCGGTAGATCAGGTCCGCCGCCCCGTTGCCGCATAGGACATACGCCGCCGGAAGGCCCTCTTTTTCCCCGATGGCCGCCCGCAGCGCCCCACAGGCCGGGTCCGGGTACCGGTCCGCCTGCTCTACGGCGTCCCGCACCGCCCGCCGCACGCTCTCCGGTACGCCAAGGGGGCTGACGCTGGCGGAGAAATCCAGGGGCAACACCCCATACGCCTGTTCAAATCCGGCCCAATCGCCGCCATGATCGTGTCCCATGCCCTCACCTCACAACGAAAAACCGCAATAGCAGCCCCACCGCCGCCGCAAGAAAACTGGCGGCGTACAGCATCTTGTTGGCCCGCAAAATATCCTCAGGCTCCACCGGACGCATATCGTCCCCGATGGTGGGCTTGTCGTACCTCTCGCCGAAATAGCTGGCCGGCCCCGCCAATTGGACGCCCAGAGCCCCGGCGCACGCGGCCTCGCACTGGGCGGCGTTGGGGCTGGCATGTTTCCGCCTGTCCCGCCGCCAAATGCGCCACGCCCCGGCCATATTCTGACCCGTGAGCCCCGCCGCGCCTATCCAAAACAGCGCCGCCAGCCGTGCGGGGATAAAATTGGCAACGTCGTCCAGCTTTGCCGCCGCATGCCCAAAATGCAGATACCGGGCGTTTTTGTACCCCACCATGCTGTCCATGGTGTTCACGGCCTTGTAGGCCATCGCCAGTGGCGCGCCGCCCAGCAGCATGTAAAAAAGCGGAGCGAAAACGCCGTCGGAGAAGTTCTCCGCCACCGTCTCCACAGCGGCCTTGACCACGCCCTGTGCGGTCAACGCGTCCGTGTCCCGGCCCACGATGCGGCCCACCGCCGACCGGGCGGCGGTCAAATCGCCGGAGGAAAGCGCGTCGTAAACGCCCCGGCTCTCATGGCCCAGGTCCCGCATCGCCAGCGCCTGCCAGCACCACAGGACCTGGAAGACAAACCCGATCGCCGGGTGCACCGCCGCGCTGCCCCAGCATATAAGCCCCGTCACGGCCAATGTGCCCACCGGCAGCAGCGCCGCCAAGCAACCCCCCGCCGCCAATTCGCCCCTGGGCGTGGCGGGAAAGCGGCGGCGCAATACTTTTTCCAGCCGGGTAATGACCCGGCCCATGACCACCACCGGGTGGGGGAAATGGGGGATGACCGGGTCCCCCAGCAGCGCGTCCAGCGCGCAGCCGCATAAAATGGCCAGCGTGACGGTCATGACGGCTCCTTTGCGTACTGCACAGCGCCCACCAGCGTCAGCGTCCGCGTTTTGGCCCACCGCTCCGCGTCTGTCTCAAGGACAAACCCGCCGCCCAGAGGCGACTGCCAGTCCCAATAGTCCCGCGCCGGACTACCGAACCGCTCCAGCGCCGCCATTTGCGTGCCCCCGTGGGCCACGATCACCAGCATGTCCCGGCCATCGGCCAGGGTGTTTTCCACCAGCGCGGCAAAGGCGCTGCACACCCGCCGGGAAAACCCAGCCCGGTCCTCGCCGCCGGGGGTTTGACCCACGCATCCCCCGTCCACCCAGGCCCGATAATCGGCGTCGTGTTCCATCTCCACGTAATTTTTGCCCTCGAAGGCGCCGAAGTCCATCTCCCGCAGGTCCGGCACCTCTATGAGCGCCGCGTTGGGGAACAAAATCTCCGCCGTCTGTCTGGCTCGAACAGTCCGACTTATGTAAACCATTTCCGGCTCTATGTCCGCCCGCCCCAATGCGTCCCGCCCTGACCGGGACAGGGGGCTGTCCGTGGCGCCCTGATAGCGCCGCTGGGCGTTATATTCCGTGGCCCCGTGGCGCAGCAGATACACCCTCACGGCAGTTCCCCCCTGATGACCGTGGGGATGCCGCAAAACACCCGCACCACCGCGTCCGCTCTGGCCGCCAGCAGACAAGAAAGCCGTCCGGCCGCCTCCCGCTGTACCCGCTGCACCGGGTCAATGGGGACTATGCCGCCGCCCACCTCCGCGGCAGTGATCACCGCGTACTTGGCCGCCAGCTCCTCCGCCAGAGCAGCCAGATCGCTTGTCCCATCGGCCAGCTCATGGGCGTTTAAGAGCAGCTCATCCTCCGGGCAGAGCGTCCGGGCATATTCGGCCTTGCCGCTAAAAAGCGGCCCTGTGACGAAGATCATGAACCCACCCCCAAGAGTTGACATAATACAAGCGCCGCCAGCTGCCACAGCTCGCATTTTTGCAAAAACCACCCGGCCAGGTCGCCGGATATGCCGCCAAACTGCTTTTTCGCCACCCGTGCGTATTGCCACAGCGTGAGCAATGCCGCCAGCGCCATCGCGGCCCCGGCCCAGCCGGCCAGCACGATCTGACCAACAGCCAGTAAAACGGCCAGCACCCCCAGCACCCGCCCCACGGTCTTTTTGTCCGCCGCGGACGCGAACGTATGGGCCAGCCCCGTATCAAGCGCCAGGGGCAGCGTGGCGATGGCCCAGCCGGACAATGCGCGGCTGAGCACAAATCCCACCCCGGCGCAGACCACGGCCCGCCCGGTGGGTTTCAGCGTCACGCACAGGGCCAGGTACAGCAAAAACCAGCATATAAGCCGTATGACGGCGAAGGCCCCGCAGTGGGGGTCGTGCAGGATCTGCTGCTTTTTCTCCTTGTCGCCCAGGCTTGCCAGGGCGTCGGCGGTATCGGCGTAGCCGTCCAGGTGGATGCCGCCGGTGACCAGGGCGGGCGCGAGGCAGAGAAGCACACCCCGCAAAAACCCCGGCAGGGGCAGCGCCGCCAGCGCTGTCCACACCAGCGCGCACAAGACCCCCACCAGCGGAAAGGCGCACAGGGCGTAGCGCATGTTCTTTTCGGTCCAGGCAAATTGCGGCATGGGCACGGCGCTGAACATGGAAAAGGCCACGGCCACGGTCTGCAATACGGTCCTCAATGCGGCTCCCTCCCCTTGTGATATACGGCCACGCCGCAGACAAGCTCGGCCACGTTGTCCGCCCTTTCCGCCAGCGCCCGGTTGATGTTGCCCAGCGCCCGGAGATAGCGGTCCGTGTCGCCTTCATACTCCGCGCCGCCGGAGTTGGTGTCGTTGGACACCACCACCAGCGTATGGCATTTTTTAAACAGCGCCTCCACGCCAAGCACCACGGCCTCTTCCCCCGCGCCACCGGGGCCATAGAGCTCGTTGGCCGTGAGATTGCCCACGTCCTCCAACAGCGCGGTGCAGCCCGCGGGCACGTCCGCGTTTGCCAGGTCCCGGTACCGCTCCACAGTCCGGAAGCCCTTGCCCGCCCGCATAGCCCGGTGGCGGGCGATGCGCTCCCGGCACTCGCCGTCGAATGGCTCCATGGTGGCGATATAGACCAACGGCCCGCCGGCGCAGCGCAAAAGCAGGTCCTCGGCGTAACGGCTCTTGCCGCTGGCCGCGCCGCCCACGATCAGGGTGAACATGACTCTCCTCCCAATGGCCTGTAGGCCGGTATGCCGTAGTCGTCGAACGTGCTGCCCCGCGCATATACCGCGAGAGCCATATCCAGAAGCGGCAAGGCCGCCAGCGCACCGGTGCCCTCGCCCAGACGCAGCCCCGCCGTAATGAGGGGCTTTTTGCCCAAGGCCTTTAAAAGCGCGGCACCCACCGGCTCGGCGGAGAGATGGCTTGCCAGGATGGCCCTGCCCGCCTCCGGCGCCAGACGCACCGCGCACAGCGCCGCCGCCGCGCTGATGGCCCCGTCCATGACCACCGGCAGCCGGTACAGCGCCCCGCCTAAAAACAGGCCGCACAGCCCCGCGATGTCGAACCCGCCCACCTTGGCCAGCACGTCCAGCGGGTCAGTCGGGTCCGGTTTGTTCAATGCCAGCGCCGTTTTGACCGCATGGCACTTGCGGGCAAGCCCATCGTCGGAAAGACCGGCCCCCCGGCCCACGGTGACCTCCGGCGTCAGACCCAGCAGGGCCGACGCCACCGCCGCCGCAGTTGTCGTGTTGCCGATGCCCATCTCCCCGGCGGCCAGGAGCTTCGTCCCCCTGGCCTTTTCCGCCGCCGCCAATTCTATGCCGATCTCCACGGCCTGCTCCGCCTGGGTTCGGCTCATGGCGGGACCCAAGGTGATGTCGGCGGTACCATTGCCCACCCGCCGGTCCAGCACGCCGGGGCATGGCGCGAAATCCAGCATGCCCATGTCCACCGGCAGGACCCGGCAGTCCGCCACCGCCGCCATTCGATTGGCCGTGGACGCGCTCGCCGCCAATGCCCGGGCCACCACGCCGGTGACGGCGCTGCCCGTCTGGGTCACGCCCTGGGCCACCACGCCGTTGTCGGCGCAGAATACGACCAGCGTCCGGGGCCTGAGGGCGATGTCCGCGCTGCCCGTCATCGCCGCGATATCCTCCAACGCCGTTTCCAACAGCCCCAGACTTCCCAGCGGGTGGGCGCAGTTGGCCCAGCGAGAGTGGGCGGCGGCCCGCGCTTTCTCATCGCTGGGCAGGATATGACAGTTCATCGGCTTGCCTCCTTTGCGGCCAGCACGAACCGGCTCGCCAGTTCAGGCCGTCCGGCGAAGTATAGATGGGGGAACCCGGCGTACAGCGTGGGCGAGGCGTATCCTTCCGCCCAGGTCCGGCCCGTCACAGGCTTTTGCAGCCGGAACGCCCCGCCGGGACATTCCGTGTCCCAATAGTGAAATTCGTGTACGTGTACTGTCTCCCCGGCCCGGAACAGCAGACTGTCCTCCCCGGCGATCATATCCGCGTACCCAAAGCGCACGGGCCGGTCCCGGCGTGTGCCATCACCGGGCAGCACGCCGGCCATGGGAAAGCGCTCCCCCGTTTCGTCCTTCAGGCTTTGGCAGAGGTAGAGATACCCTCCGCACTCCGCCACGGTGGGCAGCCCGTTTTCCACCGCTTGCCTCACAGCGGCGCGCATGGACCCGTTTTCCGCCAATGCCCGGGCGTGCAGCTCCGGGTACCCTCCCGGCAGGTACAGCCCGCCGATGTTCTCCGGCAAACGCTCGTCATGCATCGGGCTGAAAAACGCCAGCTCCGCCCCCGCGTCAACCAGCGCGTCCAAGCTCTCGGCGTAGGCGAAGCAGAACGCCTCGTCAAGCGCCACGGCGATACGGGCCACTGTCGGCGTATGGGGTACGGTCACCGCCTCCGGCGCGGGCCCGTCGCACAGGGCCAGCAGCCGGTCTATGTCCGCGTTTGCCTCCAACGCCGCCCCCAGCGCGTCCAGCCGTCCGGTCAGCGCCGGTATCTCCCCGGCGGTCACCAGCCCCAAATGACGGCTGGGCAGCGCCGCCAGGTCCACGTGGGGCAGAAAGCCCACCACGGGCAGGCCCGTCTCCCGCTCCAACATGGGCGCCAGACTCTCCGCCAGCGCGGGCGTGCAGTCATTGAGAATAACAGCGGCCAAATGGCTGGGCGTGCGGAAATCATTAAGCCCCTTCACCAGCGCCGCCAGCGTCAGGCTGGCCCCCTTGGGCCGCAGCACCAGCAGAGCGGGCATGTCCAGCGTGTCCGCCAAATGCCACGCGCTGGCCCTGTCCGTGCCCCCAAGGCCGTCGTAATGGCCCATGACGCCCTCGCATATCGCCCCGCCGTGACCAGCCGCGTACCGGGCGTAAACGGCCCGGACCCGGTCTTCCCCGGCCAAAAACAGGTCCAGGTTGTGGCTGTCCGCCCCCAGAGCCGTCCGGTGGAACATGGGGTCTATGTAATCCGGCCCGCATTTAAAGGCGCACACGTCCACGCCCCGCCGCTGCATGGCCCGCAGCAGGGCGCAGGTGAGGGCCGTTTTGCCGCCGCCGGATGCCGGCGCGGTCACCAGCAGCCGGATCATGACCGGCCTCCCGTGATGAGAAACACCGGGTCGTTGGCTTGGAGCATGTGCAGCTGCCCCGCCCTCTTCACCCCGCTCACGGCGATCTGCACGATGTCCGGCTCCACGCCCAGGCGGGCAAAGCCCTCCACCGCGGCGTGCACCGTCTCCAGCGTCACGGCGCTGACACATGCCCGCACGGCCTGATTTTTCCCAAAGGCCGCGTCCAAAATGGCCCCCAACTTCCCGCCGCTGCCGCCGATAAACACCGCGTCCGGCGCGGGCAAATTTTCCAGCGCCTCCGGGGCTGTGCCTTGCACGACCGACAGGTTCCAGGCGTAAAACTTCTCCCGGTTTTGCCGGATCAACTCGCAGGCGTCGGTGTCTCGCTCCACGGCGTACACCCGCCGCGCCAGCGCTGCCAGCTCCACGCTGACGCTGCCCGTTCCCGCGCCCACGTCCCAGCACACGTCATGGGGCGTCACCGCCAGCTTGGATAAAACCGCCGCCCGGACCGTCTGCTTGGTCATGGGCGTGTTGCCCCGGATAAACACATCGTCCGGCCAGCCGGGGGTCCGGCGTGGCAGCACCGGGGCCGCCTCCGCCAACAGCACGCTCAGGGGCGCGAAAGATTTTTCCGCCAGCGCCGCCGCCGTGCCGGAGATCATGCGCTCGCCGGGGCACGCCAGGTTTTCCCCCACCGTGACGGCAAGCCCGCCAAGCCCCGCCCGGACCAGCTGCCCGCACAGTTCCGCCGGACCCAGCTTCCCGCCGGTCAAAAAGAACACGGGCTTGCCGCCCATGAGCTCCGCCGGCGCGTCCGCGTCCACGCCGTGGGCCGACGCCAAATGCCAGTCCTGCCAGGGCCGGCCCAGCCGTGCGGCCAGCATTTGCACGCTGGATATACCGGGCAGCACGGCCGTGTCATAACCCCGCTCGCGCAAAAGCGGCAACAATGACCGCGCCCCGGAGAAAAAGCCGCTGTCCCCGCTGAATACCACCGCCGCACGCTCACAGTCCAGCGCCTCCAGCGCGGCCAGCATATCCCGGGCCGTGCTGGCCGGATATGCGGGACATTCGTACAGCGCCCCGAGACTTTCCAACAGTCTTGGCGCGCCCACCAGGGCCTGGGCCTGGGTCAGAGCCGCCAAAGCCTGGGCGGTCAGGGTATCCGGTCCGGCTCCCGCGCCGATCAGCGTCACTTGCATTTCAAAAGCTCCTTACAATATTGCAGCACCGTTTCGTAGTCCTCGCCGTCCTCCACTGGCCGGCGCAGGACGATCAGCGTCGCGCCAGCTTCAGACGCGGCCCTGGCCTTTGCATCGAACCCACCGGGCCCGCCGCCGTCCTTGGTCACCAGATAGCGGATATCAAACTGCCGCAGCAGCGCCAGGTCCAGCTCCGCGGAAAACGGTCCCTGCATGGCGATGATGTTCCGGCTGGGGATGCCCGCCAAAGCGCACAGCGCAAGGCTCTCCGCCGCCGGGAGCACCCGAGCGTACAGCCGCGCCCTGTCCAGCCCTGCGAAAGCTTGCAGTTCCCTGGACCCGGTAGCCAAAAGCACGTTGCCCGGTCTATCCGCCAGATACGCCGCCGCGCTTTCCGCGTCCGGCACGGTCACGGCGTCGGCGGGAAGCTTGCTTTCCGGCCGCAGCAGCCGCTTGTAGGCCACCCCCGCCAGCTCTGACGCGGCCCGGATATTGGCCGTGGCAGCCGTGGCGTAAGGGTGGGTAGCGTCCACGCACAGGTCCGCCCCGGATAAAACCGCCACCATGCCGCCCGCGTCCAGATGTCCGGTGCGGACATCAACGCCCTGGGCCACGCCCTGCTGCTCCCGGCCATAGTCCGTGGCCACGCAGACCGTGACCGACGCGCCCAGCGCCGCCAGCGCGTGGGACAGTTCCCGGCCCTCGGTCGTTCCGCCGAATACCACGATCTTCACAGCCCATACCCCCTGGGCGTAATGAGCCTGTCGCCCTGCACGAAAGTGGCTCTGCTGCCCACAAACACGGTGGTGAACATGTCCACAGCTTCTTCCCGCAGCGCGGCCAGGGGCAGGATACGGCGTGTCTCGCCGGCGCGTCCGATGTTGCGGACCCAGCCGCATGCCGTGTCCGGGCTTTTCCCTGCGTCCAGCAGCACATCGCAGGCCCTGCGCAGATGGTCTGGTCTTCGGCTGGACGCGGGGTTATAAAGGCACAGCACGAAATCCCCCGCCGCCGCTGCCCGCAGCCGCCGCTGGATCATGTCCCAGGGCGTGAGCAGGTCGGATAGAGAAATCACGCAAAAATCGTGGCCCAACGGCGCGCCCAGGGCCGCCGCCCCCGCCAGCGCCGCCGTCACGCCGGGGATGACCTCGATGTCCGCCGCCGGGTAGGCCTCCGCCAGCTCCAGCACCGGCGCGGCCATGCCGTACACCCCGGCGTCACCGCCGCACACCAGCGCCACGGTTTTTCCCGCCGCCGCCATTTCCAGCGCGGCGCGGCACCGCTCCGGCTCCCGGCGCATGGGCGTGGTATGGATTTGCTTGCCAGGGTACATGTCCCGGATGAGGCCTACATATGTGTCATAGCCGCACAGCACGCCGGCCTCGTCCAGCGCGGCCCGTGCCTGACCGGTCATCATTGCCGGGTCGCCGGGGCCGATGCCCACCACGAACAGCTTACCCATCGAGCCACCTCCACGTGAACCGGCAGGGCCTGAGCGCCACGGCCATGGTGACGCCGCCGCCGGCCATCTTTTTCCACCGCAAAACCCCGCCGGAGGCCAGCACAGCCGCCCGCTCGCACACGTTGTCCACCCCGGTCACGGTTTGGACAAAAGCGGACGACGTAAACTCCCCCGGCACCGCGCCCAGCGCGCCGGCGCTATAAGTCAAAAGCGGCCAGCCGTGGGCGTTGCAAAACCCCAGCAGTCCCGGCTCGTTTTGCTTGAGATCGATGGACGCCACGGCGCAAATGGCCTCCGGGCGCAGCCCGGTCCTTTCCAGCATGCCCGCCAGTGCCTCTTCCAGCGCGGCCTGATCTATGCCGCTTTTGCACCCCACGCCCAGCACGGCCACCCGAGGCGCCAGCCGCAGCGCGTCCGTTTGCGTATCCCGCACGTCCAGGCGCACGTCGCAGTTTTCATCGTCCGTCAGCTCCACCCCCGCCGGAGGCTCACCCTCAATGGGCCAAGGGCTATGCAGCCGTATAGACCCGTCGGCCAGCAGCCGGCCTGAGATCGTCTTGATTTTTTCAGGGTCCAGCACGGCGCAGTTTTGGCTGCGCGCCCAGGCGTCCACGGCGAACACGCCCCCCGCGTCCGTGGCCGTGGTGACGGCGGCCACAGCGCCGCAGACACGGGCGATGGACCGGGCCAGATCGTTTGCCCCGCCCAAATGCCCGCTGAGCAGCGGCACGGCGAAATGGCCGTACTCGTCCACCGCCACCACCGCCGGGTCCCGCGTCTTGTCCCGCACGTACGGCGCGATGGCCCGCACGGCGATACCCGCCGCGCCCACGAATATTAACCCCGCGCCGGCATTAAACCGCGCCGCCGTCCACCCGTCCAGGTCAAGCGGCTCTCCGCATCTGGCCGCCTCGCCGCCCAATGCGCCGGCCAGTTTTTCGGCCAGTTCCATGCCCCTGTCTGAAAAGGCCAGATAATATAGCTTCATGGCCCCTCCCCCTGGCGAAAGCCGGTGGTAAAGCTGGGGTCATAGAGCTTGCTTCGCTCATAGTCCGGACCCAGAAAGTCCCCCACCAAAATCAGCGCCGTGTTTTGGATACCAGCCTCTTGTCCAAACCGGGCCAGCGTACCCACCGTGCAGCGCACCACCCGCTGCTCCGGCCAGGTGGCCTTGTACACCAGCGCGGCGGGGG
This sequence comes from uncultured Oscillospiraceae bacterium, assembly GCA_947624395.1. Classification (GTDB taxonomy): domain Bacteria; phylum Bacillota; class Clostridia; order Oscillospirales; family Oscillospiraceae; genus CAJOIG01. The sequence goes on from CANQKA010000001.1 coordinate 63,454, forward strand.
TATCGGGCGTATATGCCCCCTGCAGCAGGGCCTCCTGCACCGCCGGCAGCATCCCGGCGGAGAGAAAGAGCACCATGCTGGCCCCGTGTTCGGCCAGGGCGGACAGCGCCTCCCGCTCCGGCACGGCCGTCCGTCCGGCAAGACGGGTGATGATGACCGTCTGGCTCACACCGGGCAGGGTGTACTCGGCGTTCAATGCCGCGGCCGCGCCGCAAAAGCTGGACACCCCCGGCGTCACGTCGTAGGCAGCGCCGGCGGCTTTCAGCGCGTCCATCTGCTCCCGGATAGCCCCGTACAGGCTGGGATCGCCGGTGTGCAGCCGTACGGCGGTCTGGCCCGCCTTTTCCGCGGCCAGCAGCACGTCCAGCACCTGTTCCAGCGTCATCTCCGCGCTGTTGTACACCCGGCAGCCGTCTTTGGCATAGGCCAGCAGCGCAGGGTTCACCAGACTTCCCGCGTACACGATCGCGTCCGCTGTGCGCAAATGCTCCGCGCCTCGCAATGTGATCAGGTCCGCCGCGCCGGGACCTGCGCCCACAAAATGTATCATAGTTCTCTCCTATCCCTGCCAACGGGTCAAGATCGCACTGGCCCCGTCCGTACAGCCCAGCGGGCCGAATTCATTGGAAAACACCGCCGCGCCGGCCGTATAAGCCCCCCGGACCCGCAGGTCCAAATGCCGCTGGACGGCAGTCAGAATGCTTTGCAGCACAGGCTCACGCAGCCCCGCTTCATCCAGTAGCGCCAAGCATGCGTCCGCCGTGGCCGCGTCCATGAGCCCTCGGCATAACGCCCGGTCCGCCCCGGCTAAAGCGGCGTGGGCGCAAAAGACCTCCGCTCGACCGTCGGCATAGCGGGAGTGGGTGTTCATGACTCCCGCCGCCAGCTTGACCAGCTTGCCGATGTGCCCCACCAAAAGCACCTCCGAAAACCCCAGTTGGGCGGCGGCGTCCAGAGCGTCGCCAATAAAATTGGAGCACTTCACCACCGGCGCCAGTCGGTCCCAGCCCTGCTCGCGCACATAGTCCATGCCGTAATTGCCCGGCGTCAGGATGAGCCGCCCGCCCCGCGCCGCAACCTGGCGCAGCTCCAATTCGATGGTGTCCACCAGGGCCTTTTCGCTCATGGGCTCCACCACGCCGGAAGTGCCCAGAATGGAAATGCCGCCCTCCACGCCCAGTTGGGGGTTAAACGTGCGTTTGGCCGCTTCCTCCCCGCCGGGGACCGAGAGCGTGACGGCCAGCCCAGCCGTATAGCCGCATTTTTCGCACACGGCCCGCACCTGGTCCTCGATCATGCGCCTTGGGACGCTGTTGATGGCCGCCGCGCCCACCGGCTGGTCCAGCCCCGGCCTCGTCACCCGGCCCACGCCCGGGCCGCCGTCGATGGTGATACCGGGAGCGCTTGTCCTGCGGACCGTGGCCACGATAGCCAGCCCGTCGGTCACGTCCGCATCGTCGCCCGCGTCCTTCTCCACGGCGCAGACGGCGCTTTCACCCTCCATGCGGCAGTAAAGCGGCGCCACGGACACGGGTACGCCCTTGGGCGTGGTCAACTCCAGCGCCTTTGGCCCTTGGCCTGTGAGCAGCAGCGTGGCAGCCCCCTGGGCCGCCAGGGCCGCGCAGGTGCCGGTGGTATAGCCGCAGCGCAAAAGCTTTTGTCCCGCCCGGACATAGTGCTCAAAAGCCATAGAGCTCCTCCCACCTGAGCCCTTCAGCCCTGGCCTGGGCCAGCAACTCTTCCGTCACGCCGAACAGCCGCGCCATAGTGCCCGGGGTGAAAATCTCCTCCGGCGGACCGATACGGTCGATGACACCGTCCGCCACGCACACCAGCGTGTCGGACACCCGGCGGGCCAGGGCCAGCTCGTGCAGGCTCATGAGCACGGCCAGCCCTTCCCGCGCCGCCAGGTCCTTCAGCACCGTCAACAGCTTTAATTTATACCGCACGTCCAGGTACGACGTGGGCTCGTCCAGCACCAGCAGCCGTGGCCGCTGGCATATGGCCCGTGCCAGCATCACAAGCTGGCGCTGCCCGTCGCTGACCCGGGTAAAATCCTTGTCCGCAAGGGCTGTCACGCCCACTAAATCCATGGCCCGCCGGACCTCTGCCCGGTCGGCCTCGGTGAGAAGCCCCAGCCGCCCGGTATATGGATACCGCCCCGCGCTGACCACATCGAAGCATGTCATCAGCTCCGGCGCGGGCCGTGCCGTCATCAATATCGCCTCGGTCCTGGCCAGGTCCCGCTCGGGCACAGCGCGCAGGTCCCGGCCATCCAGGACCACCGCGCCGCCGGTAGGCGCAAGCTGGCGGGTGATGGTTTTCAGGACCGTGGACTTGCCCGCCCCGTTGGGGCCAATGAGCGTGACGATGCGCCCCGGCTGTACGGAAAGCTCGATGCCATTTACCACGGTCACGCCGCCGTAGCCCACGGCCAGGTCCTTTGTATAGAGCAGCCCGTCACCCATCGTCCCGCCCTCCCTGTCGCCGGAGCATGAGCCATATGACCACCGGCGCGCCGAACACCGCCGTCACGGAGCCGATGGCCAGCTCCGTGGGCGCGAACAGCGTCCGGGCCAATAAATCGCAGAAAAGGCAGAACACTGACCCGCCCAGAAAGCAGGCCGGCAGCGCCGCCAGGGGCTTTGCGGTGCCAAAAAGGCTCTTCACCAGGTGGGGCACCGCCACGCCCACGAAGGACACCGGCCCGGCGAAGGCCGTGACGCAGGCGGACAGAAGGCTGGACAGCACAATGAGCGCCGCCCGGAGCCGCCGGACGTTCACGCCCATATTGGCCGCGTACACCGGCCCCAGCTGGTAAGCCCCCATGGGCTTGGACAGCGCCATGGCGCAGCCGAACCCCGCCAGCACCACCAGCGCCATGGTGCGCACATTGGCCCAGGTGACGCCGGAAAAGCTGCCCATTGACCAGTTGTGCAGGTTCACGATGTTGGCGTCGTCCGCGAAGGTGACCAGCAGGTCCGTGATGGCGGCGCATATGTACCCGATCATCACGCCGCATATAATGAGCGTGCCCATGCGCCGGACCTTGCCGGACACGGCCAGTATAAACCCCGTAGACAGCAGCGACCCGGCGAAGGCCGCGGCTATGAGCGCGGCGGACGGCAGCGCCAGCCCCCGGCCCAGGGCGGCGATCATCACCAGCGCCACCGCCAGCTTGGCCCCGGAGGAAATGCCCAGCACGAATGGCCCCGCGATGGGGTTGGCGAAAAACGTTTGCAGCAAAAATCCTGACAGTGCCAGCGCCCCGCCCAGCAGCGCCGCCGCCAGCGTCCGGGGAAAGCGTATCTGCCACAGTATCCGCGCCTGGGCGCTCTGGCCGCCCGGGTGGCGCAGCAGCGCCAGAATTTCTCCCGGCCGCATGCCCACGGTGCCGATGCCCAAGTTCATGGCCAGCAGCAGCCCCAGCAGCGCCAAAAGCACGGCGTAGCCCAGCATATACCGTTTTTTTCGGGCCAAGATCGCGGCCCCCTTTCTCATGTGAGCCGGTGCAGGAAAGTCAAATCCGCCTCGTCCCCTTGGCCGGATATCACGGCGTACAGGTCCGCCAGCAGGTCCCCCAGGCCCGTGGCCCGCTGGTACATATCCCGGCCCATGCACCACACGTCCCCGCTCTGCACGGCCTTAAAGTCCGCCAGCAGCGGGCTTTTTTGCAGCAGCTGGTCGATCGTTTCCAGCTCGGCGTCGATGGTGCTGTTATAAATGAGCACGTCCGCGTCCCGTGCCGCGTCATAAAACGCCTCCATCTGCATGTTCATGGTGGACAGATCGTTGTCGTCCTCACCGTCAGAGTGGAGGACATATTCGCCCCCGGCCATCTCGATCAGCCGGGCGATATAGTCCCCCGGCTTGCGCACGTTCACGGCGCCGTTGGAGTTGATGAAGAAAAACGCCACCGTGGGACCGCCGTCATTATTCTCAGCGCTTTCCAGCACGGTCGCCAGCCGCTCCATCTGAGCGTCGAAAAAGGCCGCGGCCTCTTCCTCCCGGCCGGTGAGCAGACCGTACAGCTTGATCCACTCCATCCGCCCCAAAGGGTTCGGCTCATAGCTGGACCGCTCCACCAGCACGGGGATACCCAGCGCCTCCAGCTGTTCGGCGGTCTCCGGACTGTGCCAGATCATGGTGGACTCGATGGCGATGTCGGCACGCTCCGACAGCACCAGCTCATAGTCCGGGGAAGCGTATTTGCCCGCATAGAGCATGCTGCCCTCGTCCAGCGCCTCGACCACCTCCGGCAGCGTCCAGTTGGCGGCGGTGGTGCTGGTCAGGCGCACCGCGTCCAGCGCGTCCAGCGCCCGGAAAAAGTCCATCGCCGCCGACGCCGCCAGATACACCCGGTCCAGGGGCCCGCGCAGCACGGTGATGTCCTCGTCCAGATCGTCCGGGGCGTCGGCCCCCTCGGGCGTCAGCCAGTACCGCTCCCGGCCCGCTATGGTGATGAGCGCGGCCCCGTCCGGGTAATAGTCCACGGAAAACTGCTGGGCGTAAGCAAGCTCCATGGAGCCCACGGGCCCTTCCGCCGCATGCGCGGGAACGGCCCACAGCCCCAGGCACAGCGCCGCCAGCAGCCAGCACAGCGCCCGTCTCACGGCCGGGTCTGGATAGACGCGCCGTCGAAGCGCAGGGTGTACTCGATCTCGTGGGGCGTGCCCATGGCCACCGTGTCCGCCACGATGGGGATGTCCTCATCGAAGGCCGGCACGGGGATGTCGAAGGCCGAGTTGCCCTCGGTGTTGGCCATGTCGTACCGCACGCCGTCCACCTTCATGTAATCATAGTTGGCGCTGCTCCACACGATATGGGCCGTGGCCTTGCCGTCCTCCACCGTGAGCGCGGCGGGGCTTTCCACGGTGGCCTTCCCGGACCCGCCGGAGAGGGTCACCTCCACGGTGTACGTCCCGTCGGCCAGGTCCAGGCCATCCGATTCGGCAAAAGCGTCCTCCGGCAGCGCGTCGGAGCGGAACACCAGGGTCCTGTCGTACCAGGTCTGCTTATTTTTGCTGAACGCCGCCAGGGGTACGTCGGCGTTCAGCGCTTCCACCGGCACAGAAAACACATGCGCGCCGTCGCCGTTTTCCCCATAGGGGATATAGTCCGCCGTATCCGCTTTGGCGGCCTCGTCCGCCGTGCCGGGGTAGACATACAGATACCCCGTGCCGCCCATGGTCATTTCGGCGGTCATGGCGCCGTCGGCCACCGTCAGGGTGCAGGAGACCACGCGGAACATGGATGAGCTGGAATCCACGGCGATGTCATATGCGCCGTCCAGCAGGTCCTCCGCGTACACGGGACCGTTCGCCTCATCCTGTCCCGCCGCCGGGGCAAGCTCTCCCTGGCCCAGTGTGTCCATAGCGGCCCTTGCATGGGACACTAAAAGCGCCTGTATGTCCTCCATCTCTCCCAGGCCCTGCACGACGCACGCCACGTCGTACCCGGCGGCCTGGAAAGCGCTCTTCCAGGAGTCCTCCCCGTCCCCGGCCATATCGTTGTTGGCGTGGTCCCCGGCCACGATCATCAGCGGCCGGAGCACCACCCGGCTGTAATCCCCCGCGCCCACGGCGGCCAGCACGTCGTCAAGATCGGGTTTTGCCTCCACGGTGCCCACGAAGTAGTTTGCATACCCCCCGTCCGTCAACGCCCGCTGCATTTTGGCGTACACGCCGTTGGACGCGGCCTCGGTGCCGTGGCCCATGAACACGATGGCGGTCCGGCCGTCGTCGTATGCCGCCGTGGCGGCGGTGACAGCCTTTGCCACCGCCTGAAAGTCGGCGTCGTCGGCCAGGACCGGCTTGCCCAGCGCCACCGCCTCAAAATCGTCCGCGTACCGAGCCACCGCGTCCGCCAGGTCGTTGTACTCATAGCCGTCCATCAAATGGGTAGGCTGGACCACCAGCCGCTTCACGCCGTTGTCCACGGCCCGCTGCAACGCCTGGTCCACGTTGTCGATGACCTCCCCGTCCCGCTCGAGCACGTGGTCGATGACGATCTGGCTGGTGAAGCCCCGGCGCACGCTCCAGTCGGGAAACGCCTTCTCCAGCGCCGTCTCGATGGCGCCGATGGTCAGGCGGCGGTTGTCGTTGAAGCTGGTGCCGAAGCTGACCACCATCAGTTCATTGTCCCCGATGCCGTCGGCGTTGCGGGCGTCGTCCAGAGAGGCGTCGCCGGTCTCGTAGTTTTCCTCGTCCTCCTCGGCTTCCTCGGCGGCAAAAGCGGTGGCCACCAGAGAGAACACAAGCAGCGCGGCCAGCAGGATGGATACAAACTTCTTCATGATACACACTCCTTTTTTGATACAGCGTTCCCGGAGCGAGGGCGTGTGGACGGTCGGGGGCGCAAAAAACGCCCTTTGTCCCACATGGGACAAAAGGCGGCAACGACCCAGGCCCCGCCGCGGGAGCGTTTGCCCCCACGGCAGCGCCGGTACCGATACGGCCAAGTCCCTCGTGGCCTGGGGCCCGCTGAAAGCCCCTGTACCAAACGCGCCGGCAGGTTTCCTGGCTGACGGATCATTACATAAAGCAGCCTTCCCACCATAACGGCAGTGACCGCGCTTTTCGCGCCATGCCTTATGCTCCCCGAACACAGTGACGAGTTCGTGCGGGATTCGCACCCGCTTCCCTTTTACCCCCTGGCCCCGCGGCGTACTGCGGTCAGGGGCACCGGACGTTTTCTCCGTATTCAACTACAGGAAAACTATACCACAATCCCCACCCGTTCCGCAATATGTCGTTTCATTGGACGTATGAACAAAAACGTGCTATGATAGCATCATCCAATTTCTGGGAGGCTTTTCCGATGCTGATAAAGCGCGACATGCTCTTCACCCCCAAAAACAAGAACCGCCCGCTGCACATCTGGCTGCCCGAGGGCTACGACAACTCCACGGACCGCTACCCGGTCATGTACTTTTTCGACGGCCATAACCTCTTCACCGACGCGGACGCCACCTTTGGCAAGTGCTGGGGGCTGCTGGACTTTCTGCAGAGCTGGGAAAAGCCGCTCATCGTCGTGGGCATCGAGTGCGGCCACGAGGGCAACGAGCGGCTTTATGAATACTGCCCCTACCACTTCCGGGGCAAGTTCTGGGGCGACCTGCTTGGAACGGGCGAGGCGACCATGGACTTCATGACCGAAGAACTCAAACCTCTGATCGACCGGGAATACCGTACATACCCCGCCCGGGAGGCCACGGCCATCGGCGGGTCCTCCATGGGCGGGCTCATGAGCCTGTACGCCGCCGTGAAATATAACGGCGTATATTCCAAGGCCGCGTGCGTATCCAGCTCCATCAACCCCTGCATGCCCAGTCTGCGCCGGGACATCCGGGATTCTTCCATCGACCCGGACAGCCGGATATACCTCTCCTGGGGCACCAAAGAGGCCAAGCGCCCCCGGAGCAAGCTGGACGACTATGAAACGCCCACCGCGAAGCACAACCTGGAGCTGGCCCAAATGCTCCAGGACAAGGGCGCGGTGACAAAAGTCGAATGCCAGCAGGGCGGCGCCCACAACGAGGCCAGCTGGGAAAAGCTCATCCCCGGCTTCATGGACTTCCTCTGGCTGGACAAATGATCATCGCCCGCCGGTGATATGCCGCCTTAGATACCGCCCCGTCTTGCTTTTTTCACAGGCGCATATCGCCTCCGGCGTGCCGGCCGCGACGATCTCGCCGCCCTGTTCGCCACCATCCGGGCCCATGTCGATCACATAGTCGGCGTTTGCGATCACGTCCAGATCGTGCTCAATGACGATGACAGTCGCGCCGTTTTCCATGAGCCGCTCAAACACATGCAGCAGCGTCTGCACGTCCAGGGGGTGCAGGCCAATCGTGGGCTCGTCAAAGACGAACACCGCGTCGGTCTGGCCTCTGCCCATCTCGCTTGCCAGCTTCAGCCGCTGCGCCTCTCCGCCGGAGAGGCTTGGCGTTTCCTCCCCCAGGGTGAGATAACCCAAGCCCAGCTCCCGCAGCACGTCCAGCCGCCGTGCCACCAGAGGCAGGTCGGCGCACACGGCCAGGGCCTGGTCCACGCTCATGTCCATCAGCTCCGGCAGCGCGTAAGCCTGACCGCCGCCCCTGGGCACGCGCCGGACCAGTCCGGCTTTTTTGCCGTACCGGGACCCGCCGCAGTCCGGGCATGGTATCTGCACGTCCGGCAAAAACTGCACGTCCAGCTGGATGACCCCGGTGCCGTCGCAGGTCTGGCAGCGCAGCCGTCCGGTGTTGTAGGAAAAATCCCCGGCCTTGTACCCCTGCGCTTTTGCGTCCGCCGTGCGGGCGTAGGCCTTGCGCAGCTCGTCGTGTACATCGGCATATGTGGCCACCGTGGAGCGCACGTTGACGCCGATGGGCGTGGCGTCGATGAGCTTGACCTGCCCGATGCCGCCGGCGGATATGGCCTTCACGTGCGCCGGCAGCCGGCCGCCCCGTATGGACGCCTCCAGCGCCGGGATGAGACTTTCCAGCACCATGGTGGTCTTGCCCGAGCCAGACACGCCGGTCACCGCGATGAGCCGCCCTTTCGGGAAATCGACCTCCAACGGCTTCACTGTGTGTATTTCGGACGTGGACAGGTGGATGGTCCCCAGGGCGAACATCTCCCCCGGCGGGACATGCCTGCCCACCCGGACGGTGCTTTTCCCCGTGAGAAACCCGCCGATGCGGGAGGCCGGGTCATTCTCCGCCTGGGCCAGCGGGCCCTGGACGATGATCTGCCCACCGTCCGCGCCCGCCCCCGGACCCAGCTCAATGAGCCAATCCGCCTGGGATAGCACGTTCGTGTCGTGGTCCACCAGCACCACCGAGTTGCCGTCGGCCACCAGGTCCTGCATCACCCCGGTCAGCCCCTCCAGATTCGACGGGTGCAGACCGATGGACGGCTCGTCCAGCACATACAGCACGCCGGTGGTGCGGTTGCGCACGGCCCGCGCCAGCTGCATCCGCTGGCGCTCGCCGGTGGACAGCGTGGAGGCGGCCCGGTCCAGCGTCAGGTAGGAAAGCCCCAGGTCCGTCAGGCGCTTTGCCGCGCCCTGGAACGACTGGCAGATGCTCTCCGCCATGGGCCGCATTTCCTCCGGCAGGGACCCCGGCACGCCGTTGACCCATTCCACAAGCTCGGCCAGGGTCATTTCGCACGCCTGGGCCAACGATATGCCCCGGAGCTTTGGCGCACGGGCGGCGTCGGAGAGCCTTGTCCCGCTGCAGTCCGGGCACACGTCCTGGCGCAGAAATTTCTCCACCCGCTTCATGCCCTTCTCGTCCTTCACCTTGGAAAGGGCGTTTTCCACGGTATAAGTGGCGTTGAAGTAGGTGAAGTCCATATCCCCGGCCGCGCCGCTGGTCTTGTTCTGATAGATGATATTTTTCTTGACGGCGGGTCCGTGAAAGACTATCTCCCGCTCTTTTTCGGTCAGCTCCCGGAAGGGCACGTCGGTACGCACGCCCATCTCCCGGGCGATATCCTTCATCAGCGACCACATGAGCGTCTGCCAGGGGGCCACCGCCCCCTCATCGATGGACAGAGACTCGTCCGGCACCAGCGTGGTCTCGTCCACCGTGCGCACCACGCCCGTACCGTCGCAGGTCTTGCATGCGCCCTGGCTGTTGAAAGCCAGCTCCTCCGCGCCGGGGGCGAAAAAGCTCTCGCCGCACACGGGGCATACCAGCGGCAGACCCGCCGCCACCCGCAGGGACGGCGGCACGTAATGGCCCTTGGGGCAGCGGTGGCTTGCCAGCCGGGAGTACATCAGCCGCAGGCTGTTCAAAAGCTCCGTACCGGTGCCGAACGTACTGCGTATACCGGGCACACCGGGCCGCTGGCGCAGGGCCAGCGCCGCCGGGACGTACAGCACCTGGTCCACCTGGGCCTTTTCCGCCTGGGTCATCCTCCGGCGGGTGTAGGTGGACAGGGATTCCAGGTACCGCCTGGACCCCTCCGCGTACAAAATGCCCAGGGCCAGGGAGGATTTGCCGGACCCGGACACGCCCGCGATGGCCACGATCCTGCCCAGCGGTATGTCCACGTCGATGTTTTTCAGGTTATGCACCCGCCCGCCGCGTATGACGATCCTGTCCGGCGTATTTGGCTCTCCCCTGTTCATGGCTGCCCCTCCCGTGTTATCATTTATGCTGTCATTATAGCAAAAATCGCCCCAAATGGGGAGGGTTTTGCCGCCGCGCTATGGAAAAACCCGCGGATATCCTGTATAATAGCGTCATGGCTCAAGAACAGACTTCATTCAGGAGGCGCACGATATGAGAAGGACAAAAATCATCTGCACGCTTGGTCCCGCCGTGGACAGCGAGGAAAAGATACGCGGCCTGATCCGCGCCGGCATGGACGCCGCCCGGTTCAATTTCTCCCACGGCACCCATGAAGAGCATCTGAAACGGCTCCATCTGCTCAACTCCGTGCGGGACACCATCAGCCGCCCTGTGGCCACGGTGCTGGACACCAAGGGCCCGGAGATCCGCATCCGCACCTTTGCGGAAAACGCCGTGACCCTGACGGAGGGGGACACCTTCACCCTGACCACCGAGGACGCGGTGGGGGACAGTCATCGTGTGGCGGTCACCTATAAGGAGCTGCACAACGAGGTAGCCCCCGGCCAGCAGATCCTGATCGACGACGGCTTGGTGGCCATCCGGGTGGAGAAGATCGACGGCCGGGAGATCGTCTGCCGGGTGGAGAACGGCGGCGTTCTGTCCAACCACAAGTCCATCAACATCCCCGGCGCCAGCATCCATCTGCCCGCTATCACGGAAAAGGACATCGAGGACATCCGCTTCGGCGTGGAGAACGACTTCGATTTCATCGCCGCCTCCTTTGTCCGCAAGGCCAGCGACGTGCAGGCCATCCGTGAGGTCCTGCATGAATGCGGCGGCGACGGCGTGCGCATCATCGCCAAGATCGAGAACCAGGAGGGCGTTGACAACATGGAGGAGATCATCATGGCCGCCGACGGCGTCATGGTGGCTCGCGGCGACCTGGGCGTGGAGATCCCCGCCGCCCGTGTGCCCATCATCCAGAAGAAGATGATCGACAAGTGCCTTCTGGAGAGCAAGCCCGTCATCACCGCCACCCAGATGCTGGACTCCATGATACGCAATCCCCGGCCCACCCGGGCGGAGGTATCCGACGTTGCCAACGCCGTGTTCGACGGCACCAGCTGCGTCATGCTCTCCGGCGAGACCGCCAGCGGCAAGTACCCCATCGAGGCCCTGACCGCCATGGCCGATATCGTCACAGAGGCGGAGTCCGCCGCAGGCTACTGGCGGGAGTTCAAGGAATTCGAGCAGGTCGCGGCCCCCTCCATCAGCGACGCCATCACCCACACCAGCGCCATCACCGCCAAGGACCTGAACGCCACGGCCATCCTGACCGCCACGGCCTCCGGCAGCACCGCCCGCATGATCGCCCGCTTCCGGCCCGCCTGCCCGGTGGTGGCCCTGACCATGCACGAGCGGGTCCGCCGGCAGCTGGCCCTGTGCTGGGGCACCATCCCGGTGCTCACCGGCGAGGTTACCAGCACCGACCGTATCATGGCCATGGCCTGTGAGGTAGCGGTGAAAGAGAAGCTGGTGAACCTGGGCGACACGGTGGTCATCACCGCGGGCGTGCCCCTGGGCCGCACCGGTCACACCAACCTTCTCAAGGCCCACGTGATAGAAGAAGACGATCTGCTGTGAGGCTGCTATGGCGTGATACGCAACATTGGAAAAAAGACTGCCTTCCCCCACGGGAAAGCAGTCTTTTCTCTTGTCCGCTCCGGCTCACTGGATGCCCAGCTCCGCCTTGTCGTCCAGGCTGGTCTGGCCGTAGCCCACCGCTTCCAGCCGATCCACGGGATAACCGGGAGTCTCGTAGCCGTCGCCCAGCTCATCGCCCACGACCATGCCGTCCTGATAGCGGCCCACCAGCGTCCAGGCGAAGTCCCACCGGCCCTCGTAGACCTGGTTCATGTTGTCGTTCACATAGCCGGTCAGCACGGCTTTGGCGCCGTCGATATCCCCGGCGTTGTAAAGCGCAAGGGCTTTGGCCTCCACCTCGGCGTGGCTGGCGAAGAACGCGTCCTCATATTTGGCTCTCTCGGCGCGTATATCGGCATAGATGGCGTCCCAGCGCAGATTGGCCCAGTTGTTCACGAAGTTGAAGGCCCACCAGGCGCAGCTTTGGTCGAAGTGATAGCGGTCGCCGGTGGACCACGCCTCTGGCACTTCCGTCGTCCCGGCGTACACAGGCACGTAAACGGTGGTGTCGGGGGAATCCTCGCCGAACCACATCAAACTTCCGATCTCGCCGGGCAGGTCGGGGCGCAGCTCGGCCACGAAGCTGTAGGTGCAGCGGAACTGGGCGATCTGGCGCTCCCAATCCTCATCGGCCGCGGCCTCGGGCTTGTCGCCGCCCTGCCAGCGGGTGGGATTATGGAACGGCCCTGCGGCCAGACCCTGGGTCATATCATATTTCGTCCCTTCAAAGTGGTCGCTGAATATGTCCATGATGTTCTGCACGCTCACAGGCTCGTCGGGCGTGACGGAGAAATCGTAGTACTCCTGACTGCCCACCACCGGAAAGTTCTGGGACGGCGCCAGCAGGTTCAGCATGCGCCACTCGCGGCGGCTGGCATAAAATTCATAGCCAAAGGGCTCGGGGTCAAATAGCCTGGAATAGTTGAACGGCTCGCCCTGCTTCCACCAGCCAAGCGCTTCCGGCAGGACAGTAATGTCGGTGGACCACATGAAGTTTTCCGTATCGTCAAAGTCGATCACGCCGACGCGGGACCGGTTGGCGCCGACGAACACCTGGTCGTCGCCCAGCCGGCGTGCGACCCAGTGAGCGCCGGGCGCGCCGCTGTCGGCGGTCCACTGCGGGCCGCCGCCGCATATCTCGAATATCCACACCTCGCTGTTGTCGGCGACCAGCAGGCACTCGCCGCCGTCGCAGTAGCCGTACTGCTCGGCGATCTGGCCCATGATCTGCACGCACTCCCTGGCGGTGTCGGCCCGGGCCAGCCCGATCTGCTCCAGGTTGGCGATGACCATCATGCCGTTGGGGCTGACGATATCCTCGGTGCCGGTCCAGGTGAACTCGCCGATGACGACGCCCTTCTCGTTCATGAAGGGGTACGCGATGCTGAAATAGGTGTATGTCTCGGGGACCTGCGGTATCTGGCCCACCAGCTCCGGGGCGACCTTTGTGTCGATGCATGGGTCGTTGTAGATATCCACCATCTCGCCGTCGGCGTGGGAGCCGCCCTGCACGACCCGCAGGCGGTGGTCGTACCAGCCGTCGCAGGTGTGGGAGACCAGCACGGAGCCGTCGGCGGAGGCGTCCTTGCCCACCGCCACCGTGGTACAGGCCAGGGCGCTGCCGCCCAGGGAGACCACCAGCGCCGCCGCAAGAATCGCGGACACGAGCTTCTTCACGAGTTTCATTCGGTTCCTCCTCATGATTTTTGCAAAACGCGCCTGAAGCCAGCTTCAGACGCGTTTTGACCAAAATGCTTTACGCGTTTATTCCGCGGGGACCTCCCCGATCATGGCGATGACGAGCGCTCCGATAACGTCGCCCAGCCACGTCTGCATATCCGCCGCCAGCGGACTCTCCTCGCCCGCGGCGGCCAGCTCGCTCAGGTTGACGACGTTGGCCATGTCAACGTCATCGGTGCTGAAGGCGCCCTCCGCGACGGGGTGCTTTTCCACGACGAACTGGGCGTCCAGGTGGCTCTCGCCGCCGTCGCCGAGAACGTCGAAGGTGAAGGTCGTGCCGTCCTCGTCGGTGGACATGATATAGTACATGCCGTTATAGCCCTCGATCTCGCCGGCGGAGGCGGTGATGAACATATAGCCCACGCTGGTCTGCAGATCGCCCTGGCCCTCATAGATGCCGCCCACCATCTGGGCGTCCGTGTCCTCGTCCTTCAGCATCTCAATGTTGGGGATGGGCTCGCCGTTCAGGGTCATGTTGCCCAGTATCTTCACAAGCAGCTCTTTGTCCACGGTGAAGGAGGACACCTTATACTCGCCCGCGGGCACCAGCACCTCGCCGGTATCCGGGTCGGTAACGTCCTCGTCGATGGTGACGGTCTTCTCGGGGTTGACGCTCTCCTCCAGTATCGCCCCGATGTCGCCGGTCACTTCCAGACCGGGCTCGGGGGTCTCCGCGGGTTCCTCCTCCACGGGTTCCTCCTCCGCGGGCGCGGCCTCATCCGCGCCGTAGAAGAAGTCAAAGATGGTCTGGGCAGCCGCGGTGGTGTCCATGCCCTGCAGCGCCTCGATCAGGCCGTTGCGCATTTCGTCCAGGCTGTTGGCCAGCTCCATGACCGGGTCGATGGCATAGTCCTTGTGGCCCAGGGTGGGGCTGTCCAGGTGCATGATGGACAGGCCGTCCACCTGGGTAAAGCCGATCTCGCAGACCCGCTCATCGCCATTGTCCACGTGCACCGCCACGGCCCCCGGCTCACCCTTCATCACGTCCACGCCTATCTTCAGGTCAGACAGGTCGATGTTCGTCTCGCCCGCCTCCACGGAGATGCCGGACAGGCAGTAGCAGGTGCCGGCCTCCGGGCCCTCCGCAAAGGCGCATGTGCTGAGCATGAGCACGGCGCTCAGGATGACGGCTAGCAGTTTTTTCATTTTTTGTGTTCCTCCTTGCGTTCAACAAATTTTGCTATATCGGCGCGGCGCGCCGCCGCACGCCTATATAATGGAAAATCCCCCCGGATTGTCAAGGGTTTTGTCCTGAATCGACAAAAAACGACCTGAATTGCATCTCCCCACCCCAAACAGGCGATCAGATCTGTTGGCAAATAATGATTGTCGGTCCAATATAACGACAAGATCACGCTTGATATTATGGCCATATCATGGTACAATAAGGCCATAATATCAAGGAGGTGCCGGCATGCCCCATATCATTCCTATAAAAGACCTGAAAGACACCGCTTCCATTTCCAGAATGTGCCAGGAATCCAATGATCCAGTGTATATCACGAAAAACGGCTATGGCGACATGGTCATCATGAGCATGAAAGCCTATGAGGAAAAGATGCTGATGCTGGATGTCTATACACGTCTGGCCCAGGCGGAAGACGATATTCAAGCTGGTCATGTCAAGGATGCCCGGACCGCTCTGAAGGCGCTGCGGGAAAAGTACGATGTATAAGGTGACGATCAGCGATGCCGCCGATGCGGACCTGGACGAGGTCATCGGGTATATCGCCACTGTGCTCGCCGATCCCCAGGCCGCCGCTTCTTTGGCCGACAAAATAGCCGCGTGCTATGACGACTTGTCGCGCACGCCTTATATGTACAGCCAGTGTCTGAATCTGCGATTGCAGGCTCTTGGTTACAGGCGTGTCAGCATTCAAAATTACATCATGGTGTACCGTGTTGACGAAGAGCGCAAAACCGTCTATATTCTCCGCTTCTTCTACGGCCCCCGCGATTATGAACGGTTGATATAACCGCCTC
Source organism: uncultured Oscillospiraceae bacterium (assembly GCA_947624395.1). GTDB lineage: Bacteria > Bacillota > Clostridia > Oscillospirales > Oscillospiraceae > CAJOIG01. The sequence goes on from CANQKA010000001.1 coordinate 78,947, forward strand.
TGACCGACGAATGAGCGCTGACCTATTGCGCCACTGTATAGAGCGCATAGAAATAGCCTTTCCTGTCCATTAACTCATCAAACATTCCGGATTCGACGATATGGCCGTCTTTCAGAACGATGATGCCGTCATACTGCTTCAGGAGCGACCCTGCCAACGCGTGCGTTACGACGATGCGGGTGATGCCATCCAATTGCAATATATCGCCCGTCACTTGATAAGCTGTCTCGGCGTCAAGCGCCGCGGTCACTTCATCGGCAAGCAAAACCGACGATTTTTGCAAGAGGCTGCGGGCAATGGATATGCGCTGTTTCTCGCCGCCGGACAGGTTCTTGCCGTTCTCGCCGCACAGATAGTCCCCGCCGCGCTGGTTTATGAGCCGTGACAGCCCCGAAAGCTCGATGGCCCTATCCACATCGCCAGCCGGGAAATCTCGAAACATGGTAATGTTGTCACGGATGGAGGCGTCAAACACAAACACATTCTGCTCGACCATGGAAACCAGCTCATACAGCGACTTGCTGCTGATATCCCGTAATTCCGCGCCGTCAAAACAGATGGTCCCTCCATAGTCGTGGCGCGACGCCATCAGAAGCTTCAGGAGCGTAGATTTCCCACTGCCGGAATTGCCAACGATGGCATAGCTCTTTCCTGCCTGAAAATCTATATTGATGTGGTGCAATATCTCATTGTCCGGCTCATAGCCGAAGCACAGATCATGTACCGCAATGCCGTTTTCCAAACAGTTGGGGATATTTTTTCCCTCGTCGCGGACGTTTAACTCCAACGACAGCGCCATTTTATCCACCAACGCCAGCGCCGCCCGACGGCTTGCCAGAAGCTCCGGCATTTGACCCACGACCGTTATCACCGCGCCGGTCAGATCGATAAAGACAAAGAGCATGCCTGGGGTGATACCAAACCCCTGTTGCGCCAGCACAGCGCCGACAAGGAGCGTTCCCAGCTGTGTGGATGCCTCCGCTATCCCGCCGATCGCGGAGAGGATCACAGAGAGCTTCCGTTTGCGGCACTTGGCTTCCTCAACCGCCAGACTGCTCTGCTCCAGCTGATCGATCGCAGCGTTTTCAGCCCGAAAGCTTTTTATCACGGAAAAACCACTGAGAATGTCCCTCAATGACGCCGCAAAACCGGCGTTTCGCTCCGATGTTTCCCTTTCCGCCTTTTCCATAGTTCGCCCGGTGCATGAGGAAGCCAGCAGCGGCATTACGCAAAGACCGATGGCGACAATGGCAAGCACAGGGCTGTATACCAGCATCAGCGCAACGGCGCCGCAGGCCCACACCGTGTTGAAGACCAGCGCGGACTGCTTCTCGAGATAATTTGTCTCAATGGCTGTCAAATCGTTGGAAAAGGCGGAGATATACGTGCTCGTGGCCTCGCTCTGAAAGCAGGCGATGCTTTTTCCTGTCAGTTTTTCAAAGGCAAAGCGCTTGAACTGCATCAGCGCCTTTTTCATAAAACGCGGCTGTGAAAAATAAGCCAACGCTTTGAGCGGCAGGATCAGCAAAATGATGCCGGCCGTTAATAAAGCCAGTACATACAGCGGCAGAGCGCCCCGGGCTTTAGACACATTGTCCACCAATTGCTGCAACAGCCACGCTATCGCCAAATTCAACCCACTGAACAGCACCGACGACGTGAGCATCATAAAATATGCCGGCCTGTTGCCCTTGAAAAACCTTGAGACATATTCTTTTCGGAGAGACGATGGACTGTTATCCCTCATTTCCGATCTCCTCCCACATCCGGCTGAGCGCGTCGTTTTCCAGAGAGCTCAACGTTTTGGCGGCTGTTTGGGCGGCGGTGCTGCCCAAGCTGTCGAAGGCCGCATGCTGTTTGACCGCGCTTACGAAGCGAAGGCCGCCGGCGGAATAGTCGGGATCTCGGTCAAATCCCTCCGCCAGCTTTTTCGCCGTCCGCAGGGAGCTCCACGCTTCATCGGTTTTTCCCAGCTTCATCTGCCCATGGGCAAGACAAATGAGGAAGCTCACGCAGGGCTTGTCGAACAAATTGCTTTTTCTGTCCATTTTCAGCCCCGCGAAAAAGTCCAGCGCCAGCTTGAGGATCGCGGCGCCGGAGGCATAGTCGTCCCCCTTGAAGTACACGTTCAAAAAGCCGTTGGCGATACGTATCAGCGCTGCCGACAGGGAAACAAGCGCCGTGGAGAGATACTCTACCGCCTCCTCCGGGCGGTCGCAGACGCCCGCGAGAGACTGCCCGATCACATCGTCGTTGATGCCGCGCGGGTTGTTGCTTTTCAGCAGCTCCAGGGCTTTTTCCTCCTCGCCGAGCTCAAAATACGCGCCGGCCATGTCATATGTGATGGAAAATTCGCTGATTTTCGGGTCTGTATTCTGCCCCAGCAAAAGTATTGCCCGCTCCATCAGTTCGATGGAACGGCGAAGCCGCGGCTTTTCGCCGCTCATCAGCCCAAACAGGTAGTAGAGCATTGCGCTTTGATACACGATGTCAAAGCAGTTTGGATAGCGAAGCAGCGCTTTTTCCGCCTCGGCAAGTCCGTCCGTATCCCTGTTTTG
>CANQKA010000002.1 GCA_947624395.1 uncultured Oscillospiraceae bacterium
TCCGAGAAGAAGATGCTGGAGCTGAAGGGCGACGTGTACACCTGCATGGGCTGCCGCAGCTTCCTGACGCCGGACCGCTTCACCGACGCGGGCGTGGGCAACATCGCCAACGCCGGCAACTACGAACCGGGCAAGCACAAGTACTATGGCCGCTTCAACCAGGGCGTGGTCACCATCAACCTGCCGGACGTGGCCCTTTCCTCCGGCGGCAACCTGGACAAGTTCTGGAAGATCTTCGACGAGCGGCTGGAGCTGTGCCACCGGGCGCTGCGCTGCCGGCACGAGCGGCTCAAAGGCACGCTCTCCGACGCTGCCCCCATCCTGTGGCAGTACGGCGCGCTGGCCCGCCTTCAAAAGGGCGAGCCCATCGACCGGCTTCTCTATAACGGCTACTCCACCATCTCCTTGGGCTACGCGGGGCTTTATGAGTGCGTCAAGTACATGACCGGCAAGAGCCACACCGACCCGGCCGCCACGCCTTTCGCCCTGGAGATCATGCAGAAGATGAACGACAAGTGCCGCCAGTGGAAGACCGCGGAGAACATCGACTACTCCCTGTACGGCACGCCCCTGGAGAGCACCACGTACAAGTTCGCCAAGTGCCTGCAAAAGCGCTTCGGCGTCATCGAGGGCATCACCGACAAGGGCTATATCACCAACTCCTACCATGTCCACGTGACAGAGGAGATCGACGCTTTCACCAAGCTGAAGTTTGAGGCCCAGTTCCAGCATCTCTCTCCCGGCGGCGCCATCAGCTACGTGGAGGTGCCGGACATGCAGAACAACCTGGAAGCCGTGCTGCAGGTGATGAAGTTCATCTATGACAACATCATCTACGCGGAGCTGAACACCAAGAGCGATTACTGCCAGGTCTGCGGCTGGGACGGGGAGATCGAGATCGCCGAGGACGACGGCAAGCTCATCTGGCGCTGCCCCCGCTGCGGCAACACCGACCAGAACAAGATGAACGTGGCCCGGCGCACCTGCGGGTACATCGGCACCCAGTTCTGGAACCAGGGCCGTACCCAGGAGATCAAAGACCGGGTCCTGCACCTGTAAGCCGTCATGCATTACGGTCAGATAAAAAACTGCGATATCGCCGACGGCGTGGGCGTACGGGTGACGCTGTTCGTGTCCGGCTGCACAAACCGGTGCCCCGGCTGCTTCCAGCCGGAGACCTGGGACTTTGACTACGGCGAGGAATTCACCCTCAAGACCGAGGGCCGTATCCTGGGTCTGCTGGCCCCGGACTACATCAACGGCCTGACGCTGTTGGGCGGCGACCCTTTCGAGCCGGACAACCAGCGGGCGCTGGTACCATTCCTGCGGCGGGTGAAGGCCCTGTACCCCCAAAAGACTGTCTGGGCCTACACGGGCTATGAGTACGATGACCTGCTGCGCATCGGCAAGCACCCCCGCTGCGAGGTCACGGACGAGATGCTGGGCATGATCGACGTGCTGATAGACGGCCCCTTCGTGGAGCGGCTGAAGGACATCAGCCTCCGGTTTCGCGGCTCGTCCAACCAGCGGCTCATCGACATGAACGCCACCCGCAAGGCGGGCAAGATCGTCCTGTGGAGCGACTGGAGCGAGAGAACGTAAAACAGACAGCGCATACCGCCAGCCCTCTCCGACCTGGGGAGGGCTGCTTTTATGAGAGGGAAAGCATATGGAAGTGAATTTCTTAGAGCGGGATCTGACCGTCCAGTCCAGTCAGGCGGACCCCCAGGGACGCCTCGCCATCCCCGCGCTGTTCGACCTGTTCATGGACCTGGCCTCGTCTCACGCGGAAGGCCTGGACGTGGGCTTTGACGCCATGCACGGCCGTCGGGCCTACTGGGTGGCGGTGCGCACCCGCCTTCGCCTTCCGGGACAGCGGCCAAGGCTGGGGGATACTATCACGGCCCGGACCTGGCCGGGCGCGCCCAAGGCGGTGAAGTGCGACCGGTTCTATACCGTCGCCAGAGACGGCGTGGTCCTGGCGGAGGGCCGCACCGAGTGGGTGGGCCAGAACATCGACACGGGCCGGGTGATGAAGGTGGTTGACTTCGGCTACCCCCTGTGGATGGAGCACCGCCCGGAGCGGGTGTGCGACGAGCCATTCACACGCTTCCGGGAACAGCCGGACCCGGCGAACCTCTGCCAGCGCTATACAGTCGGCTCTCGGGACATCGACATGGGCCAACACATGAACAACGTGGCCTATGTCCGCATGCTCCTGGGCACGTTCACCGTGGCTGAGCTGGAAACGATGGACATCGCCGAGGCGGAGATATCCTATTCCATGGCCTGTCGGGAGGGGGAGGAGCTGTCCGTCTACCGCCGGCTTGACGGCGAGGGCTGGCATTTTCTCGTGCAAAAGCCCGACGGCGCCACCGCCGTGCAAATGGCCCTTCGTCTGCGGCGGGAGAGGGGAATGAATGTGGATCTTACGCCCGAGGGGCGGTGATGCGCTAAGGGCTCAAAGGCGCAGACGTTAAAATTTCTTTCCGAGAATATTGTAAAAGTATTGCAAACTGAAAAGATTCATAATATACTAATGACACAAAGCCGAATGTATTGTGTGTTATGACAGTCGTGAAGGAGGTCGCAGCATGAAGAAGTACTTCTTGCAGAAGCAGTCGAGCATGGCTGTCGGCCTGATCTCGCGGGAGCAGATCGAAGCATACCGCGCAGCCCTGTTGCAAGCGATGGAGAAGATGGGCGCGACAGACAGCGAAAAAGCGTTGATACACGATGCGACGATCAGGAACTCGATCAGAAAAAATAGAAGGCCGGAGGATGTCGCATGGGCGATTTTGCAATAACAGAGGACCTGCGCAGGGCGTTCAAGGAGCAGAACATTGTTTACTATCCGATTCGTCCAGCAACACCTGACGAGTTCTTTGAGGCAATCGGCCACGCAAAAGAAGTGAATCCTTACGGACCGTTCGTGACGCAACATAGCCGGGAAGAATACAGCGATATGTTGCTTTTCATCACGACGGATGGACAAGCTGGAGTTGCGATCGAAAAAGATGGGAACATCGTTTCGATTTTCAATGGAGGGAGTCGGCGCGGGGCACTAAAGACGCTCCTGCCACTCGCTATTGAAAAGGGCGGAAGGAAGCTAGATAATTACGACAGCCCAGGGCTTTCGGGAATGTACGAACTGTACGGATTCAATCCCGTATCAAAAGTTCCATTCGATAGCCGGTTCGCCCCGGACGATTGGAATTACGCTAGGGACGGCACGCCAGATGTTGTGTTCTGGATCCATAACGGAGACAGTGCGGCAGATGTCATACTCAACTTTGGCCGATATGATGTTCCATGGGATTCTGTCCAGACGTTTGGTACATACGAAGAAGCTGGTTCCTTTAGGGACAAGCTCATAGAAGAGATCGACGCGATGGAAACGACATGATTCTGAGAATTATAGGGTCGGGAGCGTTGTTGAATCATGCTTTTTGCACGTCTTGCCTGGTAATTTCTATGCCACGCAAAAGCCCTGCAAATGCTGAAAACACAGCATTTGCAGGGCTTTTTGATCCTGGGCCGATTCATAAGGGCTTTGAAGAATAACGCTGATCGGAGCTGAACAGGCGCGCTGGGCGCGCCCAAGGCGGTGAAGTGCGACCGGTTCTATACCGTCGCCAGAGACGGCGAGGTCCTGGCGGAGGGCCGCACCGAGTGGGTGGGCCAGAACATCGACACAGGCCGGGTGATGAAGGTTGGGGACTTCGGCTACCCCCTGTGGATGGAGCACTGCCCGGAGCGGGTGTGCGACGAGCCCTTTACCCGCTTCCGGGAACAGCCGGACCCGGCGAACCTCTGCCAGCGCTATACAGTCGGTTCCCGGGACATCGACATGGGCCAACATATGAACAACGTGGCCTATATCCGCATGCTCCTGGGCACGTTCACCGTGGCGGAGCTGGAGGCGATGGACATCGCCGAGGCGGAGATATCCTATTCCATGGCCTGCCGGGAGGGAGAGGAGCTGTCCGTCTACCGCCGGCTTGATAACGAGGGCTGGCATTTTCTCGTGCAAAAGCCCGACGGCGCCACCGCCGTGCAAATGGCCCTTCGTCTGCGAAAATAACGCGCTCTTGACAGGGAGCGTATATTCCGGTTATACTAAGCCCGATTATGAAACGAAAGGAGGGCGCGTGATGTCCGGCTATGGGTACTGCATCTTCACCAGTAGCGGCCTGATCGCCTATGATAAGCGCTGTCAGGGGATCACTGCGCCCATTTTCCGGTCGTAAGGGCGGACCGTTCCATAGCGCAGTGACCCCTAAGACTCGTTCCACCAACGGCGGAATGGGTCTTTTTTGCGCCCAAATTTACAGATAAGGGGTAACTGCAATGGACAAAAAATACCGCCGCAATATAGCGGCGAGCTATCTGTTTCGCTTTTTCTCGTCCGTCGCGCTCGGCGACGGGATATGGGTGCTGTACCTGCTCCGGAAAGGGCTGACGCTCTGGCAGGTCGGTCTGCTGGAGGGTGTTTTCCACATCGCCGGACTTGTCTCGGAGGTACCATCCGGGGCGCTGGCGGACCTGTTCGGCCGGAAAAGCGCCATGCTTGTAAGCCGGGTGCTGGCGGCGGCCTCTACGCTGCTGACCATATATGCCCGCAGCATGGGCCCGCTGGCCTTAGCGTTCGTGCTCAACGCCTGGAGCTATAACCTGCTGTCCGGCTCGGACGAGGCACTGCTGTACGACAGCTTTCTGTGCCTGGACCGGGAGCGGCAGTACTTCCACGCCGCCGGACGCATGGCTCTGGCGGCGGAGATCGCCCAGGCCGCCGGCGTGCTGGCCGGCGGGATACTGGCAAGGCGGTCCTACGCGCTGTGCTATCTGGTCAGCGCCGGGATACAGGCCGTCGCGTTCATCTCAGGCGTTTTTCTGACGGAGCCACACGCCGCGCCCGACCGCGGCCGCGTCACGGTCCGGGCCCACTTTGCCGCCAGCTTTGCCCTTTTGAAGGACAGAGCGCTGCGGCGGGTGCTGCTGCGCTTCGCCGTGCTGTTCGCCGGGTACACCACGGCTTTTTTCTACGCCCAACAGCTCTATCACGACCGGGGTTTTGACACGCTGGGTGTGAGCGTGATCCTGCTGGGCATGGGCCTTGCCGCCAGCGCAGGCGCGCTTCTGAGCCGGCCCGTAGCCGGAACGCTCGGCAAATACGCCGCCCACGCCGAGGGCTTTGCCCTGGCCGCGGGGCTGGCGCTCATGGGGGTCAGGGCTGTCCCGGTATCTCTGGCGGGCTTCGCTCTGGCCAGCTTTGCCAACGCCCTGCTGGGCCCGCTCCACTCGGCGGCGCTGAACCGCCGCATACCGTCCGACAGGCGCGCCACGGTCATCTCCGTGAGCAGCATGTGCTTTTCCGCGTGTATGATCGTCCTGTTTCCCCTGGCAGGCGCCCTGGCCGCGCAGGTGGGCCTGGGCCGGGTCATGCTGGCGCTGGGCGCGCTCCTTTTCGCCTATATCCCCCTCACGCCGCAGTTGGATACGGACCAATGACACTTTCACGTTCTAAAGAAAATCCGTATTATAATCCGTGGACATTTTTGCACTCTTTTGTATACTAAATGCAAAAGGGGTAGTAAATATGCCGGAGATAGACGCATTGGCCAAACGGCTGAAGCGATACAGACAATCAGTCCGTAAAACGCAGTTTGAGTTTTCCTCGGAAATAGGGATAAGCGAAGAAGAATTGAGCCTGTTGGAGCGGAGGAAAACAGACCCAAAACTGAGCACGATCCAGCTTATCGCGTCGTGCATGGATGTCACAGTCTCACAATTGCTGAATACAGGGGATGACGGATTGCCATGGATGAAGTAGTTCTTCAGATCTACGATCTGCTGTATCAGCTTGGAGTCACCGCCAGATATGTGGGATTCTTTTACGTGTCGTATGCGCTGCAGCTGTGCGTAAAACAGCCGGAACGGCTGCGGCTCGTCACAAAGTGGGTGTACCCGGACGTGGCGAGGCAGTATGATACAAATTGGAGAGCCGTTGCGAGAGATATCACAACGGTGGGCAATGTGATTTGGAAGCAAAACCGCCCTCTGTTGGAGAAGCTGGCCCGCCGGCCGTTAAAGAAAAAACCGGAGAACACGCAGCTGCTGGCGATCCTTGTTTCAGGACTGTCCCCGCCGGACCCGGAGCGGGGCAAAGATCAGGGCGTGGGTGTATGGGCTTGCGTGCACACAAAATAGAAAGAGTCGGGGCGAAATATCGTCCCGACAGCGTCTCATGCCATGCAAAAGCCCTGCAAGTGCTGAAAACACAGCATTTGCAGGACTTTACACTTAGGGCTCCCAGCGCAAACCAGCGGAGCGTTTGCGATGGGAAAAGGAAGAAGAGCTTTGACCGATGGAGGGACCTCGATTGCGAGGTTTCGACATCTTCAAAGCTCTTCTGACGCTGGTCGGAGTGAGGTGACTTGAACACCCGACCTCCTGGTCCCGAACCAGGCGCGCTACCAACTGCGCTACACCCCGAAATTTAATTTGTCCGCTCCGCGGACACCTTGTTCCCCCTTGGGGCCCCCAAAAGGCACGCTTGCCTTTTGGGGAGAAGGAGGAGTGGCTTTGACCGATGTCCGCGGCCTTGCTTGCAAGGTCGCGGCATCTTCAAAGCCAGTCCGACGCTGGAGCAGGTGAAGGGAATCGAACCCTCGTATTCAGCTTGGGAAGCTGATGTTCTGCCATTGAACTACACCTGCAAGGCTTTAAGATTATAGCACCCCCCGTGGCAGATTGCAAGCATAAAATTCCCGCCCGCACATAGCTTGTACGGGAGGGGATGGCAATGACATATCACCGGCTGATGATCGCGGCGGCGCTGTTTCTGGCCGCCACATGCCTGAAGATCTATCTGCCCGAGCAGGGAGCGCCGGCGCTGGCGGCGGTGCGTCAGACCATCGACGCGGACGCCTTCGCGGTGCCGTTGCCGGAGGGAGCGCTGGCGTGGCTGGACTGGAGCTGACGGTCAGTCCGGGCTTTCTGCTGCTGGCCGCGTCGGTGTACTTCGCCGGAGGACTGGGTGCCCTGGCGGCATTTTGGGCGGCGGCGCTGGCCCATGAGCTGGGGCACCTGGCGGCCATGTTCGTCGCTGGCGCGTCCATCCGCGGCGTGCGCTTTACGGCCTGCGGGCCGGTGATCGAGTACGGCGGTGTGCTGGACCGGCGGCAGGAGATGGGCATTTTGGCGGCGGGACCGATGGCGGGACTTTTTTTCGCGGTGCTGTGCTTCATCACGGACATCCCGTTTCTGTGCTACACCGGCGCGATAGCGCTTTTGGCTGCCATGTTCAACCTGCTGCCCGTGCTGCCCATGGACGGGGGACGGCTTGCCCGGTACGCGCTGGAAACGGCGTTTTCCCAGCGGACGGCGGCCATCATTTTACGGGTGACCGGGACGCTTTGCGCCCTGGGGGTATTCGCCACGGGGGTGTACATCCGCTCCATCGCGGCTGCTGCTGCGGGCATTTGGATGGCAGCACTTGCCAATTTCCCGCAATTGCGGTAAACTGGCGGCATGGAAATGAACGAAAAGATCGACGCCCTGCTCCGGCAGGTACAGCGTCCCGCCCGCTATACCGGCGGCGAGTACAACCAGATCGTCAAGGACAAGAGCCAGGTGGACGTGCGGGTGGCCTTCTGCTTCCCGGACACCTACGAGATAGGCATGTCCAATCTGGGGATGAAAATTTTATACGGCATCATGAACGACATACCCGGCGTCTGGTGCGAGCGGGTGTTTGCCCCCTGGGGGGATATGGCGGAGAAGCTGCGCGCCGAAAACATCCCGCTTTGGGCGCTGGAGAGCGGCGACCCCCTGGGGTACTTCGACGTGATAGCCGTATCCATCGGCTACGAGATGGCCTACACCACCGTGCTGGACATGCTGGACCTGGGCGGTATCCCCCTGCGGGCAGCGGACCGGCCGGGCCTTGCGCACATGGTGATGGCCGGCGGCGGGTGCATGTGCAACATCGAGCCCATGGCGGACTTTTTCGACCTGTGCTTTCTGGGCGAGGGGGAGGACGTGGACCGGGAGGTGCTGGAACTATACCAGACCGCCAAGCGGGAGGGCTGGGACAAGCCCCGGTTTCTCCGCACTGCGGCCAAGATCGAGGGCGTGTACGTACCCAGCCTTTACGATGTTGCCTACAACGCCGACGGCACCGTGGCATCCGTCACGGCGAAAGACGGCGCACCGTCAAGGGTCCGCAAGCGCATCGTGGAGGATTTCGACGGCTGCTACTATCCCACTGCGCCCGTGGTGCCCTCCACGGAGATCGTACACGACCGGGTGAGCCTGGAAGTATTTCGGGGCTGCATCCGTGGCTGCCGGTTCTGTCAGGCGGGGCACACCAACCGCCCTGTCCGGTCCAGAAGCGCCGAGACCCTTTTGCGCCTTGGGAAGGAGACATTGGAGAACACCGGCTATCAGGAGCTGAACCTGTCCAGCCTGAGCACCAGCGACTACCGGGACCTGTCGGAACTTTGCGACGGGCTTTTGGACTACTGCCGGCCCCGTGGCGTCAGCCTGAGCCTGCCCAGTCTGCGGGCGGACAACTTCTCCATGGACATCATGCAGCGGGTCCAGCAGGTGCGCAAAAGCGGCCTGACCTTTGCCCCGGAGGCTGGCACCCAGCGGCTGCGGGACGTTATCAACAAAAACGTCACGGAAGAAGATTTGCTCAATTCCTGCCGCGTGGCCTTTGCGGGCGGCTGGAACGGCGTGAAGCTTTACTTCATGCTTGGTCTTCCCACGGAGACGGACGAGGACGTTCTGGGTATCGCGGAGCTTGCCAAAAAGGTCTGGTGGACCTGGAAGCAGCACGCGGCCAACAAGGCCCGGGGCGTGCGCATCACCGTGAGCACGTCGGAATTCATCCCCAAGCCCCACACGCCCTTCCAGTGGGAGGCGCAGGTGAGCCGGCAGGAATACCTGCGCCGGGTACATCTTCTGGCGGACGTTCTTTCCCGGACAAAGGCCGTCACCTACAACTGGCACGACGCCGAGATGAGCTATGTGGAGGCGGCCCTGTCCCGTGGCGACCGGCGCATGAGCGCGGTCATCGAGCATGTATGGCGGCAGGGGGGACGGCTGGAGAGCTGGAGCGAGTACTTTTCCCTGGACCGGTGGCTGACGGCATTCCCGGCCTGCGGGCTGGACATGGACTTTTACGCCACACGGGAGCGGCCCTTGGATGAACTTTTGCCCTGGGAGCACATGGACTGCGCCGTGAGCCGCCGGCATTTGGAGCGGGAGCGTGCGCGGGCTTATGAGGGCGTTTTGACCCCGGACTGTCGGGCGGGCTGCTCCGGCTGCGGGGCGTCCAGCCTTTTGCGGGAGGGCGTGTGCCGTGGATAAGCTGCGTTTGAAATTTGCCAAGACCGGGCGGGCGGTGTACATCTCCCACCTGGACCTGATGCGCACCATGCAGCGGGTATTCTCCCGGGCGGGGGTGCCGCTGAAATACAGCGAGGGGTTCAACCCCCACGCGAAGATCTCCATCATCCTGCCCCTGACCGTGGGCACGGCCAGCCAGTGCGAGTACATGGACTTTGCCCTGACCGATGACCGGGACCTGGGGTCGCTGCCGGAGGCGCTGAACGCCTATATGCCCGAGGGCATCCGGGCGTTGGAGGCGTACCAGGCCCCCTGCAAGGGCGCGGAGCTGCGCTGGCTGCGGCTGGCGGGCGGATTAAAGGGCGGACGGGACGCGGCATATTACACGGACTTTTTCGCCCAAAGCTCTATTATGGTCCAGCACCGGGCCAAGCGGGGCGTGCGCACCGACGACATCGCCCCGTCCATCAAACTGGCCCGTTTCGCGGACGGGGCCGGCGGGGTGGAGGCAGAGCTTATCATACACGCCCAGGAACCCACCGTCAGCCCGGAACTGATGATGGCCGCGCTGGGTGATAAGGCCCCGGCCTGGTTCCGCTTCACCCGCCTGGAAGCGTATAAAGAGGACATGACGCCCTTCCGTTGAGAAAACAGATAACATGAGCCCCGTGACCAGCTTCCGGCCACGGGGTTCGTTCTATCGTTTTTTAGACATCGGGGGTGATTTGCCTATTTATTCTCCCCCAGGGAACGTGCTATCATTTCCTCCAGTGTCCCGTGCTGGAGCTGGGCGATGCGGCACAGTTCCGGCAGCACGTCCTCCCGCATGCCGGAGGCCAGCCACTTGGAGGCCGCGCCAAATGCCAGATAGGCGTAGTACCGGTTCAGCACGTGCCAGTCGTCTTCCGGCAGGCGACGCTCGTTCAATATGGCGGTCAGCTGCACCTGGACCAGATGCTCGCACACGGCCCACATGTACTGCTCGCATATGACCCGGCTGGCGGAGTCATAGATGTGCTGGATGGCCCGCTTTTTCTCCAGCGCGGCCCGGATGAGATCGGCCACGCAGTCCGCCAGCGTGTCCGCGGTGGGGTGGCGCCGGATGATGGCCTCGGCCTCGTCGTCCGCGATCTCCTCGATGAGCTCGGGGATACCCTGATAGTGGTAATAGAACGTGTTGCGGTTGATGCCGCACGCGGTCACGATATCCTTTACGGTGATCTGGGACACCGGACGTTCGTCCAGGAGCCGGATCAGCGTCATTTTAATGGCGCTGCGGGTCTCGTTTGCCATGGGAGCCTTCCTTTGCGTGATAAATTGCCTGGGCATGCGCATAAGGATATAGGATTTTCCTACGATTGTCAACTTACAAAAAACTAATAGCATTGAGAGGTAGCAAGTACATGAAAAAAGTAGGCAAGGGCATCGTTCGCCTGCGCATCCCGATCCTGATCCTCAGCCTTTTGCTGCTGATACCGGCGGGGTGGGGCTATCTGCACACCCGGGTCAACTATGATATCCTCTATTACCTGCCCAGCGACATCGAGACCATGCAGGGCCAGGATATCCTGCTGCGGGACTTTGGCAAGGGCGCGTACGCGCTTTTTGTGGCCGACGGGCTGACGGACCATGAGGCGGCGGAGCTGCGGGAAAAGCTGACCGAGGTAGACCACGTGGCGGACGTGATCTGGTACGACAGCTTTGTGGACGACTCCATCCCCCAGGAGCTTCTGCCGGACAACATCTATGACGCGTTCCACTCGGACAACGGCACGCTGATGGCCATCTTCTTTGACTCGTCCACTTCGGCCGACGTGACCATGGACGCCATCAACGAGATACGGTCTGTGGCAGGGGAGCAGTGCTTTTTGAGCAGCATGTCCGCCATCGTCACGGACACCAAGGCCCTGGTGGAGCAGGAGCTTTTCTGGTATGTGCTCATCGCCGTTATCCTGTCCTGCATCGTACTGGCGGTGACCATGGACTCCTGGATGGCCCCGGTGCTGTTCATGTTGAACATCGGCATGGCCATCGTGTATAATATGGGGACCAACGTGTTCAAGGGGGAGATATCCTTCATCACCATGAGCTTGGCCGCGGTGCTGCAGCTGGGCGTGACCATGGACTACTCCATCTTCCTTTGGAACAGCTACTTTGAGCAGCGCCAGACCTGCCCGGACAAGTCGGAGGCCATGGCCCGCGCCATCGCCGCCACGATAACCTCCGTGGCCGGCTCGTCTTTGACCACCATCGCGGGCTTTGCGGCGCTGTGCTTCATGACCTTCACCCTGGGCCTTGACCTGGGCGTGGTCATGATCAAGGGCGTGGTCTTCGGCGTGGTCAGCTGCGTCACGATTTTGCCCGCGCTGATCCTGACCTTCGACCGGGCCATCCGGAAGACCCGGCACAGGCCTCTCACCTTCAACGGCGACAGGTTCGCTGCCATCGTGCTCAAGCACCGCAATATCGTGGCCGTGCTCCTGCTGCTGCTCTGGATACCGGCCATTTACGGCGACACCCATGTGAAGGTCTATTACAAGCTGGACGAGAGTTTGCCGGACTATCTGCCCTCGGTACAGGCCAACCAGGTCCTGGACCGGGATTTTGACATGAACTGCATCCACCTTGTCCTGGCGGACAGCGACCTGGAAGCCAAGGACGCCAAGGCCATGTTGGACGAGATGGAGGCCGTGGACGGCGTGCAGTTCGCCCTGGGCGGGGACAGCCTTGTGGGCTCGGTGATACCCAAGGAGTTTCTGCCCGACGAGCTGACCGAGACCCTCTCCAGCGGCGGGCGCCAGTTGATGCTCATTAGCTCCGCCTACCCCGTGGCCAGCGATGAGGTCAACGCCCAGGTGGAGGAACTTCAGGACATCATCAAGCGCTACGATCCCACCGCCATGCTCATTGGCGAGGCCCCCTGCACCAAGGACCTGATCAACATCACGGACCGGGACTTCCAGGTGGTCAGCGCGGTGTCCATCGCGGCCATCTTCGTGCTTATCCTGCTGGTGCTGAAGAGCTTCGCGCTGCCCTTTATCCTGGTGCTGGTCATTGAGCTTGCCATCTACATCAACATGGGCGTGTCCTACTTCACCGGCACGACGCTGCCCTTCATCGCGTCCATCGTCATCGGCACCATCCAGCTTGGCGCCACGGTGGACTACGCCATCCTTATGACGAACCGGTACCAGCGGGAGCGGGCCGCGGGTCTTGACAAGACCCAGGCGGTCACAGCGGCGCTGTCCGCCTCCTGCCACTCGGTGCTCACCAGCGCCCTGGGCTTTTTCGCGGCGACCGTTGGCGTGGGCGTTTATTCCGACGTGGACCTGATCGGCGCGCTGTGCATGCTCATGGCCCGCGGCGCGCTCATCAGTATGGCCGTGGTGCTGCTTTTGCTGCCGGCGCTGCTGGTGACCTTTGACAAGGCGATACAAAAAACAAGCTGGGGAAAGAACCATCACAATTCGGAGGTATCAAGATGAACAGGAAGCTGCATCGTTTCATTTCTCTCGCGCTGGTATTGTGCGTGATGACCGCCTGCATATTCAGCGGCGGCGCGGCCCGCGCCGCGTCCGGTGACGACGCCGGACTGGAAGGCACGGACGAGCTGGTCGAGACCGCGTCCGGTCTGCTGCCCGCCGGCGGCACGGACGCCGGGAAAGAGGAGACGGTCTACGTGATAGCGGACGCCGAGGGCACGCCCACCCGCTCCATCGTCAGCGCGTGGCTGAAAAACCCGGACGGCGCTGACACCCTGACCGACAAGGCGGACCTTACCAACATCCGCAACACCAAGGGCGACGAGACCTTCACCCAGGACGCGGACGGCAACATCGTCTGGGCCGCCGCCGGCAGCGATATCTACTACCAGGGCGACTCCGACGCGGATCTTCCCCTGACCGTACACGTGGGCTATACCCTGGACGGCCAGACCGTCACGGCCCAGGAGCTTGCCGGCGCTTCCGGCCACCTGGTCATGACGTTCACCTATGAGAACAACACCGCCACCACCCGCGAGATAAACGGCGAGACCGTCACCATGTACCAGCCCTTCGCGGCGGTGTCCTGCGCCGTGTTGAACGGGGACAAGGTCACCAACGTTGAAGTCACCAACGGCAAGCTGGTGAACCTGGGCGACCAGCTCATCGTGGCGGGTATCGCCATGCCCGGTCTGAAGGAGAGCCTTGGTCTGGACACTCTGGAGGACCCCGACGGCAACCCGCTGGATATTGACATCCCGGAGGAAGTGGTCGTGTCCGCGGACGTGACGGATTTCTCCCTGATGACCACCCTGACGCTGGTGGAGAATAACCTGCTGGGCGACCTGGATCTGGACAATGTGGACAGCTTCGACGAGATGGAGGGCTCCATGGACGAGCTGACGGACGCTTCCACCCAGCTGGCCGACGGGTCCTCGGACCTGTACGACGGGGCCACGGCCCTGGCCGACGGTGCGGGCTCGCTGACCTCCGGCGTGTCGGACCTGTCGGAGGGCGCAGCCACGCTGGCGGCCAACATGACCAGCCTCTATAACGGCCTGGTGACGCTCCAGAACGGCGCTGTCGCCCTGGCCGGCGGTCTGGACACCATGCAGACCCAGGTGGCGGACCTGCCCGCCGGGACCCAGGAACTGCTGGACGGCGCGCAGGACCTGAAGACCGCCCTGACCGGCCAGGTCAAGCCCGGTGCGGAGGCCATCAAGGCCGGCGCGGAGAGCATCGCCAAGGGTATCCAGAGCGGCGACCCGGCCGCACCCGGCATCTATGAGGCCGCGGTCGCCATCGCCGCCGGCGCGGCGCAGGTCAAGGAAGGACTTTCCAACATACCGGACCTGTCCGGCTCGCTGACCGCTGCGGCCGGGGCGCTGGCCAAGTCCACGGAATTCAATAACAGCGCAAAGACCGCGCTTACTGCGCTGGCGTCCGCCGAGAACCTCACGGCGGAGCAGCAGACGGCCATCCAGAACGCCCTTGGGGCGATCGAAGGCAGCAACCTCTACCTGAGCGCCGTAAATGCCGGTCTGAACGGCGTCACCATGCCGGACACCTCTACCGCTGTTGCGGCCATGGACCAGATCATCGCCGCGGCCAACGCCATTGCCGCCGGCGCCAAGAGCGGCAACGCGGCCGCACCCGGCGTCTACGAGGCCGCCAGCGCCATCGCCGCCGGGGCCGAACAGCTTTCCGCCGGTGTGGACGCCATGGTCTCCGGCAACGACGGGGATAATTTGGACGCGCTGATCGGCGGTCTGGAAACTCTGAATGCCAGCAGCCAGACCCTGGTGGACGGCGTGGCCCAGCTTTCCGACGGCGCGGACGCGCTGAACGCGGGCGCGGTGACCGCCGTGAATGGCGCGTACCAGCTTTCCGAGGGCGCGGACACTCTGGCCGCCGGCACCCAGACCCTTTCCAGCGGCGCACAGGAGCTCTCCGACGGCATCGGCCAGGTGGTGGACGGCGCCTCCGACCTGATGGAGGGCATGGATAAGTTCGACGAGGAGGGCATTCAAAGCCTGTCAAAGCTGGTCAAGGGCGACGCCCAGAACTTCTTCGACCGGCTGCGTGCGGTGCAGGAGCTGGCCAAAGAATACACCACCTTCTCCGGCAAGGCGGAGGGCGTCAGCAGCGTTGTGCGCTTTGTGATACGCACGGACTCCATCGGAAAATAAGAAAAATTTCACAAAAAGCTTGCAACGGCCAAAAAAATATGCTAATATATCCGAGCATGTTCGCATGCGTCTATCAAGGCGGTCCGCTGCCGGATGGGTCATTCCCGGTATGAACGTCTATTAAGGAAGGTCATTACCATGGATCTCATCAATGCGCTGACTCAGCAGTACATGAAGCCGGAGCTGCCGGAGATGAACGTGGGCGACACCGTCCGCGTCACCGTCCGCATCAAGGAAGGCAACCGGGAGCGCAACCAGGCGTTCGAGGGCACCCTGATCGCCAAGAAGCACGGCGGCATCAACGAGACCATCACCGTGCGCCGTATCTCCTACGGCGTGGGCTGTGAGAAGGTCTTCCCGGTGCACTCTCCCACCATCGTGAGCGTGGACACGGTCCGCAAGGGCAAGGTCCGGAGGGCGAAGCTCTATTACCTGCGCGACCGCGTGGGCAAGGCCGCCAAGATCCGGGAGAAGCTGTAACAGCCGAAAAGATCAACAAAAAAGAGGCGGAAAGCCTCTTTTTTGTTGCGTTCAAGGCATTAACTATGCTAAAATACCTGTTTAGGCGAGAGGGAGGTGTACCTATGTTTGCAAAGAAAGACCGTCGCGGTCAGACGGAGGACCAGCAGGCCCAGCAGGGGCAGGAAAAGAAGCAGGTCAGTTCCCTGAAGGACACCTATGACTGGGTCCACTGCATCATCGTGGCGATCGTCGTGTGCGTGCTGGTGTTCGTGCTGGTGGCACGGGTCATCGACGTGCGGGGAAGCTCCATGCTGCCCACGCTGGTGAACGGCGATAAGATCATCATCACCGAGCTGGCCGGCGGCTATGAATATGGCGATATCGTGGTGCTCCGGGCGGAGAACTACCGGCCAGACCCTCTTGTCAAGCGCGTCATCGGCACGGCGGGCCAGACCCTGGAGATAAACTTCGTGGAGGGCACCGTCTCTGTGGACGGTCAGGTCCTGGACGAGCCCTATACTTTTGAAAAGACCTACGACAGCTACCACATCATGGACCCGCTGTACTACGACGTTTACGGCATCGACCCCACGGAGGACGTGGGGGAGGGCTGGGTGCGCGTCACCGTCCCGGAGGGCCATATCTTCGTCATGGGCGACAACCGCAACAATTCCAGCGACAGCCGCGTGTCCACCATCGCGTTCGTGGACACAAGGGACGTGCTGGGCAAGGCGGTTTTCCGCATCTACCCGTTTTATAAGCTGGGCGCCATTTACGGCACTGGTGGGCGCAGTGGCTGAGGTACAGTGGTTCCCCGGCCACATGAAAAAGGCCGAGCGGATGATGCAGGACAGCCTGAAGCTGGTGGACGTGGTGTGCGAGGTGGCTGACGCCCGTATCCCGCTTTCCAGCCGGAATCCGGACCTGGACGGCATCATCGCCGGACGCAAGCCCAGGCTTCTGATCCTGAACCGCTCCGACCAGGCGGACCCGGACGTGACGGCCCGGTGGCGGGCATTTTACAAGGCCCACGGCGTGGCGTTTTTGGAATGCGACGCCAAGTCCGGCCGTGGGGTGAAGGACCTGCCCCGCGCCCTGCGGGCCTTGCGGGATAAGACCGGCCCCATGCGGGCCATGGTGGTCGGCGTGCCCAACGTGGGCAAGTCTACGTTTATCAACAAGGTCAGCGGCCGCAAGACCGCCGCCGTGTCCGACCGGCCCGGCGTCACCCGTGGCAAGCAGTGGATAACGGTGGACAGCCAGTTGGAGCTTTTGGACACCCCCGGCGTTTTGTGGCCCAAGTTCGACGACCCCGCCGTGGGGGACGCGCTGGCCTTCACCGGCGCGGTGAAGGACGACGTGCTGGATACGGAGGACCTGGCGGCAAAGCTGCTGGTGAAGCTGCGGGACCTGTACCCGAACGCCATCCGCCAGCGGTATAAACTGGACCCGGACCCTGCTGCCCAAGGCTGGGAGCTTTTGGAGGCCTGCGCCCGTAAGCGGGGCTTTCTCATGGCCGGCGGCAATGTGAACACAGAGCGGATGGCCGCCGTGCTGCTGGACGAATTTCGGGGCGGCAAGCTGGGGAGGATCAGCCTTGAACGACCTGTGGGAGATTGAAAGAGCGCTCCACCGGGAGGGCGTGGGCGTCGTCTGCGGAGCTGACGAGGCCGGACGCGGCCCACTGGCGGGACCGGTGTGCGCCGCGGCGGTGATACTGCCCGAGGGCATCGAATTGCCAGGGCTCAACGACTCCAAGAAGCTCACGGAGAAAAAGCGGGAGGCGCTTTTCCCGCTGATCGAGGAAAAGGCCGTGGCCTACGGCATCGCCTTTGCCACGGTGGAGGAGATAGAAGAGCTGAACATCCTCCGGGCGGCGCTTTTGGCCATGGACCGGGCCATCGCCCAGCTGGACCCAAAACCGGCCCTGGCCCTCATCGACGGCAACACCACCAGGGGCATATCCATCCCGGCCCGGAGTATCGTGGGCGGGGACGCAAAATGCGCCTCGATCGCGGCCGCGTCCGTGCTGGCGAAAGTCACCCGTGACCGGCTGATGGTTGAGCTTGCCGAGCAGTACCCCCAGTACGGCTTTGACAAGCACAAGGGGTATGGCACCAGGGCCCATTACGCGGCCCTGGAAGCATACGGTCCCTCGCCGGTCCACCGGCCCAGCTTTCTCAAAAAGTTCTATGCCAAGCGATAAAAAGCTCCTGGGCGCTTTCGGGGAGGACGCGGCCTGCCGGTATTTGAAGCGCCGCCGGTATAAGATCATCGGCCGCAACTATTCCTGCCGCTTCGGGGAGATCGACATCATCGCCCGGAACCGGAAATATCTGGTCTTTGCGGAGGTCAAGCTGCGTAAGGACGAGAGCCACGGCGAGGCCATGGAGTTCGTGACGCCCGCCAAGCAGCGGCGCGTCATCGCCGCGGCGGAGCGGTGGCTGCAACAGAATCCCACCAAGCTCCAACCCCGTTTTGACGTGATCGAGGTCTACGCCCCCCAGGGGCTGGACACGAAAAAGCCCGAGATACACCATTTGGAGGACGCGTATTCGACATGAAGTATGTGAGCACGAGAGATGGCAGCCGCGGCGTGACCGCCTCCCAGGCCATTATACGGGGCATCGCCCCCGACGGGGGACTGTATGTCCCCGAGACCATCCCCGCCGTGGATATGGACTTTATCCGCCGTCTGGCGGCCATGCCATACCGGCAGCGGGCGGTGGAGGTCCTGAGCCTTTACCTGGACGAGTTCAGCCGCCAGGAGCTGGAAGATATTGCCGAGGCGTCTTATGGGGAAAACTTCGACCATCCGGATATAGCGCCGCTGCACGTGCTGGACGATGAAACGGCGTATCTGGAACTGTGGCACGGCCCCACCAGCGCGTTTAAAGACATGGCCCTGCAGATCATGCCCAGGCTCCTGACGGCCAGCCTGCGGAAAAACGGCGAACAGCGCACGGTGAGCATCCTTGTGGCCACCAGCGGGGACACCGGCAAGGCGGCTTTGGAGGGCTTCAAGGACGTGCCCGGTACCCGGATCATGGTGTTTTATCCCCGTGACGGGGTCAGCCAGGTCCAGAAGCTGCAAATGGCCACCCAGGAGGGCGGCAACGTCAATGTGGTAGCCGTGGAGGGCAACTTTGACGACGCCCAGACCGGCGTGAAGAAGATATTCGCCGACAGGGAATTTGAAAAGACCCTGGACAGCCGGGGGTACTTCCTCAGCTCCGCCAACTCCATCAACTGGGGCCGTCTGGTGCCCCAGATCGCCTATTACTTCTCCGCCTACTGCGACATGGTGAACGCCGGAAAGCTGGAAATGGGCGAAAAGCTGGACTTCTGCGTGCCCACCGGCAACTTCGGCAATATCCTGGCCGGGTGGTACGCCAAGCAGATGGGTCTGCCCGTGGGCCGGTTCATCTGCGCATCCAACGACAATAACGTCCTGACGGACTTCATTGCCACGGGGGTTTACGACAAAAACCGGCCCTTCCACCTGACCAGCTCCCCGTCCATGGACATTCTCGTCTCGTCCAACCTGGAACGGCTGCTGTACTGCCTGAGCGGCGACGCGGCCCAGGTCCGGGATATGATGGAAAAGCTGTCCAGTCAGGGCCGCTACGACGCGGGGGAGGACCTGCGGGCCGCGGTGCAGCGGGAATTCACCGGCGGCTTCTGCCCGGACGCGGACGCCAAGGCGGAGATCGGCCGGGTCTGGCGGGGGCATGGCTACCTCATGGATACCCACACCGCCGTGGCCAGCCGGGTGCTGGGCGACCTGCGGCAAAAAGAGGGCGCGGTACGGCCCACGGTGGTGGTCTCCACCGCCAGTCCCTTCAAGTTCGGCGGGGCCGTTTTGGAGGCTCTGGGTATTGTCCCACAAATGTCCGGCCCGGACATTGTGGACGAATTATCCGCTTATACCAGGCTTTCCGCGCCGGGGCCATTGTCCCACCTGGGACATAAACCGGTCATTTTTGGTCAATGGGTGACAAAAGAGGACATGAAAAAGGCCGTCTCGGACTTTTTGGCGTGACTATGTAGAGGGAGACGATGAACGTCTCCCCCTGAGGTCACACATACTGCCAGGTGTCCACGGGCGAGAACGTGCCGCAGAAGGTCTCCGCCTTGGTGACGGCTTGCTCGCTCTTGACGCTGATGTGAGGCGCGGTGCACTGGTCGCTGAGCGTGTGATGCTTGCAGTTGGAGACCGTGCAGTTGACGCCGTTGATGCAATCCCGGCCGCCGCAATTCTTCTTGTTATCCATATCGCTATCACCTCGCGGATAGTATCTGCCCGCAGAAAGGCGTTTATTCGATGTCACTTTATGCCATAGGCGACCTGCACCTGTCCTTTGGCGCGGACAAGCCCATGGATGTGTTTGGGCCCAGGTGGAAAAACCACGTGGAGAAGCTCAGGGCGGGCTTTTCCGTCCTGACGGACGAGGACGTGTGCGTGCTGTGCGGGGACACCAGCTGGGCGCTGGACCTGGACGGGGCGCTGGAGGACTTCAAATTCATCGACGCGCTGCCGGGACGGAAGATCATTCTCAAGGGCAACCACGATTACTGGTGGACCTCGGCGGCCAAGATGCACGCGTTTTTTGAAAAAAATTCCATATCCACCATCTCCATCCTCCACAACAACTTCTATCCCTACGGCGAAAACGCCGCCATATGCGGCACCAAGGGCTGGTTTTACGAGGAAAGCCGGGGCACGGAGCACGACAAAAAGCTCATCGCACGGGAGATATTGCGCCTGGAGGCGAGCCTGAAAGCCGCCGGGGAGCGGGAGAAGTACGTCTTTCTTCATTATCCGCCCAAATACGGCGGATATGTGTGCCGGGAGATACTGGACTTGTTTCTGCGCTACGGCGTGAAGCTGTGCGCCAGCGGCCACCTGCACGCGGACAGTCTGCGTCTGGCCTTCAACGGCTGGTATGAGAACACCCGTTATTTGTGTGTTTCCGGCGACGGGATAGATTTTTGCCCTTGCAAGATCCTGTGATTTTTGGTAAAATAAAGCTCTGTGTGTTATGGGCTTATTATTTAAGACGATATCCCGCGTAATATTGGAAGGAGAAGTCTATCCATGATCGTAAAGAACGTAGAAAAACAGGAAAAGAGCACGGTGAGCTTTGACGTGCTCTGCGACGCCGCCGAGTTCGAGAAGGCCGTGAACGGGGCCTATCTGAAGAACAAGGGCAAGATCTTTGTCCAGGGCTTCCGCAAGGGCAAGGCCCCCCGCATGGTCATCGAGGGCATGTACGGCAAGGACGTGTTCTATGACGACGCCGCCGACGATCTGGCCCCCGCGGCTTTTCGATTCGCCGTGGAGCAGGAAAAGCTGCGCACGGTGGGCAACCCCGCCGTGAAGGCCGTGGACGTGTCCGACGACAAGGAGCTGACGCTCTCCTTCGTGACGGCCGTGTGGCCGGAGGTCACCCTGGGCCAGTATAAGGGCGTCGAGGCCCCCAAGGCCAAGGCGGAGGTCACCGACGAGCAGGTGGCCGAGGAGCTGGAAAAGGTGCGCAAGCGCAACAGCCGTATCGTCACCGTGGAGCGCCCCGCCCAACTGGAGGACACCGCGGTCATCGACTACGAGGGCAGCGTGGACGGCGTGCCCTTTGACGGCGGCAAGGCCGAGGGCCACAATCTGGTCCTGGGTTCCAATACGTTCATCCCCGGCTTTGAGGACCAGGTGGTGGGCATGAGCGCCGGGGAAGAGCGGGACATCCACGTGACCTTCCCGGAGGAATACCACGAAAAGTCCCTGGCGGGCAAGGCCGCCGTGTTCCACGTCAAGTGCGACGAGGTCAAGGAAAACCAGATGCCCGACCTGGACGACGAGTTTGCCAAGGACGTGTCGGAGTTCGACACACTGGACGAGTACAAGGCCGATATCCGCTCCAAGCTGGAAAAGACCGCTCAGGACCAGGCCCAGAGCGCCTATGAGTCCGCCCTTATCGAGAAGGCCGGCGACGCTATCACCGCCGACATCCCCGAGGCCATGGTGGAAGAGCAGATGGACAACATGATGCGGGAGTACGACCAGAACCTGCAGATGAACGGCCTGAACCTGGAGCTCTATCTGAAATATCTGGGGCAGGACCCCAGGACTTTCCGGGAGCAGAGCCGTCCCACGGCTGAGCGCCGGGTCAAGACCGACCTGCTGCTGGATAAGGTCGCCGAGGAAGAGAAGATCGAGGTCTCCGACGAGGAAGTGGAGGCGGAGTATACCCGCTTGGCCGAGAATTACGGCATGGAGGCCGAGCAGGTGAAAAAGGCCCTTTCCAAGGACGTGATCGTGGGCGACGTGAAGACCCGCAAGGCCGCGCAGATCATATTCGACGCCGGCGTACCCACCGAGCCGGAGGCCGCCGCCGAGGAAAAGCCCAAGAAGACGGCAAAGAAGCCCGCCGCCAAAAAGACGGCGAAGAAGGCCGAGGAAGCGCCCGCCGCCGACGAGGAGGCCAAACCCGCGCCCAAGAAGCGCGCTCCCCGCAAGAAGGCGGAGAAACCCGCGGATGAGGGCGAGGGCAAGGCGGAATAAGCCGGGAAGATTTTGGATAGGCTTTCAATACCTGGAAAGGAGCGAGACCGATGAGCCTAGTACCGTATGTAGTGGAACAGACCTCCCGGGGGGAGCGCTCGTATGACATCTTCTCCCGGCTCTTGAACGACCGGATCATCATGCTGTCCGAGGAAGTGAACGACACCACCGCGTCCCTGATCGTGGCCCAGATGCTCTATCTGGAAGGCCAGGACCCGGACAAGGATATCCAGTTTTACATCAACAGCCCCGGCGGCAGCGTCACAGCCGGCATGGCCATCTATGACACCATGCAGTACATCAAGTGCGACGTGTCCACCATCTGCGTGGGAATGGCCGCCAGCATGGGGGCGTTTCTGCTCTCCAGCGGCGCCAAGGGCAAGCGTATCGCCCTGCCCAACGCGGAGATCATGATCCACCAGCCCTCCGCCGGGACCCAGGGCCAGATCACCGATATGGCCATCCACCTGAAGCGTCTGGAGGTCATCAAGGAGCGGCTCAATCATATCCTGGCCGGCAATACCGGCAAGAGCTATGAAGAGATCGTGGAGGCCACGGAGCGGGACAATTTCATGACCGCAGAGGAAGCCGTGCAGTACGGCCTTATCGACAAGATCATCACAAAGAGGTAAAGTCCTATGCCGAGAGAGGGCGACAAGAGGATATTGCGGTGCAGCTTCTGCGGCAAGCCCCAGTCCCAGGTCCAGCGGCTTATCGCCGGCAACGACGCGTATATCTGCGACGAGTGCGTGCGCCTGTGCCTGAGCATCCTGGGGGACGAGTTCGAGGAGGACTACCCCGACTTCACCCGGGAGGAACCGGAGGGCGGACAGAGCATCCAGATCGACGACGTGCCCGTGCCCCGGAAGATCAAGGCGGCGCTGGACGAGTATATCATCGGCCAGGACCGGGCCAAGGTGGCCCTGTCCGTGGCGGTGTACAACCACTATAAGCGCATTTTGCACCGGGACCAGAGCGACGTGGACCTGCAAAAGTCCAATATTCTGCTGGTGGGTCCCACCGGAAGCGGCAAGACCCTGTTTGCCCAGACCCTGGCCCGGATGCTGAACGTGCCCTTCGCCATCGCCGACGCCACCACATTGACCGAGGCCGGTTACGTGGGCGAGGACGTGGAGAATATTCTGCTGCGGCTTTTGCAGGCGGCGGATTTCGACGTGGAGCGGGCCCAGCAGGGCATCATCTACATCGACGAGATCGACAAGATCTCCCGCAAGAGCGAGAATACCTCCATCACCCGCGACGTGTCCGGCGAGGGGGTACAGCAGGCGCTTTTGAAGATATTGGAGGGGACTGTTGCCGCCGTCCCGCCCCAGGGCGGGCGCAAGCACCCCCATCAGGAGTTCATCCACATCGACACCAGCAACATCCTGTTCATCTGCGGCGGCGCTTTCGACGGGCTTGACAAGATCATCGAAAACCGCATGGACCGCAAGAGCCTGGGCTTTGGCGCGGAGATCGCCTCCAAAAAGGAAAAGGACGTGGGCGAGGTGCTGCGGCATGTGCAGTCCCACGACCTTTTGAAGTTCGGCATCATCCCGGAGCTCATTGGGCGGCTGCCTGTTGTGACCACGCTGGAAAGCCTGAAACGGGAGGACCTGATACGTATCCTGACCGAGCCGAAAAACGCCCTGGTCAAGCAGTATCAGGCCATGCTGGGCTATGACGACGTGAAGCTGGAATTCGACCCCCGGGCTTTGGAGGCCATCGCCGATAAGGCCATCGACATGGAGATCGGCGCACGCGGTCTGCGGAGCATCACGGAGGACATCATGACGAACGTCATGTTCGAGGTCCCCTCGGACCACACCATCGAGTCGGTGGTGATAACCGCCGACTGCGTCAAAAACGGCTCCCGCCCGGTGATATACCGGCGGCTGGAGAACAAGGACGCATCATGACAAACATTTCCTGCACGGGACTTGGCCGCACGGTTTGTGCGGCCTTTTCCCGAATAGGAGGGTAACGTATGGATACTGAAACTACGATCACATCCCGCCGCCGGGTCTACCCGCTGATCGCCCTGCGGGGCATATGCGTCTTTCCCGGTATGCGGCTCATATTCGACGTGGACCGGGACGAGGCGAGAGCCGCGCTGGACGCGGCCATGGAGTCGGACCAGACGCTGTTTCTCATTGCCCAGCGGGACGCCTCGGCCGAGGCGGTCACCAGCGTTGACGGCCTTTACAGGGTCGGGTGCGTCTGCCGTGTGCTGCAGGTGCTGCGGGTGCCGGACGAGGAAGGCGCCAAGGTCATGGTGGAGGGCGTGTCCCGGGGATACCTGGACCGTCTGACCGGGACAAAGCCCTATCTCACCGCACAGGTGGAGCCGGTGGAGCCGGTGAACAATCCCCGTACGGCGGTGAAGGCCGAGGCGCTCATACGCCAGTGCTACGGGCTTTTGGAGAAATACGCCGAGAGCTCCGGTCTGGATCTGAGCGACGTGCTGGGCAATATCCTGCCCAGCGCGGACCCCGGCTATGTGGCGGACTATGTGACCCAGAACATCTACATGCGCCACGAGCAGAAGCAGCTGGTGCTGGAAGAACTGCGGCCTCTGCGGCGGCTGGCGCTGGTGAACCGGCTGATACGCTGGGAGCTGGACATTCTGGACATGGAGCAGTCCATCCACGAGGAAGCCGCCAGACGTATGAAGCAGGTCCAGCGGGAGATGTTCCTGCGGGAGCAGCTTCGGACCATCCAGGCGGAGCTGGGCGAGGACGAGGGCTACGGCGACGATACGGAGGAATACCGGGCTGCCGTGGAAAAAGCCGCGCTGCCCAAAGAGGTATCGGACAAGCTCTATAAGGAGATCGGCCGCCTTGCCAAGCAGCCCTTCGGCAGCGCGGAGTCGGCCGTGATAAGAAGCTATCTGGACATATGTCTGGAAATACCCTGGACCACGGAGACACGGGACGATTTGGACCCCGAGGCCGTCCGGGCTGCGCTGGACGCGGACCACTTCGGCCTCGATAAGATCAAGGAGCGGGTGATCGAGTATATCGCCGTGCGCAAGCTGGCCCCGGACCAGAAGGGGTCCATCCTGTGCCTGCTCGGCCCTCCGGGCACCGGCAAGACGAGCATCGCCCTGTCCATCGCACGGGCCATGGGCCGGAAGCTGTGCCGCATATCCCTTGGCGGCATCCATGACGAGGCGGAGATACGGGGCCACCGCAAGACATATGTGGGGGCTATGCCGGGGCGCATTATGGCCGGCATCCAGCAGGCGGGCAGCCGTAACCCGGTCATGGTCCTGGATGAGATAGACAAGCTGGGCTCCGACTACCGTGGCGACCCCTCGGCGGCGCTGCTGGAAGCGCTGGACCCGGAGCAGAACAGCCAGTTCCGGGACCACTTTCTGGAGCTGCCATTTGACCTGTCCCACGTGTTTTTCATCACCACCGCCAACACCGCCGACACCATCCCGCCGGCGCTGCTGGACCGGATGGAGATCATCGAGTTCCCCAGCTATACCGACGAGGAAAAGCTGGCCATCGCACGGGACCACCTGCTGCCCAAGCAGCGGAAAAAGCACGGCCTGAACGGCAACCAGCTCCGGATAAACGACGGGGCTATGCGGGAGATCATCGCCCGCTATACCCGTGAATCCGGCGTGCGCCGGCTGGAGCAGGAGCTGGCGGAGGTCTGCCGCAAGACGGCGGCGGGTATCGTGGCCGGAAAATGCAAGTCCAAGTACCTGCGGGCCGGTGGCCTGGAAGAGGTGCTGGGTCCGGCCAAGTACCGGGACCGGCATACGGACGGCACGGCGGAGGTGGGCCTGGTCCACGGTCTTGCCTGGACCAGCGCCGGGGGCGAGATGCTGGACGCGGAGGTAGGCGTCATGGACGGCTCCGGCAAGCTGGAGCTGACCGGCAATTTGGGCGACGTGATGAAGGAATCCGCCAGGGCGGCGCTGACCTATATCCGGGCCCACGCCAATGAGCTGGGCGTGGAGCCGGAGTTTTATAAGAACAAGGATATCCATATCCATTTCCCGGAGGGCGCCGTGCCCAAGGACGGGCCCTCGGCGGGCGTGACCATCTGCACGGGGCTTGTGTCGGCCCTGTCCGGTACCCCTGTGCGCCAGGACGTGGCCATGACGGGGGAGATCACCCTGCTGGGCCGGGTGCTGCCCATCGGCGGTTTAAGGGAAAAGACCATGGCGGCTTTACGGGCCGGTATCCACACGGTGATTATCCCGGCGGAGAACGAGCCGGATCTGGCTGACATCGACCAGACCGTACGGGCGGCGCTGAACTTCATCACCGCCAAGAGCGTGGACACGGTGCTGAACGCGGCGCTGTGCCGGGAGGAAAAGCATGATACGCCTTGAGCCGGCCCGGTTCGTCAAGTCCGTCGGCCGCAAGGAGGACTTTGTGCGGGACGGCCGGCCCACGGTGGTGTTCGCGGGCAAGTCCAACGTGGGCAAGAGCTCCGTCATCAACTGCCTTCTGAACCGCAAAAACCTGGCCCGGGTGGGCTCCGCCCCCGGCAAGACCACCAACATCAACTACTTTCTGGTGGGCGAGGCCGTGTGGTTCGTGGACCTGCCCGGATACGGCTACGCCAAAGTGTCCCAGGCGGAGCGGGACAGGTGGGGCAGGCTCATGGAGGACTTTTTCGCCGACAGCGCACGCATTACCGTGGGCGTGCAGATCGTGGACGGACGCCACGCGCCCACGGCCCTGGACATACAGATGAACGAGCTGTTCGCCGCCTGCGGCTGCCCCCGGGCGGTGGTCGCCAACAAGTTTGATAAGCTGAAGGCGTCGGAAAAAGAGCCAAACCTGGCCTGTATACGCGAGGCGTTGTCGCTGGGTGAGGACACACTGCTCCTGCCGTTTTCCGCCGAGAAGCGGACCGGTCGGGAGGCGCTTCTCGGGGCGATATCCGACTGGGTGTGAACCATGGGATTTGCAAACGTGTTCCGCAATCTGGACTGGTCCGTGCTGACGGACCTGCTGTTTTCCATCATCCCGGCGCTGGTGTGTATCACCCTGCATGAGCTGAGCCACGGGGCGGTGGCTTATATGCTGGGGGACGATACGGCCAAGCGGGCCGGCCGGCTCACCCTGAACCCCATTCGCCACATCGACCCCTGGGGCCTGGTGATGATGGTGCTGTTCCGCTTTGGCTGGGCCAAGCCCGTGCCGGTGGATATGTACAAGTTCAAAAAGCCCCGGCAGGGCATGGCCCTCACGGCCCTGGCAGGGCCGGTGAGCAACCTCATCATCGCGGCGGTGTGTCTGTTCCTCTACGGCTTTCTGTACGGCCCGCTCTATCGGCATGGCTCGGCCTTCACCTACCGGCTTTCGGAGATGATCATGACCACGGCCTACATGTCCCTGGCGCTGGCGGTATTCAATATACTGCCCATATCGCCCCTGGACGGGTCCAAGGTGCTGTTTGCGTTTTTGAGCGACAGCGCCTACGACAAGCTCATGCGCTACGAAAAATACGGCATGCTGATCGTGATGGTGCTGGTGATAACGGGCGGGCTGTCCGGGTATCTCTCCGCCGCCACGGGCTGGATATACGACAAGCTGTTTTTTATCGCGGAATTTGGTTTCGATCTGGTGAACTGACTTATGGAAAACCCCACCTTCCACCTGGAAGGGGTGGTCAGGACGAAAGAGGAAATGCAGGACTTTGAAGGTCCGCTGACCCTCATCCTGATGCTCCTTTCCAAAAACCGCATAGAGATACGGGACATCAAGATCGCGGATATCCTGGACCAGTACCTGGCGTGGCTGGCCCGGATGCACGAGATGGACCTGGAAGTGGCCAGCGAGTTCGTGCAGATGGCGTCCCATCTGGTGTACATCAAGACAAAGACCCTGCTGGCCGGGACGGAGGAAGTGTCCGAGCTGGAGCTTCTCATGTCCAGTCTGGAACAGCTGCAAAGCCGGGACGCTTTCGCGGCGGTGAAGGAAAACGTGCCGGCGCTGAGCCTGGCGTTGGAGGCCGGGTCGCGGCTTTACTCCACGCCGCCGGAGCCCATGCCCAGGTATGGCGCGTACGACTATCACCACCAGCCATGGGAGCTTCTGGCGGCCCTGGCCGGGATGCTGCGCAAGGGCGTGACCGTGCCGGAGGAAGAAGGGCGGGTGTCCATTCCCCGGCCCATCGTGTACAGCGTGCAGGACAAGAGCCGCCAGCTGATATCTTACCTGCGGAAAAAAGGCCGCTCGTCCCTGCGAGCCCTGTACGCGCTGGCGGAGAGCCGCTCGGAGGTGGTGGCCACGTTTTTGTCCCTGCTGGCCATGTGCTCCATGGGGAGCGTGACCATCGACCCGGATGGGGACGACTATGCCGTGAACTTCACCGGCGGCGACACGGAGGCCATTTTGGAGAGCATCGATTATGGATAAAATAGAACTGAAAAGCGCCGTGGAGGCCATATTGTTCGCCTCCGGGGAGCCGGTGAGCGCGGCCCGTATCGCCATCGTCACCGATTCGGACGAGGCGGACGTGCTGGAAGCCGGCGCGGAGCTGGCGGCGGAATATGAATCCCAAAAGCGGGGCATACGCCTGGTGCGGCTCAACGACTCGCTGCAGCTGCACAGCGCCCCGGAGCACGCCGACGCCATCACACGGGCCCTGGAACAGCGCCGTGCGCCCAAGCTGTCCCCGGCGTCGCTGGAAGTGCTGGCCATCGCGGCCTACTTCCAGCCGGTGACCCGGGCCTACATCGAGCAGATGCGGGGCGTGGACAGCTCCTATACCGTGGGCGTGCTGACAGAGCGGGGCATGATCGAGCCATGCGGCCAGTTGGAGGCTGTGGGCCGGCCCACGCTGTACAGGACCACGGACCTGTTTTTGCGGACCATGGGCATTTCCAGCCTGGACGAGCTGCCCCCGCTGCCCGAGATCAGCGGCAGCGACGCGGCCAAACAGCTGCAGGAGAAGGTGGACGCCCTGCGTGCGGCGGAGGAAGCGGCGGCCAAGATAGAATCAGAAGCTGAAGCGGAAAGTAAGGAGGTCGCGCTGGAGCATTGACAGCCCTGTGCATCGCGGTCGGAGTGCTGCTGTTTCTATGCGTACTGGCGCTGACGCCGGTGCGATTGGAGGCGGGGTATGCCCACGGCGTGTTTACGCTCACCGGTCGGGCCGGACCCGTGCCGGTGAAGCTTTTTCCCAGGGAGGCGGCCACGGGCCGGGAGCTGGAAAAGGACGCCGAGCGGGACGAAAAAAGCCTTCTGCGGCGCGTGCCGCTGCCGGTGCTGCGGCTGCTGGCCCGGAGCGCGTGCCGGCCAATAGGCTGGCTGCTGGGCCGGGTGCGGATAAATTCGCTGCGGGTGCGCTACCTGGCGGCGGGTCCGGACCCCTATGCCGTTGTCATGTCATACGCCCGGGCGGGCCTTGCCATGGAGGGTATCGCGCACATGGTCCCCAACGCGGACCTGCGGGCGGAGATAGATTTTGACGGCGTGAGGTCAAAACTGGAAGGCCGTCTGGCCCTGTCCGCACGGCTGGGACAGGCGGTTTATGCCGCCGGGTGTTTTGGGATGGACTTTTTGCGGAAATACTATCAGTATAAACGTGAAAAGGAATGATGTACCATGGCAGAACAGGCGGTCGGCGACCTGATGGAGGGCGCGCTGGACAAGATACGGGGCATGGTGGACTCCAACACGGTCATCGGAACGCCCATCAGCACCCCGGACGGTGTGACGCTGATACCCGTATCCAGGCTGAGCTTCGGCTTTGCCGCCGGTGGCAGCGACAAGACAGGCTCCCAGTCCAAGCCCGGTATCTGGGGCGGCAACGGCGCGGCGGTGAAGGTGGAGCCGGTGGGCTTTCTCATGAACAAGGACGGTGGCGCACGGATGCTGTGCATCCAGGCGCCGGCTTTTTCCGCGGCGGACCGGCTCATCGATATGGCCCCGGAGCTGCTGGAAAAGTTGGAGGGCTATATCGAGAAGTACACCCGGAAAAATAAGCCTCAGCAGGGATAATTTGCCAAAAACGGGCCATAATAAGCACGATCGGAAAGGTCGTGCTTATCCATGAAAAGACTGACAGCGGCAGCCCTGGCGCTGCTTATCTTAGGGCTGCTTTCGTCGAGAGCCTATGGCGCGGAGGCAACTTTGCCCGTCTCCGCCCGTGCGGCGGTGGTGCTGGAAGCGGACAGCGGCCAGACCCTGTGGGAGAAAAACGCGGACGAGCCCATGCTCATCGCCAGCACCACGAAGATCATGACGGCCCTGGTGGTGTTGGAGCGGTGCGCAGACCTGGACGCGCAGGTGACCGTGGACCCGGCCTGGACCGGCATCGAGGGCTCGTCCATGTATCTGACGCCGGGGCAAACGCTCTCGGTCCGGGACCTGCTGTACGGCCTCATGCTGGCCTCCGGCAACGACGCGGCGGTGGCGCTGGCGTGCGTCACGGCCGGGTCCGTGGAGGCGTTCGCGGCGCTGATGAACGACAAGGCGGCGGTTCTGGGCTGCGTCAACACCCATTTTGCCAACGCCAACGGCCTGGATGACCCGGAGCACTACGCCAGCGCCCGGGACCTGGCGCTGATAACCCGGGAGGCGCTGCGATACGACATGTTCCGCCAGATTGTGTCCACCCCGGCCAGGACCGTGGGGGAGAACACCTACGTCAACCACAACCGGCTGCTGCGGGAGTGCGAGGGCGTGTTCGGCGTCAAGACGGGCTACACCATGGCGGCGGGCCGGACGCTGGTGAGCTGCTGCGAGCGAAACGGCCTGACGCTCATATGCGTGACGCTGTCCGACCCGGACGATTGGGACGATCATGAGGCGCTTTACGCCTGGGCCTACGGCGCTTATGCCAGGGACGACGTGCTGGCGGGGGTCACCTGGACGGTGCCGGTGATCGGCGGCGTGACCGATACGGTGAGCGTGACGGCGGGCGAGGCGTTGAGCGTGGTCCACCGGGGCGATGAGCAGATCACGGTCCAGTACAAGCTGCCGTCGTTCGTCTATGCGGCGGTCGAGGCCGGTGGTGCGGCGGGTCAGGCCGTGGCCTACATCGGCGGCGTGGAGGCCGGTCGGGCAGAGCTGGTCTATGCCCAGGACGTGGCCCAGGCACAGCCGGAGGAACCTACGTTCTGGGAGCAGGTGCAGGAGCTTTTTGACTGACAGAAGGAGGGGTGTGCATGACCCAGCGGCTGCAAAAGCTGATCTCGGCGGCGGGTATCGCCTCAAGGCGGGCCGCGGAGGACATGATACGGGCCGGACGGGTGACGGTGAACGGCCAGACCGCCTCTCTTGGCGCGTCCGCCGACCCGGACACGGACAGGATAGAAGTGGACGGCGAGCCCCTCCGCCTGTCGGACAAGCGCCGGTACATAGTTTTGCACAAGCCCAGGGGGTACGTGACCACCATGCACGACGACCGGGGCCGTCCAACCGTGGCGGAGCTGGTGCATGACGCCGGCGGGCGGTTATACCCCGTGGGACGGCTGGATATGGACTCCGAGGGGCTTCTCATTTTGACCGACGACGGCCGCGCCGCCAACGCCCTTATGCACCCGTCCCATCAGGTGGACAAGGTGTACACCGTCTTTGTCCAGGGCGAAAATATCCCGGCGGCGCTGGCAAAGCTGCGGGCTATGGACAGCCTGGAGGGGGAGAGCATCGCCCGACCGGGCGTCACGCTGGTGGAGCGGCAGGGGAACGGCGCGGAGGTGCAGATCGTGATACACGAGGGGAAAAACCGCCAGATACGCCGGATGTGCGCCGCCTGCGGCCTGGCTGTGCGCCGGCTCATCCGGGTGGCGGAGGGGCAGGTCACCCTGGGCGCGCTGCCGCCGGGAAAGTGGCGGAACATGACGGCGGATGAAATTTCCTACATACGGAACCTTTAAATTTTGCCGATCAAGGGCACAAAAGCGGCGGGTTTTGCAGGAAATATAAATTTTTGCAGTTTAGACTTGCATTTTCGCGAAAATGCAGTATGATAGTCCATGTTCCATTTTTTTACCAGTGGGAGAAAGACATGGAGAAAGATATTTTGACGCTTTTGAACGGGACGGATCGGCGCATGTCCAAGGGCCAGCGCCTGATCGCCCGCTATATCACGGAAAATTACGACAAGGCCGCCTTCATGACGGCGGGAAAGCTGGGCCGTACGGTCGGCGTGAGCGAGTCCACGGTGGTGCGCTTTGCCACGGAGCTGGGCTTTGACGGCTACCCCGGCATGCGCCGTGCGCTGCAGGAGATGGTGCGCAGCCGCCTTACCAGCGTGCAGCGTATCGCCGTGGCAAACGATATGCTGGCCGGGGCGGACGTGCTGAAGGCCGTCATGACCTCCGACATCGAAAATCTACAGGCGTCGCTGGAGGCCCTGGACCGGGCGGAGTTCGACAGGGCGGTGGAGGCCATCGGCGGGGCAAAGCATCTTTACATCGTCGGCATGCGCTCCTCCGCGTCGCTGGCAAGCTTCATGGGCTTTTACATGAATCTGCTGGTGGAGGACGTGCGGCTCATCCACAACACCACCGCCAACGAGGTCTACGAGCAGATCATGCGCATCGGGCCGGGGGACGTGTACGTGGGCATCAGCTACCCCCGGTATTCCTCCGGGGCCTTGAAGGCCATGGAATTCGCCAAGCGCCAGGGGGCCACGGTCATCGCCCTGACGGACAACGAAAATTCCCCCTCCGCCCGCCTGGCGGACATAAGGCTCTACGCCAAGAGCGACATGGTGTCGTTTTTGGACTCGCTGGTGGCGCCCATGAGCCTCATCAACGCCCTCATCGTGGCGGTGGCCAACAAGCGGCGGGATTCCCTGGACGAGACGTTCGGGTATCTGGAAAAGCTCTGGAGCGAATACGGGGTGTTCACGGTCGATGGCTGACGCGGTGGTGATCGGCGGCGGAGCGGCCGGGCTGATGGCCGCGGGCACGGCGGCGTCGCAGGGCCTGGACGTGGCGCTTATGGAGCCCAACGAAAAGCTGGGGCGAAAGCTGCGCATCACCGGCAAGGGCCGGTGCAACGTGACCAACGACTGCGATAATAAAACCTGGCTGGAAAACGTGCCCACCAACCCGAAATTTCTCTACAGCGCCGCCGCGGCGTTTCCTCCGCCGGCGGCTATGGCCTTTTTTGAGAGCCTTGGCGTGCCGCTGAAGACAGAGCGGGGCGGCCGGGTATTTCCCCGGTCGGACAACGCCAACCACATCGCGGACGCGCTGGCCCGCTGGGTCAAGGCGCAGGGCGTGTGCCACGTGCGCAACAGGGTCCAAAGCGTGGCCCTGGATGACGCGGGCGCGGTCCGGGCGGTGGTCACGGACAGGGGAGAGATACCATGCAAGGCGGCCATAGTGGCTACGGGCGGGCTATCTTACCCCGCCACCGGCTCCACCGGGGACGGGTACGCCATTGCCGCCGCGCTGGGCCATAACATCGCCCCGGCCAGGGCGTCATTGGTACCGCTGGAAAGTCCGGCGGCGTACTGCGCAGAGCTGGCCGGTTTCGCGCCGCGAAACGTGGACCTGACGGCCTATGAAAATGGCAAGGTCATCTATACCGAGCGGGGGGAGCTGCTCTTCGCCCACTTTGGCGTGACGGGACCGCTGGTCCTGTCCGCCAGCGCCCATATGCGCCGGTGGGGGGACAGTGCGTACAAGCTCGCCATCGACTTCAAGCCCGCGCTGACCCCGGAGAAGCTGGACGAGCGCATTTTGCGGGATTTTGAGAAATACCAGAACCGGGATATAGCCAACGCGCTTGTGGACCTGCTGCCCCGGAGCATGATACCGGTGGTCCTGCGCCTTGCGGATATCCCCGCCCATACAAAGATCCACGACGTGACGCGGGCCCAGCGCCAGCGCTTGGGGGCTGTTATCAAGGCGTTTCCCGTGCCTGTATCCGGCCCACGGCCCGTGGCGGAGGCCATCGTCACCGGCGGCGGGATAGACGTGAAGCAGATCGACCCCCGGACCATGAGATCCAAGCTGGTGCCGGGCCTGTACTTCGCCGGGGAGATACTGGACGTGGACGCCTATACGGGCGGATTTAATTTGCAGATCGCGTGGTCCACCGGCCGCTGCGCCGGTCTGGCCGTGGGAAAGGAGCTGTGTCCATGAGCAGTAAGCTTTGCGCCGTCGCCATCGACGGCCCTTCCGGGGCCGGTAAGAGCACCATCGCCAGGGCGGTGGCGGCCCGCTGCGGGTTCGTGTATGTGGACACCGGCGCCATTTACCGGACGGTGGGGCTGGCGGTGCGTCGGGCGGGCGCGGACCCACACGACGCCTCCGCTGTTGGGCCGCTGCTGCCGGGGCTGGACATACGCTTTGACTACGGCTCCGACGGACAGCAGCGGATGAAACTGAACGGGGAGGATGTGTCCGAGGCCATACGCACGCCGGAGGGGTCCATGTACGCCTCCGCCGTTGCGACGCTGCCTGTGGTGCGGGCCTACCTGCTGGACATGCAGCGGGATATGGCGAAGACCCACAGCGTGGTCATGGACGGCCGGGATATCGGCACGGTGGTGCTGCCGGACGCGGGGCTTAAAATATTCCTGACCGCCAGCGCCGAGGCGCGGGCCAAGCGGCGGCTCCTGGAGCTGAACGCCAAGGGCGACGGGAGCACCTTTGATGACGTGCTGGCGGACATGATACGCCGGGACGCGCAGGATTCCAACCGCGCCGCCGCGCCTTTGAAGGCGGCGGATGACGCGGTGACGGTTGACACGTCGGACATGACGCTGGAAGAGAGCATCGAGCATGTGTGCGCGCTTGTCCGGGAGCGGTTCGGCATAGCATGAACGTTTTGGTAGCGGAAAACGCCGGGTTCTGCTTTGGCGTAGACAGGGCCGTGAAGCTGGCGGAGCAGACGTTGGCGGAAGAGAGCGCGTGCTGGAGCCTTGGAGAGCTCATCCACAACCGGTGCGTGGTGGCGAGGCTCGCGGAAAAGGGCATGCGCACGGCCCGGTCCGTGGACGAGATACCGGACGGCGCCACCGTGCTCATCCGGGCCCATGGGGTGCCCCTCACGCAGATAGCCGCTCTGGAGGAAAAAGGCTGCCGGATCGTGGACGCCACCTGCCCCAAGGTGTCCCGTATCCACAAGATCGTGGAGCGGGCCGGACAAGAGGGCAGACAGGTGGTCGTATTCGGCGAACCGGGCCACCCGGAGGTGCAGGGCATCTGCGGCTGGTGTCCCGGCGCGGCGGTGGTCCGGGACATGGGCGAGTTTACCCGCTGGGCGGAAACGGAGCGCGTTTCTCCCCAGGCGCCTCTCACCGTGGTATTTCAGACCACGTCCAACCGGGAAATTAGTGAACAAAATATTAATTTAGTAAAAAAACTGTATACAAACGCAACGTTTTTTGATACAATATGTAACGCTACGAGTATCAGGCAAACTGAGGCGAGACAGCTTGCCGCGTCCTGTGACGCCATGGTCGTCGTGGGCGGGCGGCACAGCGCCAACAGCGTTCATCTGGCGGAGATATGCCGGGAGCGCTGCGGGCGTGTGCAGTTCGTGGAGAGCGCGGACGAGCTGGATGTACAAGCCCTGACAGGGTGCGTATCCGTC
Organism: uncultured Oscillospiraceae bacterium; assembly: GCA_947624395.1. Classification (GTDB taxonomy): domain Bacteria; phylum Bacillota; class Clostridia; order Oscillospirales; family Oscillospiraceae; genus CAJOIG01. The sequence continues at coordinate 35,585 of CANQKA010000002.1, forward strand.
GGCGTGACCGCCGGCGCCTCAACGCCCTCGTGGATAATTAAGGAGGTAGTAAACAAAATGAACGAGCCTGAGATCAAGAAAGAAGAACCCGTGGTGGAGGACGCCGCCCCTGTGGAAGAGGCCGCTCCCGTCGTCGAGGAAGCCGCTCCTGTGGCCGAGGAAGCCCCCGTTGTTGAGGCCGCTCCCGCTGCCGAGGAAGCCGCTCCCGTGGCCGACGAGGCCGCTCCCGCGGCTGAGGAAGCGCCCGCTGAGGCCGGGGAGAAGTCCTTCGACCAGATGCTGGAGGATTCTATCCGCACCATCCACAATGGCGACACCGTTGTCGGCACGGTCGCGGCTGTCGGCGCCACCGAGATCACCGTCGATCTGCCCACCAAGCACTCCGGATACATATCCGTATCCGAGTTCACCGACGACCAGCCCGGTGTGGACATCAACGATCTGGTGAAGGTCGGCGACGAGATCCAGGCTTCCGTTGTGCGCGTCAACGACGTGGAGGGCACTGTGCAGCTCAGCAAGCGCCGTCTGGACGCGGCCAAGAATTGGACCGACGTGGAGGCATCCTATGAGGACGGCACCGTCCTGGAGGGCAAGGTCTCCGAGGAAAACAAGGGCGGCGTGGTCATCAACCTGAAGGGCATCCGCGTCTTTGTCCCCGCCTCCCAGACTGGTCTTGGCCGGGAGGAGCCCATGAGCAATCTGGTGGGCAAGACCGTCCGCTTCCGCATTACCGAGGTCAACCGGGCCCGCAAGCGCGTGGTCGGCTCCATCCGCAGCGTGGCTGCCCGGGAGCGCAAGGAAAAGGCCGAGAAGGTCTGGGCCGAGATCGAAAACGGCAAGGTCTATCAGGGCGTTGTGAAGAGCATGACCTCTTACGGCGCTTTCGTGGATATCGGCGGCGTGGACGGCATGGTCCATGTGTCCGAGATCAGCTGGGAGCGTATCCGCAAGCCCGAGGACGTGCTGAGCGTGGGCCAGGAGGTCGAGGTCTATGTCATCAGCTTCGATCCCGAGAAGCGCAAGATCTCTCTGGGCTACCGCAAGGCGGAGGACAACCCCTGGCTGAAGTTCGTCAACGCCTATAAGGTCGGCGACGTGGCCAACGTCAAGATCGTGAAGATGATGCCTTTCGGCGCTTTCGCCGAGGTCGTGCCCGGTGTGGACGGCCTGATCCACATCTCCCAGATCGCCAACCGCCGTATCGGCAAGCCCGACGACGTGCTGACCGTGGGCGAGCAGGTGGACGCCAAGATCACCGCCATCGACGAGGACAAGCAGAAGATCAGCCTGTCCATCCGCGCTCTCATCGAGCCGGAACCCGCCCCTGTCCGCCACAGCGAGCCCGCTGAGCCCAAGGAGAAAGAGCCGGAGGCCGACGCGCTGGTTTATGAGGTCTCCGCCACCGGCGAGGCCACCGGTATCGCCCCCGAGGCGGACGAAGAACCGGCTGACGAGTAAAGTTATTAAAATAAAAGCAAGCGGTATCCCGCTTGCTTTTATTTTAGAAGGCTGCGGCCCGCTGCAGCGCAAAGCGCCCCCATCCGATGGATGGGGGCGTTCACGTTTGCGGGCCGATAAGAGTTTTTTTCGAGGTACACGCCCCCGGAAAAAACGATCCGACTTTATTCGCCGCTCCGGCGGCGAACTCTGCGAGGCTTTTTTAATTGAAGGTGTCAGCGTGGAGGTCGAAAAGGGCGGTGACGCGCTCTTTCAGGGGCCGGTTTTCCGGCGCTTCCAGGGTCGGGTCGGCGGCCAACAGGGCTTGTGCCTGTTGCTGGGCGGCTTTCAGCACCCGCATGTCGCCGGATAGGTCCGCCACGTGCATCTCCGGCAAGCCGTGCTGCCTGGAGCCGAAGAAATCGCCGGGACCTCGCAGACGCAGGTCTTCCTCCGATATTTTGAAGCCGTCGTTGGTTTTTGTCATGATGCCCAGCCGCGCCTTCACGTCCGGCGTGTCCGCGTCGGAAAAGAGCACGCAATAGCTCTTGTGCCGGCCCCGGCCCACCCGGCCCCGGAGCTGGTGCAGCTGGCTCAGACCGAACCGGTCCGCGTTTTCCACGATCATCAGCGCCGCGTTGGGTATGTCCACGCCCACCTCGATGACCGTGGTGGAGACGAGAATGTCAAATTCCCCGGCGGCGAAGGCCGTCATGACCGCGTCCTTGGTCTTGGCCTTCATCTTCCCGTGCACGCAGCCCACCCGCAGGTCCGGGAACACCTGGGTCTGCAGCGTCTTGGCGTAGGCCTCCGCGCTCTTCATGCCGGCGGGCAGGTCATCGTTTTCCTCCACCATGGGGCAGACGATGAACACCTGCCGGCCCTCGCCAACCAGCCGCCGGACGAACCGCCAGATACGCGCTCGCATATCCTCGCCAACGGCGAAGGTGTCCACCTTCTGCCGGCCGGGGGGCAGCTCGTCCAGCACGGAGATGTCCAGGTCGCCGTAAATGATGAGCGCCAGCGTGCGCGGTATGGGCGTGGCGGACATGACCAGCACGTGAGGCTTTTCCCCTTTGCCGGCCAGGGCGCCGCGCTGGGCCACGCCGAAGCGGTGCTGCTCGTCCGTTATCACCAGGCCCAGATCGCGAAAGGCCACGCCCGCGCTCAAAAGCGCGTGGGTGCCCACGGCGACTTGCGCAAGGCCCGCCTGCAAAAGCTCGTTGACGTTTCGCTTTTCCGCCGCCTTCATCGCCCCGGTCAGCTTCACCACATGCACGCCGAGGGGCTCCAATAGCGCTGTGAGGCTCGCATAGTGCTGGTCCGCCAATATCTCCGTGGGGGCCATAAACGCGGCCTGGAGCCCGTTTTTCGCGCACTGCCACAAAAGCGCCGCGGCAACTAACGTCTTGCCGCTGCCCACGTCCCCTTGCAGCAACCGGTTCATGGGCGTGCCGGAGGCCATGTCGGCCATCGCCTCGTTTACCGCCCGGACCTGGGCATTCGTGGGCCGGTAGGGGAGAGCGCTCCAAAATTCCTCCATGGGAAAGGCCGTGAGCTTTCTTCCGCTGCCGGACGTGCGCTTTTCGCGCATCAGTCCTAAGGCGGCGGCCAGCACGAACAGCTCCTCGAAAACCAGGCGCCGCCGTGCCTGTTCCAGCGCCTGTTCGTCCCGTGGGAAGTGGATGTTCTCATAGGCGTACCGGGCCTGGGCCAGCTGCATCTTCTCCCGCACGGAGGCCGGAAGCGCGTCCGGGGCCTGTTCGCCGCAGCTTTCCAGCGCCTGGGCTATCACGCCCATGAGGAATTTCTGGTTGATGCCCGCCGCCAGACGGTATATGGGCATGATACGGCCCGTGACCGTGCCCTGCTTATCCTCCCGCTCAAAAACGGGGTTTGCCATGGTCCGGCGGCGGCCCATGGCGCTGACCCGGCCATAGAAAATGTATGTCTCACCGGGCAGGATATGGCTTTTGAGATAGTTCTGGTTGAACCAGGTTATCTCCAGAGAGCCGGTCTCGTCCACGGCCCGGAGCTTCAAAAGCTCCATGCCCCGGCGCACAAAGCTGGCCGCCGGCGTCGAGGCGGCCATCGCCTTGACGCACACCGGCGTTTCCAGCGGCGCGTCCGCCACGGTATACGTCTTGCGCCGGTCCTCGTAGGCCCTGGGGAAATAGCCCAGCGCGTCCGCCAATGTGCGCACGCCCAGCTTTTCCAGGGCCTTGGCCCGGGCCTCGCCCACGCCTTTCAGATATCGGACGTTGTCGTTCAAGCTAGCCATAAGCTGATTTTACCACGCTTGTGATAAAATTACAATCACGGCCACATGCTGGGCGTTTTTTATAAAACCGGTGAATTCGGCGTTAAATTTTTGTGAGTTATTGACATTTATTCGGCACGGCTATATAATATCACCCGTAAACAGCGCAGCGCGCTGCTGCGCTAAAACAGTACATAAGGAGGAAATCACATGAAGAAGGTATTTGCGCTTGTGCTGGCTCTGACGATGCTCTTCGCGCTGACCGTCCCCGCGATGGCGGACGAGGCGCCGGAAGGCTTCGACCCGGAGCTTGTTGCCGCGGCCCAGGAAGAGGGCACGCTGGTGGTCTACGGCGGCTGCGAGGAGGAATATCTGGCGGCTGTGTGCGACCACTTCATGGAAGAGTTCGGCATTGAAGTTCAGTATCAGCGCCTGTCCACCGGTGAGATCCAGGCCAAGATCGAGGAAGAGAACGGCAATCCCTCGGCCGATGTCCTCTTTGGCGGCACCACCGACCCGTACAACGTCATGGCCGCGGAAGGCCTGTTGGAGCCCTATGAGGCCACCAACGCCAGCCACCTGCTGGGTGACCAGTACCGCAACGCCGACGGCACCTGGTACGGCATCTACAAGGGCATCCTGGGCTTCATGGTCAACCGGGACGAGATCGAGCGTCTGGGCCTGCCTGAGCCCCAGGACTGGGCCGACCTGACCGACCCCCAGTATGAGGGCCTGATCTGGCTGTCCAACTACAACACCGCCGGCACCGCCAAGCTGGTCATCAACACCATGATCCAGAAGTACGGCCACGACGAGGGCATCCAGTACCTGGTGGACCTGGACAAGAACATCGAGGTCTACACCAAGTCCGGCTCCGGCCCGTCCAAGAACGTGGGCACCGGTGAGTGCGTCATCGGCATCGGCTTCCTGCATGACGGCATCACCCAGATCCTGGACAACGGCTATGACAACATCGACCTGATCATCCCCTCCAGCGGCACCTCTTTTGAGATCGGCGCCACCGCTATGCTGAAGGGCGCGGCTCACCCCAACGCCGCAAAGCTCTGGATCGAGTACGCTCTGAGCCCCGACTGCGTGAACCTGGCCAAGGACAACGGCTCCTACCAGTTCCTGGTCATCGACAACGCCGAGCAGCCTGAGCAGGCCGCCGAGTTCGGTCTGGACCCCGAGAACGTCATGGAGTATGACTTCGAGGACGCCACCGCCAACATCGGCACCTATGTGGAAGAGGTCATGACCGCCCTGGCCGACGCCGGCGCTGACACCGAGGACGCCGGTCGTTTCCAGACGGAGTAAGCTTTATTTCAGACAACGTATCTGCGGCGGGGGATGGCGTTCGCCATCCCTCGTTTTTTGACAGCGGTTTTTCTGCGCTGACCATGTAAAGAGAGGAGGGTTCCCTATGGCGAGAAGTCAGAGCGCGGCACTGGACCGGAAAAAGCTGATGGCCGATCCCGTCATGGTGGGGACCATCGTGGTCCTTATCACGTTTCTGACCCTGTTTATTCTCTATCCCCTGGCGATATTGCTGGTGGACAGCGTCTACGGCGAAAACGGCCTGACGCTGGATATCTTCAAGCGAGTGCTGGACATGCCCAACTTCCAAAAGGCCATCACCAACACCCTCAAGGTGGGCTTTCTGGTGGGCATTCTCTCCGCCGCGGTGGGGCTTCTGTTCGCCTATGTGGAGGTCTATGTGAAGGTGGGCCGGGGCGTGGGCGGTCTTTTTAAGGTCGTGTCCATGCTGCCGGTGGTGTCGCCGCCGTTCGTGCTGAGCCTTTCCATGATCATGCTGTTCGGCAAGGCGGGCCTCATCACCCGGTTTTTGCTGCATATCTACGATAACAGCGTCTACGGCTTCTGGGGCATCGTCATCGTGCAGACCATGACGTTTTTCCCGGTGTGCTACATGATGCTGAAGGGGCTATTGAAAAACATCGACCCCTCCCTGGAAGAGGCCGCACGGGACATGGGCGCGGGACGGATGAAGGTGTTCACCAGCGTGACGCTGCCGCTGCTGCTGCCCGGCCTTGGCAACGCCTTTCTCGTGACGTTCATCGAGTCCATCGCGGACTTTGCCAACCCCATGATCATCGGCGGGTCCTACGACACCCTGGCCACCACGATCTATCTGCAGATCACCGGCGCTTACGACAAGCAGGGCGCCGCGGCCATGGCCGTCGTGCTGCTGACCATCACGCTTTTGATGTTCGCGGTGCAGAAGTACTATCTGGAGGCCAAGACCGCCGCCACATTGACGGGCAAGGCGTCCCGCGGCCGTATGCTCATCTCCGACAAGAGCGTCACAAGGCCGCTGACAGCGCTGTGCGCGCTGGCCGCCGCGTTCGTCATCCTCATGTACGCCTGCGTGCCCATCGGCGCGCTGTTCCCCACATGGGGCTATAAGTTCACGCCGCTGACCTTCAAGTGGTTCCAGCTCGTCTTCACCCGCTACAAGGGCTTGAAGGCGTTCCGGGACTCCTTCGTGCTCAGCCTTATCTCCGCGCCTATCACGGCCCTTTTGAGCATGATCATCTCCTATCTGGTGGTCAAGCGGAAGTTCAAGGCCAAGGGCTTCATCGAGGCGGTGAGCATGCTGGCGATGGCCGTACCCGGCACGGTGCTGGGCGTGGGGTATATACGGGGCTTCTCCGGGGGGCTTTTCCACACGGGCCTTTTGCAGGGCATTTACGGCAGCGCGGCCATCCTCATCATCGTGTTCGTGGTCCGCTCTCTGCCCACCGGTACCCGCAGCGGCATCTCCGCCCTGCGGCAGATCGACAAGTCCATCGAGGAATCGGCCTACGACATGGGCGCGGACAGCCTGAAGGTGTTCATGACCGTGACGCTGCCGCTCATAAAAGATTCGTTCCTCAGCGGCCTTGTGACCGCCTTTGTCCGGAGCATCACCGCCATCTCCGCCATCATCCTGCTGGTGACGCCGCAGTTTCTGCTCATCACCGTGCAGATCAACGAGTTCGCGGAGAAGGGCTCTTACTCCGTGGCCTGCGCTTTCGCCACCATCCTGATCCTGATCACCTACGGCGCGGTGCTGTTGATGAACCTGTTCATGCGCTTTTTCGGCACCAGCAGAAAGATAAAGGAGGAAATGTGAGATGTCAAAGATCAAAAAGGGCGTCCGGCTGGACCATATTTCCAAGATATACCAGGACCCGAAGACCGGCAAGGACTTTTATGCCGTGAAGGACGTGACGCTGGACATCGAACCGGGTTCCTTTGTCACGCTGCTGGGTCCCTCCGGCTGCGGCAAGACAACGACCCTGCGCATGATCGCCGGGTTTGAAAGCCCGGACGAGGGGGAGATCTATCTGGGCGACCAGGCTATCAACGCCCTGACGCCCAACAAGCGGGACACGGCCATGGTCTTCCAGAGCTACGCCCTGCTGCCCCACTATAACGTGTTCGACAACGTGGCCTATGGCCTGAAGCTGCGCAAGGTCCCTAAGGAGGAGATACGCCAGCGGGTGATGCACATTCTGGACCTGGTGGAGCTGACCGGCATGGAGGGGCGCATGACCAACCAGCTCTCCGGCGGCCAGCAGCAGCGCGTGGCCCTGGCCCGTGCGCTTGTCATCGAGCCCAGCGTGCTGCTGTTCGACGAGCCTCTTTCCAACCTGGACGCCAAGCTGCGCGTGTCCATGCGCACGGAGATACGCCGTATCCAGCAGGAGGTGGGCATCACCGCCATCTACGTCACCCATGACCAGAGCGAGGCCATGGCCCTCAGCGACGAGATCATCATCATGAACGGCGGCGTGATAGCCCAGATGGGTACGCCCCAGGAGATCTACTACCGGCCCAACAGCGAGTTCGTGGCGGACTTCATCGGCGAGGCCAACTTCTTAAAGGGCACCATGACCGGCACGGATGGCGGCCACGCCATTTTGGAGATCGACGGCAGCAGGACGCCGGTCATCCCCAAGGATGGCATGACCGTGGGCGAGACGTACACGGCCGTGCTCCGGCCCGAGTCGGCTACGCTGGCCGAGAGCGGCGGGCTGCCCTGTAAGGTGGTCCTGAGCCGGTTCATGGGCTCCTATCAGAACTACCACGTGAAGGTGGGCGACACGCTGGTCAAGCTGACGGACTACAACCCCAAGAACAAGCGCATTTATGAGGTGGGGGAGAGCTGCTCGCTGGTGTTCGACCCGGCGTCCGTACATATCCTGTGACACTGTAAAAGGAGTGGAGCCGCCCATGAAAAGGCGGCTCCCATTTTGCTATGAGCGAGTATGCGCAAATGGAGCGGTGGCTCCGGGCCGCGAAAAGCGGCGAGCCGGTATGGCTGGCCGACGTGCGTCAGGCATGCCGGGACATGGAGGGGGCAAAGCCCGTGATCGCCCAGCTCACCTGCCCGGACGGGACTGTGCGGGACTTCGCTTTTTCCGTGCCGCCCTGGGACACACAGGAGGGGCGCACCCTGGCGGCCGAGTACGTGCGCTCGTGCGTTTTCAACATCCTGTCCGTCCACAGCGGCCGGAGGCTCACGCTGTACAGCGACCGGCTTGACCGGGACCTGAACGCCCTGCTGGACGATCTTCCGGCGATGTTTCAGCTGGACAAGCCTGCCCGTACCGGCTGCGGCAAGGTGGTCAATATCGCGGACAGGCTCTGTCGGAGCATGGGCGCGGCGCCCTTCGCGCTGACGCTGGGCGACAGGCGGGACTATACCCCCGCGCCGCCAACGCCGGGACATGCTTCCACGCTGGACGAAAAGCTGCGCCGTGCGGCGGAAAGAGCGGGGCATGGGCTGCTCTGCGGCGTGGACGTGGGCGGCACGGACGTGAAGCTGGCCATCGTCCGGGACGGCAAGCTGCTGGCCGTGCGGGTTCTGGACTGGGACCCGGCCTCCGGGGTATGCGCCGCGGACACGCTGGACCCGCTGCTGGCCTTTATCGGCGGTGCGCTTTCCGACGCGGCCCCCGGTGAGAAGCTGGACGGCCTGGGCGTCAGCTACCCGGACGTGGTGATACGGGACCGGATCGTGGGCGGGGAGACGCCCAAGACCCAGGGCATGCGCCTTGGAGCGGACTATGAGGCGGAATTTGCCAAAATCACCGCCCTGCGGGACCGGCTCGAGGACTTTTGCGTGCCCGGCGCGCCTATAAAGCTCACCAACGACGGCCACATGGCCGCCTTCACGGCGGCGATGGAGCTTTCCTGCTGCGGCCGCGGCGGGGAGCTGGCCGGCGGCGTGGTGGCCAACGCCATGGGCACCGACCTGGGCACCGGCTGGCTGGATCCGGACGGGACCGTGCCGGACGCGCCCATGGAGCTGTACGACCTGCTGCTGGACCTGGGAAGCTGGCCGGACAGGACGCCGGAGCCGGAGGACCTGCGCAGCGTGCGCAACGAAAACTCCGGGCTCGCGGACTTCCGGCGGTACGTGGGGCAGGCGGCGGCCTTTCGGCTCGCGTGGCAGGAAAACCCGGCGCTGCTGGACGGCTTCACGGTCCGGGAGGGGGACCGGCTCTGCATACGGCAGGACCCGGACATGCGCAAGCCATGCCTTGCCCACCTGATGACCGCCGTCCGGCAGGGTGACGGGCATGCGGGCGCGGTATTCCGCCAGATCGGGCGAAACCTGGGCCAGGTATACCGGGAGATGCAGTGGCTTTTAGAGCCGGCCACGCCTACCCGGTACCTGTTCGGACGGTTCGTCATGGAGCCGGCGTGTTTTGACCTGCTGCGGGAGGGCTGCGCCGAGACGGCCCCCTGGATACGGCTGGAGGCCGCCGACGAGAATATGGCCCACTCGCCGCTGATGCTCGCGCTGGCCTCCTGGCAAGGGGTCACGGTGGCTCAGTACGGTCAGGCCGTGGGCGCGGTCTATTTCTGCCTGTTGGACGACTCGGCCCGTTCATAACGGGCCGGGAAAACTCATAGGATGTACCAAGAATCAAGGCGGAGGTATGTCCTGTGAACAACTTCAAATCTATGCTGACGAGACACCGCAGGCTGCTGGGCCCCATCGCCCTGGCGCTTGCGGTGGCGGCTATATTCTGGGTGGTGAACAGCCCGAGCATCGTAGGCGTGTCCGCGTCGGCGCGACAGCTTCCCATATACTCCGTGCAGCGGGACAATAAGGCCGTCAGCCTGACCTTTGACGCGGCCTGGGGCAACGAGTACACCCAGACGCTGATCGACACGCTGAACAAATACGGCGTCAAGGCGACCTTCTTCCTGGTGGGCCAGTGGGTGGACAAATACCCGGAGAGCGTCAAGGCCCTGGCCGACGCAGGTATGGAGATCGGCAACCACTCCGACACCCACCCCCATATGGCGAAGCTGTCCGCCAAGCAGATCATCGACGAGGTGAGCCTGTGCAGCGGCAAGATCGAGAACATCACCGGCCAGGAGGTGAAGCTGTTCCGCTGTCCCTATGGTGAATACGATGACGAGGTGATCGAGACGCTGCGGAACATGGGCATATACCCCATCCAGTGGGACGTGGATTCCCTGGACTGGAAGGACCTGCCGGCGTCGGAGATAACCCAGCGCATCACCAGCCGCGTCACCGACGGGAGCATCATCCTCTTTCACAACGCAGGACTTAACACGCCGGAGGCCCTGCCGGGCATCATCGAATACCTGCTCAGCGAGGGCTATGCCATCGTGCCCGTATCGGAGCTGCTGCTGCAAGGAGAGTACGACGTGGACAATACGGGCAGGATGTGTCCCGCGTGATATAAATAATTTTGACAAAAAGTTGGTTTCACATAACAAAACTGTTGCATGATTATGGTAAACCTGATAGAATATGGCCGAAAGCACGCAAGAACACGCGCAAAGAAAGAGACGAGGTGCGGCCATGAAGAAACTTATCGCGCTGCTGCTGGCCTGGACCATGTTGTCCAGTCTGGCAGTACCCGTTTTGGCGGCGGAGGAAGTACCTGCCTCCGACCCGGTGGAGGACGATCTGCTCCTGTACGACGCGGAGCCGACGGCTGAGCCGGAGGCGGAGGCAACGCCCGCGCCGGAGACGGACGCCGAGACTGTCCCGGAGGGCGAGACAACGCCCGCGCCGGAGCAGGAGTCTGAGCTCGAGCCAGCGCCCGAGCCCGAGCAGGAGCCTGAGCAGCCGGAGGAACTGGTCACGCTGATCTCCGCTATCCCGGAGAACGTGGGGCAGGTGGACATATCCGTTACGAAGGCGCTGGACCTGGGCGACCGGGCCCTGACCTTTGCGGCGACGCTGAGCGGGCCCAATGAGTACACGATATCCGACCTGGCGGCGGACGGACAGAAGCACAGCTTTCCCGACCTGGCGGCGGGCGAGTATACCCTGACCCTGACCGCTCCCGGTTTTGCCAGCTATACCCAGAGCCTTCTCGTCGGCGAGAAGGACGGCGTGCGCCTGTCGCTGACCGTGGGCCGGATGGCCGGGTATGATACCGGGGCGCACCCCGGCATCATCGTCCCCGGCGACGTGGACGGCAGCGGCGCCGTGGACTATTCGGACGCCGAGATGCTGATGCAGGCCGTGGCGGGTGGGACCACGGTGGGTAACAGCGACCTGAACGGCGACGGCGACACGAACCTGGCCGACGCAGAGCTTATGGCAAAATGCCTGCAGCTGGCCGCCTTGGACGAGACGGTCCGTACCGCCACGGTGGAACGGTATGTGCCGGCCAGCGCCATGACTGTAGGCGTGTCCAGCGATGCGCAGCCGTCCGGGCAGGACGCTCTTTTCCAGGACAACGACGAGAAGTTCACCGTCACCCGCGGCGAAAAAATCACCCCGGAAGCGCCGCTGGACGTATCTTTCACCCTGGACGGCGCCCAGACAGACGCCATCTTTCTGAACGAGACGAACATCGATTCCGGCACCATTGAGATCGAGTACATCGATGGCACAAAAGGTATTGGACTGATAGGCTCGCCGGAGCCTGAGACGGCGGACGTTGAGACAGAGGCGGAGGAGAGCACCCCTGCCCCTGACGTGACCGCAGAACCGGACGCCGCCGCGACCGAGGCTGAGCCGGCGGAGGAGACGCCTGTACCGGTGATCGACCCCGTGCAGACCGAGTCGCCTTTGGACGCGTCCGACACGGACCTGGGCGCTGTCCCTGTCTTTGCCGATGACGCGGCGGAACAGCCGGTCACCGAGGACGAGACGGACTATGAGGTATTCGAGGCACCGGAAGTTCCTATGGCGGAAAATCCCGGCGGCGTCACCGTCACCCAGGACGAGAGCGGCAATATCGTCGTGGACCTGGGCGGGCGCAAGGCGGTCAAGAGCGTCAAGCTGCGCATCACGGGCACCAGTGACCAGGGCTCTTTGGCGTCCATCACCCAGGTGGAATTCGTCAACGGCATGCAGGAGCGTATTCCGGAGCCGAAGATGGACGTGCCCCAGGGCGTGACGGCCACCCCCGCCAGCCGCCAGTTCACCGTCCGCTGGCAACCTTGCGTCAACGTGACCGGCTATGAGGTGGAGATCGTCGCCGAGGGCGTGACAGAGGTCTTCCCCCTGACCGGCACCAGCCTGACCGTCACCAATTTCAACAAGGACGACGTGCGCAACTACACGACCTACCAGGTCCGTGTCCAGTCCGTCAACGGCGCCTGGACCAGCGGCTGGTCCGGGGCTGTGACTGTGACGCCGAAGCCCAACAGCGCGCCGGACAAGCCCGACAACGTGAAGGCGGAGGGCGGCTATCAGACCGTGGCTGTGTCCTGGAAGAACATGAAGGACACGACCAGCTACGACCTGTATTACAAAGAACAATCCGCCGAGACCTATACCTGCATACCCGACATCGAGGCCAGCAGCTATACGATAACGGAGCTGGACAGCTCCAAGCCCACGACCTACGAGGTCTATGTGGTGGGCAAGAATGAGTTCGGCGCAAGCCCCGAGAGCATGCACGCCAGCGCCACGACCACCACGCCGGACCCGGCGGAGATGCCTCGGTATAAGCTCATCAACCGGGATGCCGCCGGCAACCCGGGTACGAGCCACATCGTCGCCGCCGTGCAAAACGGCGCAACCATGGTGAACAGCCCGCTGGACACGGTTGCGGGCACCGCCTGGGGCACCGTGGACGGCGACAACGCCTCCTATTATGACCGGCGCTGCTGGGACGATGGCGCGGGCAACTGGGTCCCCGGCCAGAACGTGGGTCTGTCCTATACCTTTGACCAGGCTTATACCATGGACACGATCGGCCTGGTGAGCACGGACAAGAACATGGACTATACCTACGCCCGTATCCGCTGGATGGACGAGCAGGGCGCGTGGCACCTGATGGACAAGGGCCAGGTGACAAGCGAGCGCCGGACGGACAGCCAGGGCCGGATCTACTTCTTCCTGCGTCTGCCAGAGGCCGTCACCACCAGCCAGATCCAGATCGGCACCGCCCGGTACTGGGCAGGGAACAACTTCGTGTGCGTCACGGAGGTGTACTTCTACGAGTATGACAGCCTGAAAAACGACATTATGGGCCTGTACGCCGACGACCTGCACACCACGCTGCGGGACGACGTTAAGGAAGAAGATCTGGCCGCGCTGCGCGAGCGTATCGACGCCACGGACGAGTTCGGCAACTCCCACCCGGACAAGGCGTGGCTGCTGACCGAGCTGGAAACGGCGGAGAAGATATTCAAGGACCAGTTTTTGGGCAAGGCCGTCACGGTCCACACCGGTATCACCGGCAGCGGCGACGAGCACGGCTTCACCGGCCTGAACGCCTGGCAGCCTCTGGGCGTTGTGGCGGCGGCAGGGGAGAAGCTCACCGTCTATGTGGGCGGCGGCTCCGCCAAGACTGGCAGCAACACCAATCTGGAGCTAATCATCACCCAGTACCACGCCGAGTCCAGCGCCATGAGCAAGTCGCTAATGAAGCTGAAGGTGGGCGCCAACGAGGTCCAGATACCCAAGATCTGGACGAATACCGGCATCGAATCCGGCGGCGCGCTGTACGTCCAGTATAACGGCGGGGCCAGCAGCGCGGACAACTACGCGGTCCGGGTCAGCGGCGGCACGGCGGTGCCTGTGCTGGACCTGTACCACGTGACGGACGCGGGCGAGCGTGCCTCCCGCACGGCGGCCTATCTCACCGAGCTTTCCGCCTACGCGGCTGGTATCCAGGCCAAACACAACGAGATACACCAGGGCGAGGGCTCCGTCAGCACCGAGGTCAATTACGATTATGACGAGCAAAACTGCATCCTGGGCGCCACGGACATCATGCTGGACACCATGATGCTGTCCCTGCCCGCCCAGCAGGTGGTGGCCGGCTGCAACGGCAGCGCCGGTACGCTGCTGGCGTCCCTGGACGCCATGGAGCAGATGATGCACCTGTTCTATCAGCACAAGGGGCTCAATGCCAGTGCGCCAGCCGCCATCGACCGCATCCCCAACCGGCACCTGAACATCCGCTACCAGCGCATGTTCTCCGGCGCGTTTATGTATGCCTCCGGCAACCACATTGGCATCGGCTGGAACGAGACGGCCGGTATGGCCGGCTGCGGCGGCGTCGAGGCCACGGCGGAGGGACAGTACCAGAGCGGCAATTACTTTGGCTGGGGCATCGCCCATGAGATCGGCCACGACATCAACCAGGGCTGCTACGCCATCGCCGAGATCACCAACAACTATTTCGCCGTGCTGGCCCAGGCCCAGGACACCAACGACAGCGTGCGCTTTGACTACAACAACGTGTACGCCAAGGTGACCAGCGGCGCCAAGGGCAGCAGTTCTAACGTGTTCACTCAGCTTGGCATGTACTGGCAGCTGCACCTGGCCTATGATAAGGGCTACAACTTCAAGACATACGACAACTACGACGAGCAGCTTGATAACCTGTTCTTCGCCCGTGTGGACACCTATGCCCGCACGCCTGACCGTGCGCCCAAACCCGGCGGCGTGGCGCTGACGATCCAGGGCGCGGACGTGGACCAGACGCTGATGCGCCTTGCCTGCGCGGCGGCGGAGAAGGACCTGCTTGACTTCTTCCAGCGCTGGGGTAAGACCCCCGACGCGGCCACGGTCGCCTATGCGTCACAGTTCCCCCAGGAGACGAGGGCCATTTACTACGTCTGCGACAACTCCCGGCGCTATACCATGGAGCATGGCGGGACGAGCAAGCTGAACGCCGACGGGACCACCGACGCCATCGGCGGGCTGACGGCTTCCGCCACCGGCAACCAGGTCAACATCAGCATAGCCCCCAGCGGTCAGATCGCGGACGACGAGATCCTGGGCTATGAGATCGTCCGCTGCACCATTTCCGGCGGCCAGGTGGAAAAACGCCCCGTGGGCTTCACCACCGAGAAGAGCTTCACCGACGTGGTGTACGCTATGAACAACCGGGCGGTCTATTATGAAGTGACGCTGGTGGACCAGTATCTGAACCGCTCCGCTGCTGAAACCACCGGCACGGTGAAGATCAGCCACGATGGTCAGTTGGACAAGTCCGGCTGGACTGTGACCACCGCCGGATTGAAGGCCGAACCAATTGAAGTAAAGGTCGGCGACGACGACCCCGACGCGCCCTCCCGCGACCCGTCCGTCAGCGACGCGGCCCAGTACATCGCGGACGGCAATGTTGAGACGGTGTACAAAGCCTCCGTCACCGGCCCCGCCAGCGTCACCCTGGACTTCCACGACACCCAGGTCATCACCGGCTTTAAAGCAACATGTGACGCGCCCATCGGCGGTTACACCGTGGACGTGCGGCAAAACGGCGAGTGGCAGCAGGTCAACGCGGGCACGCTGGACGGCACGGCCACCGTGTACTTCTCCAACGCGGACGGAAAATACGTGAGCACCTACGCCGCGGACGCCATGCGCCTGAACCTGACGGCTTCTGTCGGCGCAACGGTCACCATCGCGGAGCTGGACGCTCTGGGCCTCGCCGGCGACAATGTGGACCTGAGCGTTTCCGACGGCGCGCCCGGCATCGGATACCTGCAAACCGCGTATAAGTACGGTACCGAGCCCGATGAGATCATCCCGGCCAAATCGCTGGTATTTACCGGCAGCTACAAGGGCAACGCGGCCTATAACGTGGTCATGCTCTACGACCAGTACGGCAACGTGGTGGCCGGTATCGACAGCCAGGGCGACCAGGTGGCCCATCAGGTCATACTGTCCCACGTGCCCGAGGACGGTCCCATTCAGGACACCAGAGACGGCGTGTGGGTCTACTGGATCGAGCCGCAGGACATGGAAAACGGCTTTGTGATGCCACAGAAGGTCCGGGCGGAGCTTTACCGGGTCAACAACGCCCAGACCAACGAGGGCGAGCGGCTGGTGAGCGATTCTCTGTTCGTGACCGTACCGGACACGCTGGGCGACATCACCATCGCCGACGGTCAGTGAGAGGAGGAACAGACATGAGAAAGACCATGCGTGATTTATGCCGCGGGGCCCTGGCCCTGCTGGTCATGGCGACGGTGCTGCTGCTGTCCGTGCCGGCGCTGGCGGCGACGACCGACGCGATCGAACTGGCCGAAAACGGGACCGTGACCGTGGTATCCGGCCACGCCGCCGAGGAAAAACTGTCCTCCGTCCAGGTGCGCATCAGCATCGCTCCGTCGTCGGGACAGTCGGTGGGCTTCACCTTTTCCGCCGGCCTTGCCGGCAGGCTCACCAAATATAGCTACGCGGACGGGACCCTGAGCGTTTATGTGGCCGGTACCGCGCCGCTGCTGGCGGAGGGGCAGGACCGGTTGGCGCTGGGCGCCATCACCGGCGGCGACCTGGCGAGTGCCGAGCTTGGCGACGACGCGCTGCAATTCGTCTATGGCCGCCGGGTCGTGACCCAGGCTGCGGAGCTGACCAGGACCGGCTCGGTCCCCAATGAGACGGCCACGCCCGCGCCGGAGGATACGCCTGAACCCGCGCCCACGCCGGAGAGCCAGATCAGGCTCGACCTGCGCACGGTGCTGGATAGGGCGAAAGGCTATGACGCCGCGGGCTATACGTCCGCGAGCTTCCAGGCGTTGCAGGCGGCCATCCAAAGCGCGGAAGAGGTTCTCGCAAATGCGGACGCGTCCGAGACGGAGTGGACAGCGGCCAAACAGGCCCTGCAAGAGGCCATGGATAAGCTGGTCCCGGTGGCCAGCGCCGACGGGAGCGGTCCCGTGATCGGTGACGGGCCCGACGACGGCACAGGTGCCGGCGCGCCGGAACCCGGTCCCACCGTCAGCGAGACGTTCCCGCCTGCGGAACAGACAGCGGCCACGGAGGCCCCCACGCTCACGCCTGCGCCCACTGCCTCCGCCACGCCGGAAGAGCCCACGGCTACGCATACGGCAACGCCAACGCCCACGGCTGTGCCCAGCGGCACATCGAACGCACCCGGCACCGGGGACGAGGCCGACGCCGCCCTTTGGCTGGCCGCGCTGTGTGCGTCTGGCTCGCTGCTGGCCCTGGCCCTGCGCAAGCTTAAACGCTGTAAGTGATCGGATATGTTGACGGGACTGTCGCGCACGCGGCAGTCCCGTTATTTATGCGTTGCTATCCGGCGGCGGGTGCGATATACTTATTGGGAACTCTGTCCAAGGAGGCACGTTATGGCGCGCATCATTGAAATATCGGCGCTGGACGCGCCGGAGCTGGACGCCTATGCCCGCCTGACCGAGGCCCAGCTGCGCAACCGCCTGGAGCCGGAAAAGGGGCTTTTTATCGCCGAGAGCGCCAAGGTGATACGGGTGGCGCTGCAAGCGGGCTATACGCCGGTATCCATGCTCATGGAGCGGCGGCATTTATCCGGTCAAGGCGGGGAGTTGATGGCTCTTTGCGGGGATATCCCGGTCTACACGGCCGACCGGCCTGTGCTGGAAGCGCTGACGGGGTACACGGTCAACCGGGGCATTTTGTGCGCCATGAAGCGGCCCAGCCCCAAAAGCCTGGAACAGGTCTGCGCCGGAGCGCGGCGTGTGGCGGTGCTGGAAAACATCGTGGATTCCACCAACATCGGGGCCATCTTTCGCTCGGCGGCGGCCCTGGGCATGGATGGGGTACTGCTCACCGAGAGTTGCTGCGACCCGCTGAACCGCCGGGCGGTGCGGGTGAGCATGGGCACGGTGTTGCAGGTGCCTTGGGCGTATATAGACGATTGGCCGGCGGCGGGCCTTGACCGGCTGCGTGCGCTTGGCTTTAAGAGTGTGGCGATGGCCCTGACGGACGAAAGCCTCGCCATCGACGACCCCGTACTGGCGGCGGCGGAACGTCTGGTCGTGGTGCTGGGGGCAGAGGGGGACGGCCTCGCGGCCCGGACTGTGGCCGCGTGCGACTGGACCGTGCGTATCCCCATGCAAAACGGGGTGGACTCGCTGAACGTGGCCGCCGCCGGCGCGGTGGCGTTTTGGCAGCTACGGGCGCGGTGAAGTCCGTTTTATAGGACAGAAGAGTGTGGATAATGGCAGGAAGGAGGGATGTGCTATGGGGGAATATAAGCTGAACGCCGCCCAATTGGAGGCGGTCACCACCACAGAGGGGTACGTGCGGGTGATTGCCGGCGCCGGGTCCGGCAAGACGCGGGCCCTGACCCACCGGTTCGCCTATCTCGTGAACGACCTGGGCATCCTGCCGGGGAATATCCTCTGCGTCACCTTTACCAACAAGGCGGCCAACGAGATGCGCCAGCGCATCCACAACCTGACCGGGGACAACGATACCGGCTACATCAACACCTTCCATGGCTTTTGCGTCTCGGTGCTGCAGGAGGACAGCTACGCGGTGCAGTACCCCAAGAGCTTTCTGGTGCTGGACAATTCCGATATCGATTCCATGCTCCGTATCATCTATGAGGAACGGGGCCTGACGTTGCGGGACATGACCTTCGCCAACGCCCGGGACATGATCGAGATACAGAAGCTCTTCAAGCGGCCGGAGTATTACCTGGACGTGATCGGCATGGACCTGGACGCGCTGCATGAGAAGTACTTGAAAGCCACCAGCGCCCAGGACGTTATTTTCTACGGCTATCTCTACCAGCAGAAAAAGTGCTTTGGGTTGGATTATAACGACCTCATCAAGTTCACGCTGTACATCTTCCGGGAGCATGAGGACATACGCCTGAAGTGGCAAAAGCGGCTGGAATACATCATGATCGACGAGTTTCAGGACATCGACAGCCTGCAATACGAGCTGATGGAGGCGCTGTGCGGCTATCATAAGAACCTGTTCATCGTGGGCGACCCGGACCAGACCATCTACACCTGGCGGGGCGCGGACGTAAAGTACCTGTTGGACTTCCACCGACAGTTTCCCGGCACGAAGACCATCATGATGATGGAAAACTACCGCTCCACGCCGCAAATACTCTCCGCGGCCAACTCCCTCATCGACAAAAACCGGACCCGCATGAAAAAAGACCTGCTCCCCATGCTGCCGGACGGGGCCACAGTGCTCTGCCACCACGGAGCCACCGCTGAATCGGAGGCGGTGTGGATGGCGGACCAGATGCAGGCGCTGCACGATACCGGCGTCGCGTACCGGGATATGGCCGTGCTCTACCGGGGCCACTACGTGAGCCGGTCGGTGGAGGAAGTGCTTTTAAAGCGGAAAATACCGTATACCATTTATAGCGGCGTGCAGTTTTTCGACCGCATGGAGATCAAAGACGCGCTTTCTTATCTGCGCATGATCGCATACAAGGACGACCTGTCTTTCCGGCGGGTCGTGAACAGCCCCAAGCGGAACATGGGCCAGCGGCGGATGAAGTTTTTGGAGCAGACGGCGGAAAAATTTGGCTGCTCGCTCTACGACGCCCTGTGCCGGACCTTGGACGACGACATTTTCAAGGGCGCGAAAGCGTCCCAGTTCGTGGGCCTTATTGAGACATACGCGGCCAATTACGCCCAGCGGCCTGTGTCCGAGGTGCTCAGCGCCCTGTTGAACGACAGCGGCTATGAGCTGGCCCTACGCACCGAGGGGGCTCAGGAGCGGCTGGATAATCTGGCGGAGCTGAAGCAGTCCATCTATGAGTACGAGACTACCTGCGGCGAGGAGGCAACGCTGGAGCATTATCTGGCCCACGTGGCCCTGTTCACCAACGCCGACGGCCAGCAGGCGGGGGACAAGGTGAAGCTCATGACCGTCCACGCCGCCAAGGGCCTGGAATTTCCCTATGTGTTCCTGTGCGGCATGAACGAGGGGGTATTTCCCTCCCGGAAGACAAGGACATTGCCGGCCATGGAAGAAGAGCGGCGGCTGGCGTTCGTGGCCATGACACGGGCCGAGAAGCGGCTCTATCTCACCGAGGCGGAGGGCCGCAACCTGGACGGCTCGCCTAGGTATCCATCCCGGTTCATATTGGATATCGACCCGGCGCTGTTGGAATACACGGAAAAGCCCAGGGAGGGCCTTATCGCCGACGCCAGGGACTATATCGCCCTGAGCGAGCGCGCCTTGCCGGAGAATATGGTCGCCGGCGGCTTTGCCGTGGGCGACAGGGTGGAGCACGACGTGCTGGGTCCAGGCACGGTGGTAGAGGTGGATACGGACAGGTCCGCCAACATCATCCAGTTCGACTCCATGCCCACGCCACGGGCCATATCTTTCCGGGCAAAACTCAAGGGCCTGAACAAATAAAGCGAGACGGCGCTTTGCCGTCTCGTTTTAATTCATGCCGTGGCCGGTTCCAGCAGCGTCAACGTCTTTTTGTCCGCGTCCAGGCGACAGTTCACGCCGATAGGCAGTACCCCGATGGGCTCCGCGTGGCCGACGTTGACGTTGTACAAGATGGGAAGCTCCGGGTGTCCGGCCTCAAAGCCGATCACCTTCCGGTAGACCTCTTTGTACGGCTCATACTTGCTCCGTCGGGCGGGTTTTCCCACGATCACGCCCTTTATCACGTCGAATAATCCCTGGGCGGCCAGGTTGCGCAGATACCAGGTGAGGTAGTCGCAGGAGGGGTCGTCCTCGCTGGTCTCCAGGAACATGAGCTTGCCGGACCATTCATCTTTGGAGGGCCAGATGGCCGTACCGACGATCTCGGGGAACACGTCGATGCATCCGCCCAGCAGGGGACCTTCCACCGCGCCGTGCCCCTGGAGGACCTCGTAACCGATCGTCTCCGGGTGATACGCCTTGCGCCGGTGCATGTTCTCCGGCTTCCACCGGATCTTCTCGTCCTCATCGTCGTACCAGTAGGGGGCCGAGGGGATATCCAGCGTGGGCTTGGGCTCGAAGAGCGTATCCCGTATCATCGCGGCGGTGTAGTCGTTGATCTGGCCGTATTCCGCGAAGTTGGTCATGACGCTTGCGCCGTAGTAGGATATGAGCCCCGCCTTGTACATCATCAGGTGATTCGTGGTGGTGTCGGAAAAGCCGGTGAAGATCTTGGGGTTATCCCGGAGCACGTCAAAGTCGATGTAGGGCAGAAGACGGATGGTGTCGTCCCCGCCGATGGCGCTGAACACGGCCTTGACGGACCTGTCCCGAAACGCGTCCATCAAATCGGCGGCCCGGGCCTCCGGGTGCGCGTAGAGATAATCCATGCCCTTGAGGGCGTTGGGCATGACTTTGACGCGTAGGCCGTAGTCGTTTTCCAGCCGCTCACGGGCGATATCCAGCTTATGGATGGCCCAGGATTCGCCCAGCATACCGCTGGACAGGCTCACGATGGCGACGGTGTCGCCTTTTTCCAGGTGTACAGGCTTTATCATGCCTGGTCCTCCAACTCGTTCACGTCCCGGCCCATGGCGTGCATGTACTCGTCATATGTGCTGACCCGGTCGATGCAGCCGTCCTCGGTCAGTTCGATGATGCGGTTGGCCACGGTCTGGGTAAGCTGGTGGTCGTGGCTGTAGAAGATGATGTTGAAGGGGAAAGCGGTCATGCCGTTGTTCAGCGCCGCGATGCTTTCCAGGTCCAGGTGGTTGGTGGGCTGGTCGAACATGAGCACGTTGGCGCCTTCCAGCATCATCTTGGAGATCATGCACCGGACCTTCTCGCCGCCGGACAGGACCGAAACTTTCTTATAAACATCGTCCCCGGAGAAGAGCATACGGCCCAAAAACGTGCGCAGATAGCTCTCCCGCTTATCCGTGGAGAACTGGCGCATCCAGTCCATCAGCTCCAGCTCGCACCCGTCAAAGAAGCTGTTGAAGTCCCGGGGGAAGTAGCTCTGGGTGGTGGAAACGCCCCACTTGATCTCGCCCTCGTCCGGCTCGAGCTGGCCGGCCAGAAGCTGGAAAAGGCAGGTGATGGCGTTTTCGTTGGCGCCGATGACGGCGATCTTGTCCTCCCGGCCCATGATAAAGCTGACGTTGTTGACCAGCTTCACCCCGTCCACGGTCTTGGACAGGTTCGTCACGAACAGCCGGTCTTTGCCCGGTTCCCGCTCGGCCTTGAAGCCCACCCAGGGATAGCGCCGGGAGGAGGCGGGCATCTGCTCCACGGTGATCTTGTCCAGCAGCTTCCGGCGGCTGGTGGCCTGGCGGGACTTGGACTTGTTGGCGGAGAAGCGGGCGATGAAGGTCTGCAGCTCCTGGATCTTCTGCTCGGCCTTCTTGTTCTGGTCCTTCACCAGCTTTTGCATCAGCTGGCTGGACTCGTACCAGAAGTCGTAGTTGCCCACGTACATGCGGATCTTGCCGTAGTCGATGTCCACGATGTGGGTGCAGATGTTGTTGAGGAAGTACCGGTCGTGGCTCACCACCAGCACGGTGCCCTCGTAGTCCATGAGAAAGTCCTCCAGCCACACGGTGGAGGCCAGATCCAGGTTGTTGGTGGGCTCGTCAAGCAGTATGATGTCCGGGTGGCCGAACAGCGCCTGGGCCAGCAGGACCTTCACCTTTTGGCGACCTTCCAGTTCGCTCATCTGCTTTGTGTGCAGGGAAGTGTGGATACCAAGCCCCTGCAAAAGCCGTCCGGCGTCGGACTCGGCCTCCCAGCCGCCCAGCTCGGCATATTCCTCTTCCAGCTCCGCCGCCCGGATGCCGTCTTCGTCGGAGAAATCGGGTTTATCGTAAATGGCGTCCTTTTCCTTGCCACAGTCATAAAGGCGCTTGTTGCCCATGATGACTGTCTCCAGCACGCCGTAGGCGTCGAACATGTTCTGGTCCTGGCGCAGTACGCTCATGCGGCATTTTGGGTCGATATAGACGTGGCCCTTGGTGGGTTCCTCCACGCCGGACAGTATCTTCAAAAACGTGGACTTGCCCGCGCCGTTGGCGCCGATGATGCCGTAGCAGTTGCCGGCGGTGAACTGCAGGTCCACGTTGGAAAACAACACCTGGCTGCCGTATTGCAAGGAGAGATTCTCGACGGTTATCATAGGGGGTGCCTCCTGTATATTTGCGTGAGTGCATCATACCATATTTTCGCTTCAGTTCCTAGTCCAACCGGGAAAATTTCAGGGAAAATGCAATTGACAGGCCCGGTTTTCTGTGGTAATATACTCAGGCATGCGGAGAGATGTCCGAGTGGTTTATGGAGCTGGTCTTGAAAACCAGTGACTCCGCAAGGGGCCGGGGGTTCGAATCCCTCTCTCTCCGCCATTTTACCGATTCGCGGAGCGGCTTGCGCAGAATATATGGATTCGGCTTGGAGAAGTACCCAAGTGGCCGAAGGGGCTCCCCTGCTAAGGGAGTAGTGCGTGATGAGCGCAGCGCGGGTTCAAATCCCGCCTTCTCCGCCAAAAATGGACCCGGATCGTTCGATCCGGGTCCATTGCTTTATTCTGTTTTGGCTCACTGGGCCTTTTTCAGTTCGGCCACGTCCTGCACCAGGTTGGAAACGACAGATTTCAGGAACACGACCTCGTCTTCCAGCGCCTCTACCCGGTCCTTCCGGGCCATGGTTTCCAGAATGGTCTGCTGTCCCTCGGCAAGGAGCTTGAAGTTCGGCATGACCGCGTTTTCAATGTAGGCCAGAAGGCGGTTCTCAGAGGCGGAGACAGCTTCGTCGATTCTTTTTGTCATGCGGTCTTCCAGGGAATCCATCTTTGCCGACATGCGTTCCTCGGAAGCGGAGACAGCTTCGTCGATTCTTTTTGTCATGCGGTCTTCCAGGGAATCCATCTTTGCCGACATGCGGTCCTCGGAAGCAGAGATCGCCGCGTCCATCTTTGCCGACATGCGTTCCTCAGACGCACTGACAGAAGTGTCGATCATGGTTTGTATGGCTTGCAGATCCTGTTTTTCCAACATGGGGAACACCACCCCTCGCATATGTATGCGCCTATTATAGCACGCCTGGGTCGAATTTGGAAGCGAAAAGTGATTGGAGTGGTCAGGATCCTGTTTTTCTAGGCGGGTCAAAGAGGACCTGGTAGCGCTCGTCTGGCCTTTGCAGGTTGTTGTACTCCATGAAGTAATAGGGAGCCAGAAGGCCATAATTGGCGTCGTCCTGTGAAAATTCGCCGTATTCGCCGGCCGCGGTGCGGTAAATGCCGTTGCTCAGCCGGATAGGCACCCGCTCGGTCAGCTCCCGCATGGTCTGATAGTAAGCGGACAGGGGCAGTCCGGCCATTTCCAGCAGCGTGGGTGCCAGGTCCGGCACGGTGATCAGCGCGTCGTCCCGCGCCTTCAAGGGCCCATAGGCGTCGTTTGCCCAGATAAGCAGGGGGGTGGAGTGCATGACCAGCTGTTCCTCGTTACCCTCTAACCCCTCTTTGGCGGGCACGTCCAGGATGATGTTGGGGGAGTGGTCGCCCAGCACGCAAAGCAGCACCGGCCTGTCTACGGAGTTAAAATAATCGATGAGCATTTGCAGCGCGTCGTCCGTCATCTTCAGGCTGGTCAGATACTCGTCCATGTCGTGTTCACGCTTGCCGTAGTCCGTGTCGGACGTGACGGTGAACAGGCTCTCGTCGTTCTGCTTCCAGCCGCCGTGGTTTTGATAGGTCAGCAGATACATGAACCGGGGCGCGTCGCCGGCCTGCTCGTACCAGCGGAACATGTCCTGGAAATTGGACGCGTCGGTGGCTCTGCGCTGGCCGTAGGCGGCGGGGGTGAAGTCGTCGGTGAAGTGTATCTCATCGAAGCCCAGCATGGGATAGACCCGCTGACGGCTGTAGTTGGAGCCGTCGGCGTCGTGCATGGCAACGGTGGTGTACCCAAATTCGTTGAGGTACTGCACGATGCTGTTGGAGCCGGACATGTTCAGGGTGGAGAAGGGGGCCTGACAGTTGGCCAGGTATGTAGAATTGCTGGTCAGCAGCTCAAATTCCGTCCGGTTGGTGCTGCTGCCGATCCAGGGGACCACCGCGTGACCCTTCACGGCGTTTTGCAGGTTGGAGTAATTCTCGTGATAGGGCGCGCTGGTGACCAGGTCCGTGTATTCCTCCAGGAAATAATAGCTCTCGTCCAGAATGAGTACGATGTCCGGCAATGTCTGGCCCGAAGCGCTGCTGTTGCCGGTTGGCTCACGGTAGGTCAGCAGGGCCGCGTCGCCGTCCTGGTCGTACCATCTGACCATGTCCGGCTCGTCCTCGGCCACGCGCTCCGCCATCTGGGCCACGATGGCCTCGTCATAGCCCTCCGGGCACTCGATCGGGTCCAGCGTTTTGAACACCTGGCGGGTAAAATAAATGGGGTAGCCGAACTTATTGAGGTCCAGGGTTGGCTGCCAGTCGTTCACCTTGTGTATATGCTCCATCACGTTCAGCGTCGCGCAGGACACGCTCAGCACCATGACCATGCTGAGCGCCACGGTCCACAGCTTTTTCCAAGGCACCGGGGGCAGACCGCCGTTCTTGAGCGCCACCGACAGGCCCAGGTTCACCGCCGTGGCGAGCAGGATCAGCACCACTTCCCAGGACAGGTGCAGACTGTACCCGCCCAGCACGTTCAAAGCTGTGTTGGTGCTGCGCAGGAGCATCACGGTCACCACGTCGTTGGCGTACAGGCGCACGTAGTAGTTGACCAGGCTCCAGATGCAGAAAAAGACGCTGCCCAGTGCGCATGCCAGTGATATGCGCCTGGTGAGCAGCAAAAACAGCAAATCGACCAGGAACACCAGCGCCAGATCGATGATCTGGTAGATGACGTTCCGGGTCATAAGTTTTGTGATGGACGTGCCAGGGCTCAGGTCCAGCTCCAGCCATTGGATAACGGTGATGACCGTGACGACGATGACGGTGAATAATACCCGGGGGTTATGTTGAATGAGGTCAGCAAGCCGCTTGCAATATCCTTTGATGGCCGCATTTACCTTTTGCATTCCTGTAACTTTCTCCTATCGCGCATTGACTGTAGACATAAACCGACAACTCACGAATGCCATAGATTTTATCACGAATTACAAAAAAGACAAGATGTAATTTTATTAAATTTTTGGCTCCTGACCCGGGTTGAATTGTTTTGCTTGTCAAGTCCCCGCCGGTTTGCTATACTGGTGGAAACTTCTGGAAAGGAGAGGCGTGTCATGGAAAACTGGCAGGAAAGCGTATACTCGGACGGCACGGCCATGTTCGTATCCGACCCCAGCCCGCGTCTGGGCGAGACGGTCACCGTATCCCTCAGACTTTACGAGGCTGCCCCGGTGCGCCACGTGCTCCTGCGGTGGCTCAGAAACGGCCTGGTGCAGATGGCCCACGCCAAAAAGGTCAAAGTCGAGCGGGGTCTTGCCTGGTATGAGGCGCAAATGCCCGTCACCGAGCGGCGCATGCAGTACCAGTTTTATCTGGTGACGGATAAGGCCATTTGGTTTTACACCCAAAAGGGCGTCAGTACCTGCATGCCGGACCACAGCTATGATTTCGTGCTGCTGGCGGACTATGTGCAGCCGGCCTGGGTGAAGGAGGCCGTTTTCTATCAGATATTCCCGGAGCGGTTCTGCAACGGCGACCCTGCCAACGACGTGCGCACCGGCGAATACGCCCAGGAGGGCCATCCGGCCATCCATATGGACCGCTGGACCGACAAGCCCCTGGCGTATCAGCAGGGCTTCTGTCTGGACTTTTTCGGCGGGGACCTGCAGGGTATCCAACAGAAGATACCCTACCTGAAGGAACTGGGCGTCACGGCGCTGTACTTAAACCCCATCTTCCGGGCACCGTCGGTACATAAATACGACTGCGTTGACTATTTCCATGTGGACCCCCACTTCGGCGGGGACGAGGCCCTGGCGGCGCTGAGCGCGGCGCTGCACGAAAACGGCATGAAGCTCATTTTGGACATCTCCATCAATCACACCGGCGCCAATCACCGCTGGTTCAACCGGGACGGGATGTTCTTCCCCGCCACCGAGGGCGGCTATCACAACGCCGATGCGCCCGAGCGGGGATATTACTTCTTCGGCGATGGAAATGCCTACCACGGCTGGGCCGGCAACGCCAATCTGCCCACCCTGAACTATACGTCTCAGTCCCTGCGGGACGTGATCTACCGGGCCGAGGATTCGGTGCTGAAAAAGTGGCTCAAGCCGCCTTACAGCATCGACGGCTGGCGCTTTGACGTGGCGGACACCTTTGCCCGCAACGACGATATACAGCTGGCCCATGAGCTCTGGCCGGAGATACGCCAAAGCATCCGGGCCGAGAATCCCCAGGCGTACATCCTGGCGGAGGATTGGGGCGACTGCGCCGGATACTTACAGGGTGACGAGTGGGATTCGCCCATGAGCTATTTCACCTGCGGCCGGCCCATCCGGCAGTTCTTCGGCCAGGACGACCACTTCCTGCGCTATGACCCGGTTTTGCGGGACCTGCCCTATAAAATGACGGCGCAGGAGCTGCGGGAGAGGGTGTTGCAGCACCTTTCCAGGCTGCCCTGGCTCATGTGGGAAAACCAGTTCAACCTCTTTGACAGCCACGATATCAGCCGCCTGCACAACGACCCGGCCATATCCAAAATGGCCTGGCGGGGCGCGGTGTACTTCCAGTTCATCCTGCCAGGAGCTGCCAGTATTTACTATGGCGACGAGGCCGCCATCGACGGCGAGCTTGGCTCCAACGAGGGCTGCCGCTATCCCATGCCATGGGACAAGGACTTTAAAGGCGGAGAGAACTACCGGCTTTACCACACCATGGCCCACCTGAAGCAGGCCCACCCGGCCCTTTCCCACGGCGGCGTGAAATTCCTGTGCGCCGAGGGATACACGGCGGCCATCGCCCGGTTCACGGCGGACGAGGCATACCTCGCGGTGCTGTCCAACGACGACGAGCCGACCACGATACGGCTGCCCCTTGGCGCCATCGGCGCGGCGGGGCTTGCTGACGCCGACGTGATGGGGGAGAAGGTGGACTGGAAGCCCCTGGACGAAAACAGCGTGTCCCTTTCTGTCCCGGCCGGGACATGCTATTTCATCCCGTGCAGGATGAAGTGGATCGCGCAATAGACAATACGACCCCCTCTGCCAATGAAGCAGAGGGGGCCAGTCTTTATATGAAAAACTCCAGAATGAACACCACCGCGCAGCAGGCGACGGCCGTCTTGAAAAGGTCCGCGCCCAGCCAGGCCGCCACCAGCCCAACGACCAGTGCGGCCGCGCCGGAGACCTGGCTCTGGGTGGCGTGTAGTATGGCCGGGAAGGTCATCACCGCCAATGTCACATATGGGACATAATAGAGAAAAGACTGGACAAAGCGGCTCTTAATGGGCTTTCGGAACAAGGTCATGGGCAGCGCCCGAATGGCGTAGGACACCCCGGCCATCACCAGTATGTAGAGGTAAATTTTCATGCGCCGGTCACCTCCTGCTCCTTCCGGGGGAACAGCGCCGCCGCACCGGCAGACAGCACCACGGTCAGGATGATGGTCCTTGTGCCGTCGGACAGGGCCGAAACCACCGGCAGCCAGGAGCAAAGCCAGCTGGACGCGAAGGCAAGAACGACCAAAACCGCCACGACCTTATCTTTTCGCGCCGGCGGGATGATGATGGCCAGGAACATGCCGTACAGCGCCACGCTGAGGGCGCTGACCACCCGCAGAGGCAGCACGCTGCCCGCCAGGGTACCCAGGGCCGTGCCGATCATCCAGCCGGGGATGGACGGGATCATCGCGCCGTACATGTAACGGGGGCTTAAGTACCCCGGTCGTGCGATGGTGATGCCGAACAGCTCGTCCGTGATGTCAAAGGACATAAAAAGCCTGTGCCGGAAGGGCGTTTCCGGGTCCATGCGCTGGCTCATGGCGCAGCTCATGAGCAGATACCGGGCGTTGGTGATCAGCGTAGCCACGGCCATCTCCCAATACGTGGCCCCGGCGGCGATCATGGTAAGGCCCATGTATTCACCGGCGGAGGCGTTGTTGAGAAGGCTCATCACCGCCGCCTGTATGGGCGTCAGGCCGATGTTTTTCGCCAGGATGCCCAGAGAAAAGGACACGGCGAAGTACCCCAATCCGATGGGCATTCCGTCCCGGATGCCTGCCAGCAATTCTCTCTTTTTGTCTAACATATGGTCCTCCTTCACCGGCCGGGATGCCGCCGGGGCGCGTGGGTCTGGCGGCCGTAACAGGCGTTGCACAGCCGCCCCCGGTGGTGCAGAGGCAGCGCACGGCCGCACTTGGCGCAAAAGCGAATGTTGTTTTTGAGGTTATAGAGCAATATCCGGTTGATCTCGTCCGCGGTCCTGGCCCGCTCGTCATACAGCTCGTCCCGGTCGATGTCGCAGCCGAAAGCCTTGGAGAAGGAGAAGTACAGGTCCAGCTTCCGGTAGTGCAGTTCCAGGTCCGGCAGGGTGAACGGCGTGGTCCGCTCGGGGAGCGCAGGCCGTTCAATGGCCTGACCCGCCGCCCATGTGCGCAGAAAGCGGAAGAAAAGCTCATTCAACGGCTGCTCCGTCTCGTCAAAGGGGATGTTGGCGGCCCGCAGCTCCTGTTCGCGGGTCAGCTGGAAGCCCGCCTCCCGCAGCCGGGAGATGATGGTGATGTACCGGCTGATGTCCAGCTTGGTATATGGCTCCGCCGTGGGCATCCGGTTCCAGACCTCCAGCACTTCCAGAAGGTCGAAGTCCACCGAGGCGATCAGGTCCGAAAAGCCCACCACTGCCGTTTGCAGCGGGGGTACCACCGTCTCCAGCCCCGCCCGGATGAGGCTCAAGTCCTCCATAGCGCCCACGTAGCCCTTGTCGTACATGCCGTAGCGCCCGGCCCGGCCGGCTATCTGCTGTATCTCCTCGGGCTTCAGCTGCCGCCGCTCGCTGCCGTCGAACTTCTCCGACTCCATGAAGATGATACGCCGGATGGGCAGATTGAGCCCCATGCCGATGGCGTCCGTGCTGACCACGTATTCCATGCGTCCGGACAAAAATCCCTCCACCTGCTTGCGGCGTGTGGCGTATGGCAGCGCGCCGTATATAATGGCCGGTTCCTTGCCCCGGGCGCGCAGGTCCTCCGCCGCGGATAACACGCCTACCTTGGAGAAGGTGATGAGCGCGTCGCCGGGCTGTATGTCGGAATAGTCCACCGTCCGGTTCATGCAAATGAGCGGCGTCTTCCGCTTGTGCTCGATGACCTCCCAGTCATCCCCGCAGCTTTTGATGATGCGCAGCAGCAGGTGCAATGCCTCCGGCGCGGCGCACAGGTGTACCTCCGGGGCACGCACGCCCAATATGGCTCGCGTCCAGGCGTAGCCCCGCTCGCTGTCCGCGATCATCTGGCACTCGTCGATGACCGCTACCTCATATTCCCGGTCCAGGTCCAGCTTTTCCGCCGTAGCGGCCACGTGGGTGTCGTCCTCCTGCTTGTCCTCTTCCTCGCCGGTGGTCAGCGAACAGGCCACGCCCTCGTTCAGCAAGAGCTCCTGTGCCTCCAACGCCAGCAGCCGCAGCGGGGCCAGATACACGCCCGTGCGGGCCTTGATGAGCCGCTGGAACCCGGCGTATGTCTTGCCGGTGTTGGTCCCGCCGATGTGGACGATGAAGTGTCGGGCGATGGCGCGGGCCTGGGGGTACTCGTCCTTGGGGTTCAGTGCCACCAGCACGTCCAGGCTGGTGCGTATGGCCTGGGGGACATAGTAAACGGAGTAGACGTAGCCCAGGCCGTTGGACAAAAGCTCCTGCACGGGAAAGCGCTCCATGGCCAGCAGATCCGCCACCCGTACCTCCGGCTGGGCGGCGGTGAACGCGTCCAGCTCCCGCTGGGCCAGGTTATAAAGCGTCTCGCCGTATAGGCGGCGCAGTTTCTGGGCGATGTTGGCGTCGGCGTTCAGCCCCAGCCAGGGAGCAGCCGCGATGAAGTTGCGGATGATCTTGCCCGGTTTTGTGCCCTCCCGGTGCGTGGACAGGGCCAGAAAGCTCTCGATGCGCCCGGATGCCTGTCCGGCGGAGAGCACCACCGCCCAGCCCAGGTGCGGCACCTGGCGGGTGATGGCGGTGTGATAAAGCTGCGCCAGCGCCGTCGCCGGGTCGTCGGGCTTATCCCACCCGTCCCATGCCGCTGTCAGAAAGGCCGACGCGCCCTCCAGGGCGGGGCCGATGTCCTGAGCAGTGACGCCGGTCTTTTCCCGTGTCCGGGCCGCAGCCTTGTTGGACTGGGCCACCCGGTGAAACCGCTCCGTCTCCTCGGCGGTCAGCACCACGTCCGACTGCCAGGTCTTCACGTTGCCGCCGTTTATATGCCGGTAGCGGGGCCGGGGCAGCAGCTCCGCGATGAGGCCGTTGGTCCAGCCACGGCTTTTCAGCGTGCCCAGGGTCCAGTATTTGTTGTTCTTTCCGGCCATGGACGTATCTCCTTTGCCGTCGGGTTTTGCACAGTTTTATAGTTTATCACACTTACCCCCGGTTCATCAATAATTTTGCACACAAGAAAAAGCGGAGGCAGTTCGCCTCCGCCAAAAAATCGCGCGCACATTTCTCTCTGGGTATAGTATACGTCTAAAACGGGCCGAACACAAATACAATTTATGGAAAAGGAGGGATGGACATGCCGGCGTATCTATTAAAAGCGCTGTTCGTGGCGGCAGGGCTGGGGCTGATCGTGCTGTCGTACGACCTCATCCGGCAGGTGAAGAGCTGGCCCGGTCGGGCGTGTTTGCACGCCGTGGCGGGGCTGGCGGGGCTGTTCACGGCCAACGCGCTGGGCGCGCTCGCGGGCCTGGGCGTGGGGCTGAACGCGCTCACATTGCCCGTGTCGGCGGTATTGGGCGTGCCGGGGGTTGGACTTCTGTGGGCGGTCAAATATTTCCTATAAAGTTATCTTGATTTAACAAACCAAATCGACAAAGCGCCCCGCTCGTTTATTCAATCATACAAAATCGGCCCGGAACGGTTGACAGGGGACAATACGTCTGTTATCATACGAGCGAAAATTGAATCGCTGAACAGAGGCGCGGTTTTCATCATTACCCGCCGTCCAGGGCCAGACAGCCGGACACGGGGAAAGGGAACGCCGCCGAAGCGGTGAGGTGAGTGTCTGATCGGCTCGCCGCTGGGCCGTCGGAGAACATCCGACGGACTGTCACAAGTTTTTGTGGAGCGCTGTCATGGCCGATGGAAAGCCCAAATGGGCTCATACCGAGAATTCCGTGGATCGCTTGACAAAGCGGTCCAATTTTTATCCCGGCGGCGGGCGCTGTCGTGTGGGATGCAGAACAAAGCGCCAAAGAAAGAATTTGAAAAGGAGAAACAAAACAATGACCAGAAGACTTATCGCGATGCTGACGGCCCTGTGCCTGGTGCTCAGCCTGAGCGCCGCCGCCTTTGCCGATGAGGCCGTGGAGATCCCCGCGGTGCCCGACTTCACCGACGTGGACACCAGCGCCATCCCCGGCGTGGAGGACGGCGTGCTGACCATCGCCATGGAGTGCGCTTACGCGCCCTACAACTGGACCCAGTATGACGACTCCAACGGGGCCGTGCCCATCTCCGGCACCGACAACGAGTACGCCAACGGCTACGACATCATGATCGCCAAGCGCATCTGC
>CANQKA010000003.1 GCA_947624395.1 uncultured Oscillospiraceae bacterium
TTAAAAAGGCTCGTAACGATGCCCATGATCATGGGCAGGACCACAAATGCGGCAAAAAAGCAAAGCGCCGGAAGCATGAACAGGTAAGCCGTCACTGTCTCGCGCCGTTTGAGCGCGTGGCTTTGCCCGGATCCACTCATATAAGTTCCTCCCTTCTCTTTTGGGAACAAAGCCGCCTCCCCGCCCAGCGGGGAGGCGGCCACTTATAATGGCATAACGCCCTGCGGCGGACGCCGCGTCAGTCCGGTTTTATCCGGCCATACCCTTGTTGGACGCTTCCACAGCCGCGTTGGCAAGCTCGGTCACATCGCCGCCGTCGGTTATCCGCTGCAGCATGTCGAACCACTGCGCACGCATGTTCGCAAAGCCGTCCATCGTGTTGTAGTACGGACCGTACATCTTCGTGAACTCAGCCAGCAGCTCCTTCTCCGCATCGTCCGGATACAGATTCCCCATGCTCGTCTTCACAGGGAACGCGCCAGTCCGCACAACGTTTTCCTCGCTGTCGCAGATCCACTGGATGAACTCTTTCGCCGCCGCGGCTTTCGCCTCGTCTCCGTTGTCGAACACGCAGAAGCCATTCACCAGGTACTCCAGCTCCGCCTTGCCGTCGTCAGACGGGAACGGCAGCGAGATCGGCGTAACGCCGTTCTCTTCCATCGTCGCCGCGTTGTTCCCCGCAGCAGACGTGCCCCAGCACAGCTCAAAGCTCGTCTGACCAGCCACAAACAGCTCGATGCTCTGCCCGCCGTTGTACTCAACGCCGTTGCCAAGCCAGCCCTTATCCAGCCATTCCTGCGCCTTCTCCAGGCCCTTGATCATCTCCGGACTGTTGAACGTGTACTTCTCCATGTCCGCCACGCTGCCGCTGTACAGGTTCGCGATCAGCGCACGCGTGCCCTGGTCGCCGCCCTGGCCGTTGCAGAACAGCACGCCGGGGTTATAACCGGCCTCGTACAGCGCTTCCAGCGCCTTCTCGAAGTTCTCCGTCGTCCAGGAGCGGTCCCCTTCCAGGTTCACATACTCCATCGCGCCGGATTCTTCCCACATCTCCTCGTTGATCGCCATGTAGAACGGCGACGCGGAAATCGGGAACATGTAATACGTCCCGTCGCCCTGGCAGCTGGTCAGAAGCGCGTCGTTGTCCACGTCCTTCACAAACTCGTCCGTGAACATGTCGTCCAGGGGCACCAGTTTGCCGTTCTTGCCGTACTCGATGATACGGCCCGGTGCGTCGAACAGCACGTCAGCAGCCGTGCCGCTCTCGATGGCCGTGGTGATCTTGTCGCTGGCCGTGGTGAAGTCGATGGTCTCCACGCGCACCGTGATCCCAGGATGGGTCTCGTTGAATTCTTCTACCAGCTTTTCCTCGTAAGTACCCGCAGGGTCGTCCGCGTCCTGGATGAACGTGGGCGGCGCCCACCACAGAAGCTCTACCGGCTCGTCGGTCTTCACTGGGCCGGGGGCTGTGACGGTCTTGGGATTTTTGTCCGCCTCTTTGCTGTCCTCGGCGGCCTCTTCGTCGGCAGCGGGTTCCTCTTCCTCGGGAGCTTCCTCAGCGGTCTCATCCTCGGGAGCCTCTTCCTCGTCCTCGCCCTCAAGGGCGGCCTCAGCGCCCGCGATCGTGGCCTCTACCAGGGCCTCGCCCGCGCCCTCGGCTACCTCGTTGTATTCCTCGATGATGCCGATCTCTTCGTTGGAGGCCTTCGTCGCCGCGTTGGCAAGCTCGGTCACATCGCCGCCGTCGGTTATCCGCTGCAGCATGTCGAACCACTGCGCACGCATGTTCGCAAAGCCGTCCATCGTGTTGTAGTACGGACCGTACATCTTCGTGAACTCAGCCAGCAGCTCCTTCTCCGCATCGTCCGGATACAGATTCCCCATGCTCGTCTTCACAGGGAACGCGCCAGTCCGCACAACGTTTTCCTCGCTGTCGCAGATCCACTGGATGAACTCTTTCGCCGCCGCGGCTTTCGCCTCGTCTCCGTTGTCGAACACGCAGAAGCCATTCACCAGGTACTCCAGCTCCGCCTTGCCGTCGTCAGACGGGAACGGCAGCGAGATCGGCGTAACGCCGTTCTCTTCCATCGTCGCCGCGTTGTTCCCCGCAGCAGACGTGCCCCAGCACAGCTCAAAGCTCGTCTGACCAGCCACAAACAGCTCGATGCTCTGCCCGCCGTTGTACTCAACGCCGTTGCCAAGCCAGCCCTTATCCAGCCATTCCTGCGCCTTCTCCAGGCCCTTGATCATCTCCGGACTGTTGAACGTGTACTTCTCCATGTCCGCCACGCTGCCGCTGTACAGGTTCGCGATCAGCGCACGCGTGCCCTGGTCGCCGCCCTGGCCGTTGCAGAACAGCACGCCGGGGTTATAACCGGCCTCGTACAGCGCTTCCAGCGCCTTCTCGAAGTTCTCCGTCGTCCAGGAGCGGTCCCCTTCCAGGTTCACATACTCCATCGCGCCGGATTCTTCCCACATCTCCTCGTTGATCGCCATGTAGAACGGCGAGGCGGAGATCGGGAACATGTAATACGTCCCGTCGCCCTGGCAGCTCGTCAGGAGCGCGTCGTTGTCCACGTCCTTCACAAACTCGTCCGTGAACATGTCGTCCAGGGGCACCAGTTTCCCGTTCTTGCCGTACTCGATGATACGGCCCGGCGCGTCGAACAGCACGTCAGCAGCCGTTCCGCTCTCGATGGCCGTGGTGATCTTGTCGCTTGCAGTGGTGAAGTCGATGGTCTCCACGCGCACCGTGATCCCCGGGTGGGTCTCGTTGAATTCCTCTACCAGCTTTTCCTCATAAGTACCCGCAGGGTCGTCCGCGTCCTGAATGAACGTGGGCGGCGCCCACCACAAAAGCTCTACCGGCTCGTCGGTGGGTTCGGGTTCCTCGGTGGGAGCCTCGGTGGGGGCCTCGGTGGGCTCAGGTTCCTCAGTGGGAGCCTCGGTGGGAGCTTCCGTAGGCGCTTCCTCAGCCGTCTCCTCCTCGTCGGTGTCGCTCGCTTCCTCGACAGGAGCCTCTTCCTCGGTCTTGGGCTCTTCCGCAGGCTTCTCATCCGTCTTGTCGCCGCCGCAGGCAGCAAGGCTGAACACCATCGCAAGACAGAGGATGAACGCGAGCAGTTTCTTCAACTTCATGGATTTACCTCCTTAATGTGATGAATTTCCATAAATTTTTCCCGCAAAGCGGGTCCATTCTCGTTAGATTTTACAATACGTCAGGAAAATTGTCAATAACTTGGTTGTCCCTGATTTTAGAAATATTGTCTTTTCACTTTTGGACCGGGTACGCCATATCTCCGCCGCCCAGAAGCTGGCCCAGCATCGTGTCGCACATGATAAGGCTCCGGGGCAGGTGGAACGGCCCTTTGAAGGTGGAGCCCTTGGTGGGCGGCATGGTGGGCAGGCCGTCCCGGCGCAGATACCCGTACCACTCGCCGTTGGCAGGGTCCGCGAAATGGGCTTTGCAGTAGTCCACATCTTTGCGGAACCAGTCCAGGTACTTCTCATCGCCCGTGTCCCGGTAGAGCATGAGAGAGGATATAAGTATCTCATTGTGGGGCCACCAGAGCTTCATGTCGTGCTCGTAGGCCTCGGGGGGCTTTTTCTGGCAGTCCAGGAAATAAAGCAGCCCGCCGTATTCCTCATCCCAGCCGGCCTCGATGGCCCAGTTGAAGATCTGCTCCGCGCCGTCGTGGAGCTTTTTGTCACCGGTCCTGTTGGCGTACTCCAGCAAAAACCAGACGCACTCGATGTCGTGGCCGGGGTTGACCTTGCGCCCGTCGGTGTACCAAAGCTCCGGGTCACCCTCCATGTCCACGCTCTCCAGGGTGCAGCGAAGCTCCGGCTTGACGTGATACTTGAATATCTCGCCGGCGCATATGGCGGCCCGCTCGTCGTACAGCGCCGCCTGCTCCTGGTCCACCCGGCGCAGCACGGAGGTGATATTCAGATAGATCATGGGGTCGGCCAGCGCCCGGCCGGACCGGGTCTCGGGGATGGTCTTGGGGCCCATACCCGTGGGGTCCGCGATGAGGCCCCGGTTCAGCTGCCAGATCATCTCATAGGCCCGACGGGCCCGCTCCAAATGCTCACGCTCGCCGGTGACGCCGTAATACTCCGCGTTGGCCAGAGCGTAAAACCCCTCGGAGAAGCAATACCGCCGCTGGCGCAGGGGCTTGCCCTCGGCGGTGACGGTGAAATACAGCCGTCCGCCGGCGTCATGGTTGACGCAATGGTCCTCCAAAAAGTCTATGCAGCTTTTGGCCGCTTCAAGCCACTGTTTTCTTGTCCCGTACACGTGACACAGGTAAGAAAACGTCCAGCCGCACCGGCCCTGCATCCACACGCTCTTGTCGGTGGAGTAGATCTGACCCGTGCGGTCCAGGCAGGTGTACACCCCGCCGTGCTCCTTGTCCATGCCGTGGGCCAGCCAGAAATCCACGCAGGCGCGCAGCTCGCCCTGTATCCAGTCCCGGTAGGACTTCAACTCTTGCGTATGGGTATCCATGAGGCATGCTCTCCCTTCTGAAAATAGGTTTCAATGGTCCCATCATATGGGCTTTTCGACCTCCCGTCAAGGAAAAAATGTGAAATTTTCTCTTGACAATATAGAAAAAACTGATAGCCTATTAAATACAGAGGGAAAGAAATTTATTTCTTTTCGACAAAAAACCACAAGCCGCGCCATTTTTAAGGAGGACTTGCCATGCGCCATTTGGGTATTGAAGTATCCGTCAAAAACGTCCCCTCCCTGGACCCGGGATTTCTGCCCCTGAACCGCTTCAACGAGGCGTTTCTCAAGACAGCGAAAGAACCCTTTGACATCGCCGTGGAACGGGCCAGCGGCCAGATGGCCGTTTACAAGACCTTTGTCCACGGAACGGCGGACATGTTTGACGCGGACGTGTACTACATCGAGCGGACCGTGAAGACACTGCTTTGGATGAAAGGCGGCTTCCGGGTGTACCTGGCGGGCAATGAGGCGGTCTGCGCCGCCATTGAGAAGATTTATTCCGCCGACGGCCAGCAGCAGTTCGACCACCACTTTATGGCCCACGTATTCGAGCACCCCTTCGAGGTGGTGCGCGTGGATAAGGTGCCCGACGCCAAGGACAGCCCCCAGCGCATCGGCGGGCACATGGACGGCTGCCGCATCGGCTTTGACGCCGGCGGGTCCGACCGTAAAGTTTCCGCCGTCGTCAACGGGGAGAGCGTGTATTCCGAGGAAGTGGTCTGGTACCCCAAGATCACCGCCGACCCGGACTATCACTATGAGGGCATCGTGTCCGCCTTAAAATCCGCCGCGGCCCATATGCCCCGTGTGGACGCGGTGGGCGTATCCTCCGCCGGTATCTACATCAATAACCGCACCATGCGGGCCAGCCTGTTTTTGCAGGTGCCCGACGATTTGTTCGACGCCAAGGTCAAGGACATCTACATCCGGGCCATCACGGACACCTTCGGCGACATACCCTACGCGGTCATCAACGACGGCGACGTGTCGGCTCTGGCGGGCATGATGAGCCTGGGCGAGCCCAACGTGCTGGGCATCGCCATGGGCACCAGCGAGGCCGTGGGCTATGTGGACGCCGAGGGGTGCATCACCGGCTGGCTCAACGAGCTTGCTTTCGTGCCCGTGGACGCAAACCCCGGATCCATGCGGGACGAGTGGAGCGGCGACATCGGCTGCGGCGTCAAGTACTTCTCCCAGGACGCGGTCATCAAGCTGGCCCCCGCCGCCGGTATCGAGCTGGACGAGAGCCTGTCGCCCGCCCAGAAGCTGAAGGCCGTCCAGGCCCTCATGGAGGCGGACGATGAGCGGGCCGCGAAAATTTACGACTCCATCGGCGTGTACCTGGCCCACGCGCTGGCCTATTACTACGACCTCTATAAATTCCGCCACGTGCTGCTGCTGGGCCGGGTCATGTCCGGCAAGGGCGGCGACCTGATTTTGGCCCGGTGCAAGGCCGTGTTGGCCGACGAGTACCCCGCCGTGAGCGAGGCCATCCGCCCCGCTCTGCCCGACGAGAAGTTCCGCCGGGTAGGCCAGTCCGCCGCGGCCGCCAGTCTGCCGGCGTTGAAAGAGGGCTGAACATGAAAAAACACATCGTCTGCTTCGGGGACTCCAACACCCACGGGTACTGCGCCGACCCCAACGACACCGCCGACGGCGGCAATCGCTTCAACGAGGACGAGCGCTGGCCCTGCGTGCTGCAAAAGCTGCTGGGGGACGAATATCTCGTCCTGGAGGAAGGCCTTGGCGGCCGGACCACGGTCTTTGACGACCCCATCCACGGGGACCTGGCCGGCACCGACTACATAACCCCCTGCCTTCTCAGCCACGAGCCGGTGGACCTGCTCATCATCATGCTTGGCACCAACGACTCCAAGGAGCGCTTCGGCTGCACCGCCGCCGCCATCGGCGTGGCCATGCAGCGGCTGGTCCGTCAGGCGCAAAATACCCTGTGCTGGGGCGCTCACGGGCCCAACGTGCTGGTCGTGGCTCCGCCGCCCATCGGGGAGGGCTTTTTCGACCCGGCCATGGGCGAGGGCTGCCGGGAGCGGACATTGGGGATGGCCGCCGCGTTCAAGGACGCCGCCGCCCTCACCGGCGCCCACTTCGCCGACGCCGTTGACTGTGAGTTCAACCCCATCGACCACATGCACCTGACACGGCAAGGCCACAGCCAGCTTGCCCACCTGCTGGCGGAACTTGTGCCCACGCTGGTGTAAAAATCTGCATAGCAACGCCCCATGCGTCCATTTGGAACGCATGGGGCATTTTGATGATGTCCTGGCTGGGCACATCGCAGCTTTTGGCCAGTTTACTTCCTGAAAATATCGGAATGTGAGCCTGTGTCCACAAGGGTCAAGGTCATGACATCGTTTTCGATGAGATAGACCAGCAACCAATCCGGCTTGATATGGCATTCCCGAAAACCGGCAAAACTACCGGACAAACCGTGATCCCGATACTTTTCGTCGAGCCGCTTACCCTGACGCAGCAGTTCGACTACCTCATCCAGCAAAGAGAGGTCAAGGCCACGCCTCTTCATTTGTTTATAACTTTTCTTATAAATCGTGGTGAATTTTACCTGGTACATCAGTCGTTAAGCGCCGCTTTCAACTCTTCCATACTTTTGTATCCCTTGACGTCAGGGTCGCGGGATATTCTTCTGGCCTCCGCCATCGCACTAAGTGTCCTGTCGCTGTATTGCGGAACTTCCACGGCAAAAGGCAATCCGCCGCGCAGGACGCACTGGTGCAGAAACAGATTCACCGCGCCGGACATATCCAAGCCGAGATCGGCAAAAAGAGCCGTTGCTTCACGCTTTATATCCGCGTCGATACGGACCTGAGTAGGAGTTGTAGCCATGTGATCATCTCCTTTCAACCACACCCATATTATATGCAGTTTACTTTACATTGTCAAGCATTTCGGTGAGCTTATAAAAGCACGGCCTAGGCGATCTGCTCGATCTTGGCCCGCTGCTTAATTGAAATTTACTGCAATGCCATTACATAAATCTGGCAAGGATTACATTTATCCCATAAAGTTGGGAAAACCTCAAATTCTTTGAAGCCCATATTGATATAAAATCGATTTGTTCTATCGTATTCCTCATATCTTCCCATTTGGACGGTTTTCACCTGCATAAATGAATAACCGTTCTCCAATGCGGTATGTTTTGCCGCTTCAAACAAACTCCGCCCAATGCCACGGCGTTGGTACTCCCTTAATACGCCCATGACATACAATTCTACTGTATCCCTTCCGGATTCCTTCAGATAAAGAAAGCCTACGGGAACAGAGTCTTCTATCGCGGCAAAAAATAATTGACCCGCACTTTTCTCAATATATTCCTCTCTTGCCTCCGGAATACCGAACCAATCCGTTAAGGCTTCAAGGACAGATCTTGTGATCCGTCTTTTTTCACTTTCATCCATTATTTGCTTTATCATGCATTTCCCTCCAAAAATACCGACGTCTCGGCGTACAAGCAGAACACCAGCCGCACACGCAGGGCGTTCAGACTATTTCCCGATTATAACACGCGCCGCGGTCCCGGTCATCTAAAATTTAACAACTCATTCACTACACGGGGCACATTTGTGCTATAATAGCCGCAAGCGGCTATTATATTTGATTTAAGGCGGTTTTGCTCCCGGCTGACGCCGGAACCGCAAAACATGCCGCATTATAGCATCCCGCCTCCGGCTCTATGCTATAATCAGAGAAAGCCAGGAGGACGGAGAGGCGCGATGGAAGAGAAGAAGACAAGCTTTGCATACAAGATCATACGGCGGCTGGTGCTGCTGTTTTACCCCAAAACGGCGGTGTCCGGGGCGGAGAACCTGCCGGACGGACCATGTATCGCGGTGGGCAACCACACCCAGATGAACGGCCCCATCGTGGGGGAGCTGTATTATCCGGGGCCACATTATATCTGGTGCGCCGCCCAGATGATGGACCGGAAGGAGGTCCCCGCCTATGCCTATCAGGACTTCTGGTCCGGCAAGCCGAAATACATCCGCTGGTACTATAAGCTGGCAAGCTACCTGATCGCGCCGCTGGCCCAGTGCATCTTCACCAACGCCCACACTATCCCGGTATACCACGACACCCGCCTGCTGACCACCTTCCGCCTGACCATCCAGCGGCTGCAGGAGGGGGCCAGCGTGGTCATCTTCCCGGAGCACGACAGGAAGTACAACAACATCCTCTATGAATTTCAGGACCGGTTCGTGGACGTGGCACGGCTCTATTACAAAAAGACAGGCCAGGCGATCCCATTTGTGCCCATGTACATAGCCCCCGCGCTGCGCACGGTCTATCTGGGCAAGCCGGTCATATTTGACCCGGCGGCGCCTATCGCAAAGGAGCGGGAGCGTATCTGCGCCTATCTGCGGGACGAGATCACGGCCATCGCCGCCGCCCTGCCGGAGCACACCGTGGTGCCGTACCGGAACGTCCCCAGGCGGCTGTATCCCAAAAATAAGCCCGTCGAGGTCTACGCCCATGAAGAAGAAACCCGTTGATTACAGCGGCTTTCGCCTGTCAAGGCTGAACGAGCCGCGATTTGCCCACGCAAAGCTCCTGGCGGGGTGGCTGGGGTATTTCGCGTTGTATCTGCTGACGGAAAACCTGATACCGGCGGAGAAGTGCCACCCGGTCCACTGCTTTTTGGACGACATCATCCCGTTCAACGAGTGGTTTCTGCTGTTTTACGTGAGCTGGTACCTGCTGGTGTTCGGCTCGCTGGCCTACACGTTTTTCTACGACGTGGACCGGTTTCGCCAGGTGCAGACCTACATCATCCTGACCCAGATCATCGCCATGGCGGCCTATATCCTCTGGCCCACCCGGCAGGACCTGCGGCCGGAGGTGTTCGACCGGGACAATATCCTCACCCGGCTCATGGGTCTTATCTACGCCTTCGACACCAATACGGGCGTGTGCCCGTCCCTGCACGTGGGGTACTCCCTGGGCATTTTGTCAGTGTTTTTGAAGGACAAAGACCTCTCCGCTGTCCGGAAAGGTCTTTTGACGGTGTATGTGCTGGGCATATGCGCGTCCGTGTGCTTCGTCAAGCAGCACTCCGCCGTGGACGTGCTGGCGGCGCTGCCCATGTGCGCCGTGGCGGAATACCTGGTGTTCAAAAAAGAGCTTTGGAAAAAGTGGGCCCGTTAGGCGGCCACGGTGTATAGGGAGTAAAAGTACCCCTTTTGCGCCATCAGGTCCCGGAACGTGCCCCGCTCCTGTATCGCGCCGTTTTTCAGCACGAAAATCTCATCGTACCTCTCCAGGAGGGCCGGGTCCAGCCGGTGGGTGACCACCAGCCGGGTCAGGCCCTTCAGGTTTAATATGGCTTCTGTGACCGCATAGGCGGTCCGGTTGTCCAGGGCGGCGGTGGCCTCGTCCAACAGCAGCACGCTCGTTCCCCGCAGCAGGGCGCGGGCGATGCTCACCCGCTGGCGCTCCCCGCCGGAAAGACCGCACCCGTTTTCCCCGCAGCGGTAATCCTCGCCCCGCTGGGCCAGCAGGGCCGTCAGCCCCGCCCGCTCCACGGCGTCGTCCACAGCATCGTCGGGAAAGTCCCGGAACATGGTGATGTTTTTGCGGACCGTGTCGTCAAAGAGGAACACGCTCTGGCCAATCAGGCTCTCCAGGTCGTACAGGCTGGCCGGGTCCACGTCCCGCAACTGGCGCCCATCCACGGTCAGAGAGCCGGTGTAGTCCCCATGCGCCCCCATGAGCAGATCGAGAAGGGTGCTCTTGCCGGAGCCGGAGGGCCCCACCAGGGCGTATTTTTTGCCCGCTTCCAGCCGCAGCGACACGTCCCGCAGCACCGGCTTCCCCGGCTCGTAGGCGAAGGACACATGCCGCAGCTCGATGGCGTCACGGAGCACGGGCTCGATGGTCTCGCCCGTTCGGGCGGCGTTTTCCGCCGTCACCGCCGCCAGCTTTTCAATGAGCCCCCTGGCGGCCTTTCGGTCCGCCCAATACTGCGGGACAGTCTGCACCGAGCGCAGCAGGTTGTTGCTCAGCTGGGTGAATACGATCACCGTCCCGGCGGCAGCCCTGCCCCGGAGCGCCAACCAGGCGCTCAGGAAGAACACGCCGAACTGCATCACGCACCCCGCGTAGCCGCTGGCGGTGCTCAAGAGCCCCGCCCACCAGCGCCGGTCGGCTCTGGCTCGCTCCAGCGCGCCGTTTTCCCGGTCAAAGACCGCGCTCGTCTCCGGCTCGGCCTTGAAGCTTTTGATGACGGCAAAGCCCGCCAGCAGGTCCCGGAGCCTGCCCACGAACCCCTCGCCCTGGTCGCTGACGGTCTTTTCCCGTCGGGCCAGACCTGGCCCCAACACCGCCGCCGCCCCAAAGGGCAGCAGGCACAGCGCCGCGGTGACGCCGGTGAGAAGAGGACTGTACCACAGCAGCATCCCCAACGTGGCCAGAAACGCCAGCGGCTGGATGATGAGCTCGAACTGCTGGCAGAGGTACTTTTCCTCCACCGTGTTCACGTCGCTTGTGAGCACGGACAAATACCGGCCTGTGTTTTCAGCCGTGAAAGCGCTGACGGATTTTCCCGCGATCTTCTGAAAGGCCAGGAGCTTGTATTGCGTCAGCGCCCGACGGAGAAACGCCGCCCTTGCCCTGTGCCAGCCCAGCTCCAGGACGACCATCGTCGGGACGAACACCGCCGCCCGCCATGCACACTGTGCCAGCGGCTCCATTTTTCCTGCGGCGATGGTGTCCATGACCGCCCCCAGCAGCCACGCCAGATACAGCATCCCCGCCTGGTCCAGCGCTTCCAGCGCCAGGGTCAGGGCGAACCGGCCCCGGTTGCGCGCATAAAAGGCCCGGACGTAGGGTCGGGCTGGGTCAGGCTTTTTCATTTTCCT
Source organism: uncultured Oscillospiraceae bacterium (assembly GCA_947624395.1). Lineage (GTDB taxonomy): Bacteria > Bacillota > Clostridia > Oscillospirales > Oscillospiraceae > CAJOIG01. Next base: position 11,407 of record CANQKA010000003.1, read on the forward strand.
CTTCCTCCCGCTCAAAGGGCTGTGTGCTCAGACTGTTGGTGCACAGATAGAGATTATGGCCCTGCAGCACCCAGCGGGCGAAGGTCAAGAGGACCACCAGCCCGCCGTCATCCAGGAAAGCATAGGCGGTCACCGGCCCTTCCGGCAGGATGATCTCCCGCTTGTTGAGCTGGCAGGTGTCCTCCGCCAGGGCCTCCAGGGCCCGCTCCGTCTCCGGCAGAGGCCGCCCTGTGCGCTGGGCCACCGCCGCCGCCGAATAAAGCGCCTGCTCGTTCCGGCAGAAAAACCGCAGCGTCTCCATGACCCCCGGCTGCGCCAGAGCACCGAACAGCACCCGGTACTCGTCGTCGGAGGCAAAATACCGCTCATAGCCCGCCTCCGGCTCTGGGAACACGCCGAAGTAGGCATAGTCTTCCGCCCCCACGCCCATGATGTAGCCGCTGTCGATGCCCGTCACCGTGCGCAGCATCACCCGGCGTGCGTTGGCCAGCATATCCATCTCCGCATTTTCGGGAAAACCAATGCTCGGTATGTTGGACGCGAGATCGTCGCAGACGCCGTAGATGGTGGCATCCCACAAAAGCCGGGTCAGGCCGGTCAGCCTATCTTTCTCCGGCAGCGACCGCAGCCACTGGATTAGCTCATTGGATATATCTTTCGCCGGACCGCTCTCCCGGCCAAAAAGGGCGTCCACCGTCACGTGCAGCCGGTCCGCGATGGCCGGCAGCAGCGCCACGTCCGGGGCCCCGCCGCACTCCCACCGGCTCACCGCCTGGGTGCTCACCCCCGCCGCCTTGCCCAACTCCTCCTGAGTCAGGCCCGCCGCCTTTCTGTATTTGGCGATTTGTTCGCCGATCAGGTTCGTATTCATCCAAAAACGCCTCCCGTATTCAACCGTCGCTTGTATTCTACCCCAAGCGACCCTTGAAAACAACGGAGGCGTTCTTGACAAATATCAACTTAAACTTGAGTTTCTCTAAACAAAAGCGTACAAATCAGGTATTCCGCAGTCCCAATATCTCGTCCGCCGAAACGCGGTACAGCCTGCACAGCGCCACCAGATGGCGCAGGGGCAATTCATTGGCGCCCCGCTCATACCGGGCATACATGGTCTGGGACGTGCCCAGATATTTCGCCACCTGCTCCTGGGTCAGGTCATGGTCCTCCCGCAGCGCCCGTATCCGCTCCTGGTAGCCGTTCATGCCCTCACCCCCTGATAGGGGGAGTATACCCCAGTAAAGATATTTACTATTGACTTTAGTAAATATTTTTACTAAAATAGAGCTAGACCGTCCCTTGAGAACAGGGATCACGGTTGCTATATGATAAAAAGAGAAATTCAGGAGGAAAATCTATGGACAGCAAAAATGATTTTATTCAGTCTGCGCAGGCATTCATCAGCAGTTCCATTGCATCAGTAATGACGCATAGGCTTTATAATGACTGGGAGAACATTACAAACAGTTGTTCCCAAATCATAGACGTGGCCACAAAAGTTCTAAGCATCAATGACTTGTCCCCCGACACAAAATATGAGGCGCTAAGAGGGCTTTATTTTGCTCTGCACAATTTGGCTCTTTCCAGTTATTTGGATGATGACTATACTACCGCGCTGAACTTCTTGAATAATATCGATCTGAACGTCTTTCCCTTGTCGGCGCCCCTACTGGGCCGTTGCAACCAGTTGCAAATTTCCAGTATAACAAATGACTCCGAACAGGCATGGAACGCTATGCTCCAATACGCCCGGATATTGGACGAACATGAAGATGAGGTTTTTGCAGAGAACCCGATAGGCATTGATCAACTGCTGATCAGCAGAGCATATATAAACTTATCCCTTACTTACAGAGGTGGCCTGGGTGTTCCTCGGAACCTGGAGACGGCGCAAAGGTATTTGCAGCGAGGTATTGCACGGCTGGATGAAGACGACGCACTGGCACCGCTTCAAGAAGAGCTTTCTCACTACAAGACTGGTCTCTTTGGCGGCTTAAAATATGTTTAAAGGGGCTATCTTTTATGTCCAAAGACTACTACGGCAAATGCGGGATGTGCAAATACTGTGAACTGGGGACGGCCTATACATTTGCCTATTCCACCAGCTTCACATGCACCCGAAACAATTATTCTGTGAAGGCAGATGAAAAGCCCTGCGGTCGCTATGAGCCCGCGCCGGGACGGACGAACGCCACCGTCGCCCAATACGACAAATGACCACATCCCGCACCAAAAACACAGCACACCGCGAGGCGGTGTGCTGTGTGCGTTTTATGCGTTTTACGCAGTGCTTCACATATTCTTCGCGTGCATGGCCTCCAGGACCTCGTAGCGGTCCATGGGCAGGTGCTTTTTCTCGGCCAAAGCCTGTTCGATGGGCTTGGTGACCAGGTGGCCGTCGTGGGTACAGACGATGCAGTTGCCCTCGCCCTGAACAAGGCTCATGACGGCCTTGTAGCCCATGCGGGCGGCCATTTCCCTATCGCGGGCCGTGGGGGACCCGCCCCGCTGGATATGTCCCAAAACCGTCACACGCGGGTCCATGCCCAGCTCCTCATGAATACGTTGGCCGATCTCGTTGGCGCTGCCGGCGCCCTCGGCCACCACGATCATGAAGTGGGTATTGCCCATCATGCGGGACTGGCGAATGCGCTCCACCACGTCCTGGTCGAAATCCACCGGCCGCTCCGGGATGAGCACGGCGGTGGCGCCCACCGCCAGGCCCACGTACAGGGCAAGGTAACCGGCGTGACGGCCCATGACCTCCACCACCGAGCAGCGCTCGTGGCTCTGCATGGTGTCCCGCAGCTTGTCGATGCACTCGATGGCGGTGTTGCAGGCGGTGTCAAAGCCCAGGGTGTAGTAGGAGCAGCCCACGTCGTTGTCGATGGTGGCAGGGATGCCCACCACGGTCACCCCCAGGCGGGACAGCTCCAGCGCGCCACGGAAAGTCCCGTCGCCGCCGATGGCGACCACCGCGTCCAGCCCCAGCAGCTTGCAGGTGGCCACGGCCTTGTCCCGGCCCTCGGGGGAGAGAAATTCCTCGCTCCGGGCGGTGTACAGTATGGTGCCGCCGGCGGCCAGGATATGGCTCACCGCGTTGGAATCCAGGGGCACGAAGTCGCTGAACACCAGGCCGTTCCAGCCCCGGCGAATGCCCACGCACTCGATGCCCTGGCCGATGGCCGTGCGCACCACGGCCCGCACCGCCGCGTTCATACCCGGCGCGTCGCCGCCGCTGGTCAGCACGCCGATCCTCTTGATCTTGTTTTCCATAGTCCTTCTCCTTTTATGTATTGTTGTCTGTTTCCTCTGTCTCGTCCCCGTCGTCCTCAGGCTCGTCCTGGGGCAAATACGGGGCAAAAATGCGCTCCATGAACAGCGAGCACAGCAGCGCCGCCAGTCCGGGCGTGAAAAGCACCGGCAAAAACGCCTTTTTGTACGTGAACAGCGCCGCTTCCTCCACCAGCAGTGCAACTATCGCCGCCGATGGCAGGTGGGCGATCGCCAGCTTGGCCGCCGTCTTGACCAGATCCCAGGGGCCGAAGGTGAATCGGCTCAGGGTGAACATGGCGAACAGCCACACCGCCAGCGGCGCCAGCAGCAGTATCCGGCACGCGTTCAGCCAAACGTACGCCGCCTCGCTGCCGCCGGCGGCCATCACATAGGCCACGTACCAGAGATAATAGAGCGCCGCCGCCAGCACCAGCGCCGGGACCGTGATCCACGCGGCGGGCTTGAAGCTCTCCCGAAACGTGCGGAAAAAGCGGGCGTAATCCCCCAGCTCGCCCTTGCGGACGCCGTGAAACACCGCGTCGTACAGCGCCACGGTCGCCGCGCCGATGGTGATGACAGGCAGGGAGCACACGGCCCAGCACACGCTCAGACCCACCACGTCGCACAGCCGGGCAAAGCCCCGCCAGAAGCCGTTCAGCGGGTCAAATACGCGCCGAAACACGCCCTTATTCTCCCGTACACAGGTCGGCCACGGCCTGGGCAAATATCTCCGCCGCGGTGAGCAGGTCCTGCACCTTTATGCGCTCGTTGGCTCCGTGCATGCGCACGTCCTCGCCGGGCATGACCACGCCGAAGGCCACGCCGCCGGGCACGTCGTGTACGTAGGTCCCGCCGCCCATGGAGTAGCAGCCGCCCTCCCGGCCGGAATAGGTCTCATAGCACCGGTTCAGGGTCTGGATGAAGTCGCCCTCCGCCGGGGTATAGTGGGGCGGTATCATCTCCCCCTCCGACGTAAAGCCCTGCGCGGCCATGGCGCTGTCCGCCACGCGCTTGCAGTTTTCCTCGTTGGCGCACACCGGCACCCGGCAGTCGCACAGGCCGAAAAGCTCCGTATCCGCGATGTCGATCTGGGTGAAGGAGCAGGTGAGCGGCCCGGTCACGGCGTCACGCTGGGCGATACCCAGGGCCTTGCCGTAATAGTCCCCGTGGGGCAGCAGCGTATCCAGCGCGTGCAGCGCCTCGGTGGAGGCGCAGTCCGCCAGCGGCAAGCCGCACAGCACCCGTATCAGCGCCGTGTTGGCGTTGTTGCCGGTCTCCGGCTCGGCGGCGTGGCAGCCCTTGGCCGTCAGTATGAGCTTCACGCCGTTTTCCGCTTCCTCCGCCCGGACCGTTGCTCCCAGCGCCGCCGCCAGAGGCTCGGCTTTCGCCAGCAGTGACCCCGGGTCCATGCCCGCGACAATGGCGAATGCCACCCCCGGCACCACGTTCACCCGGAACCCTCCGTGCAGCTCCGCCACCCTTGGCAGTGCCATCTCAGGGGCCCAGGACTTTTTGAACCGCAGGCGGTAAAAGCCCTTCTCTGCGTTGCACACAGGGAAATTGGAATCCGGCGTAAAGGTCATGGGCGCGGGCTTTACCCGCTCGTAATAATAGGCCACGTCGCTGGAGCCGTTTTCCTCGTCCGTGCCCAGGATGAGACGGCACCGGCCCCGCAGGTCGAGGCCCAACTCCTTCACGCACCGCATGGCGTACAGCGCCGCGATGGCACCGCCCTTGTCGTCCGCCACGCCCCGGCCATAGATATACCCGTCCGGCTTTTCCACGGGCTCAAAGGGGTCCGTGTCCCAGCCGTCGCCGGGGCCGACCACGTCCAAATGGGCCAGTATGTCCAGCGTGGGCGCGGTCGGACCCATGTCCGCCGTCATCACCCGGCCGGCGTGGTCCGTCACCGTCAGGCCGTACTCCGCGCACAGCTCCATCGCCGTGTCCAGCGCCTTGCGGGCCTGTCTGCCGTACGGCGCACCGGGCTCCGCCGGTCCGCCCACGCTGGGCACCCGGCACAGGGTCTTCAGGTCCTCGATCAGTTCTCCCTGATGGGTCAGCATCCATGAGACGATCCGCGGGTCTTTTTCCATATCCTGTTCCTTTCCGCCCTTCCGGGCTGCCAGTCATCCCCGGAAGGCGAGCCCTCCGGGGACAGTTGATCTATTAATATTTATTCGTTGCCGGACGGCTCCGTCACACCGACAGCAGCCGTCTGTCCACCCTCGGCGCCTGTGGACCCAGCGGTCCCCGTGTCCACGATCGTGCCTGTTCCCGCGTTGGGATCCGTACCGGTCCCGGCGTTGGGGTCCGTGCCCGTTCCCGCGTTCGGGTCCGGCACCACCGGCGGGTCTGTGACCACCGGCGGGTCCGTCACCACCGGCACATCCGTCACCGGCGGCTGGTCCGGGTACGAGGGGTCCTCATCGGGGGGCATCGTCGGGTCCACGGTCGCACCGCCGCCGTTCGGGTCCACAGTGGGCTGTGGGTTATTGGGATCGTAGTCCGGGTCCTCGATGGTATAGCTGGTGGACGTGCCCGCGCTGGCCCCGGTGAGATAGGTGATGGTGACCGTGATGGTCCCGTCGCCGTTGTTATGGTAGGACACGGTATAATCCACGCCCTCCACCATATCGTCGCCTATCACGTCGTTGGGGCCGGTGCCGGTCCCGTTGCCGCCCGTCTGATTGCCCAGGGCGTCCGTATCGTCCATGGGCGGCTCGCTCCATGTATCGCCGGGGAAGATATACAGGCACACCGACTGCCCCCGGGTCTGCTTGAACAGGTCCCGGCCCGGCCGGATAGGCACCCGGCCGTGGGCGCCTGTCCGGTAAGCCCAATCCAGCTCTATGTCATAGATATATTCGTCCGGGTCTATCTTACGCGTCAGCTCGTTTTTGTTCTCCTCGGTGTTCACGTCGTTGTCATCAATGTCGCCGTGGTCGATCATGACCCAGGCGTGCAGGGCGTTGTTCTCGTTGACGCCGCCGCAGACCGGGTAGGCCTGGAAGCCCAGCCGTCGGGCCAGGTACAAAAACGCCGCCGCCCAGAAGTAGCAGGACCCGCGCTTTGTCTCGTACATGGTCTTGGCGCACTCCAGCGACCAGCCCACAGACCCGCGTATCCAGCCCACGGGCCGGGTCATGTAGTCGTAATCGCCGAACAGCAGCACGTTATACGCCTCGCGCAGCTTGCTCTCGTTGAGCAGATTGGAGGTCTGGCCCTGGATGATGTCCGCCAGAATGGCGTCCACATAGCCGTCCACCTCCGCGTCGCCGGTGGTATAGCGGCCGTTATCACCGAAGTAGAGGTAGCCCAGCTCATAGTGCGTGGCAAAGGGGCCGTCCGCCTGGGGCACATAGAACAGCGACCCGTCCACCTCCTGCAGGCCGGCCTGGAACCGCTGGAGGAAATAGCCGTCCTCCGGCGCGTAATAGATGCCGTCCGTGGCGAGGCCGTCCTGGAAGGTGTGGAAGCCCTTTTCAAAATAGTCCAGCTTGTGCTCTGCGTTGACGTGGCACAGACGCTCATCCAGCAGGAGCATACCCTGCGCGGCGTTCTCGTCGCCGTCCATGATATAACCCAGCAGCTCGTTGGTATAGGACGCGTCCACGATGTCGTAATAGGCCCACATGCCCTGGCCCACGTCCTGGTAAGGCGATGTCTCACAGGCCAGATCGATGGCCCGCTTATTGGGCGTCCACCCTCTGGCCCGGTTCAGGAGCACCACCGCCTCCGCACGGGTCAGGGGCGCGTCGGGATAAAAATCCCCATCCTGGTACCCGCTGAGCCAGCCGCTGGTCATGGCCGCCGCCACGCTGCCCACGGCCCAGTGCTCCGCGCCCACGTCATCAAACGCCAGCGCCATTACCTCGTCCTTATGGGCCAGACGGCACAGCATGGCCACCGCCTCGCCGCGGGTGACAGGCTCGTCCGGCCGGAAAGTCCCGTCGCCGTACCCGCCCAGCACGCCCAGCGCCGCCAGCTTTTCCACATCGGCCTGCAGCGGGCTTCCTACCGGCAGGTCCGTGAACGCCGACTCGCTGCCTGTTGCGGCCGCTTCATCCTCGTCCAGCAGCTGGCACACGATTTGCGCCATCTGCCCACGGGTCACCGCCTCGTCAGGATGAAACGCGCCGTCCGGCGCGTCCATATACCGCGTATAATCGCCCCTCAGCAGACCCGCCGTCACAGGCTCGGCAGCACCGGACGTAGCCGTCGGCTGAAACTCCATGGACTCGCTCACGTGGGGCGTTTTGTCCGCCTCGCTCTTATGGCACGCCGCCAGCACGCACGCCAGCGCGACGCTCACCACGGCCGCCAATATGATAAACCGGGAACGTTTCATAAACCTTCCTCCGTAAACGCTTTTCCACATACGCGCCAGTATACCATAATACCGTCGAATATTCCATAGGCAAATCGCTGATATGGCCCAACCGCGTTTTATCCTTTTCAATAGGGGAAAAATATGTTATAATAATTGTTTGGGAATATCATACACCCATTTCCCCATTTTGTGTGAACGGTATTTTATTTTTCACGTTCAGAAAGGCGATATACATGACACGTATCGACATTTTTTCCGGCTTTCTGGGGGCCGGGAAGACGACCCTCATCAAGAAGCTCCTGGCGGACGGTTACGCGGGCCAGAAGCTGGTGCTGATCGAAAACGAGTTTGGCGAGATCGGCGTGGACGGCGGCTTTTTGAAGGACGCCGGCGTCATCGTCAACGAGCTGGAGTCCGGCTGCATCTGCTGCAGCCTGGTGGGCGACTTCCGGGAGGCGCTGCACATGGTGGCGGACCAGTACGCCCCCGACCGCGTCCTCATCGAGCCCTCCGGCGTGGGCAAGCTCTCGGAGATCGTGGCGGCGGTCAAGTCCGCCGGGGACGAGTTCGCCCTGGGCGGGCTGACCACGGTGGTGGACGCGTCCAAGGCGAAGATGTACATGAAAAACTTCGGCGAATTTTTCGACGACCAGGTCAAGTCCGCCAACTGCATCGTCCTGAGCCGCACAGGCGCTCTGGCGCCGGAGAAGATCGCCCAGGCGGAAGAGCTGCTGCGGGAGAAAAACCCCGACGCGGTCATCGTCTCCACGCCCTGGGACGAGCTCACCGGCGCGCAGATCCTGGACGCCATCGACCGGCGCAGCTCCATCACCGCCGACCTGGCGGCACTGCTGGCCGAGCATGAGCGTGAGGAAGCGGAAGAGGACGACGATGACGACGAGTGCGACGACCCGGACTGCGAGTGCCACCATCATCACCACCACGACCACGACCACGATGACGATGACCACGACGAGCACGAGCACCATCATCACCACCATCACCATCATCATCACCACGGCCACGACGCCGACGAGGTTTTCCAGAGCTGGGGCGCGGAGACATCGAAAAAATACGCCCCCGCGGCCATCGACGCCATCCTGGACGCGCTGGCGGACGCGGACAAATACGGCCTCGTGATACGCGCCAAGGGCTATGTCCCCGCGCCTGACGGCACCTGGGTCCACTTTGACTACACCCCTGGCGAGAAGAACATCCGCACCGGCCCGGCCAACGTGGCCGGACGGGTCTGCGTCATCGGCGCGAACCTCAACGAGGCCGCGGTGAAGGAGCTGTTCGGCCTGTGAACCAGATACCCGTCTACCTCTTCACCGGCTTTCTGGAGGCCGGCAAGACAAAATTCATCCAGGAGACCTTGGCGGACCCCCGCTTCAACCAGGGGGAGCGGACGCTGCTGCTGCTGTGCGAGGAGGGCGTGGAGGAATACGACCCCTCGACTTTCGCCGGGCCCAACGTGTTCATCCGGGAGGTCGAAAGCTCTGACCAGCTCACGGCCGCGTTCATGTCCGCCGCGCTGCGGGATTGCCGCGCCGAGCGGGTGATGGTGGAGTACAACGGCATGTGGCTGCTGGACGACCTCTACCAGCGCCTGCCGGAGGCGTGGGTCGTGGCCCAGGAGTTCCTGTTCTGCGACGCCGGCACGTTCCTTACCTACAACGCCAACATGCGCCAGCTGGTCTACGACAAGCTGAAAAGCTGCGAACTGGTGGTCTTCAACCGCTGGCGGCCTGACATGGACCAGATGGAATTTCACAAGATCGTCCGCGCCGCGAACCGCCGGTGCGACATCGCCTACGAGGCCGCGGACGGCCAGGTGACGTACGACGAGATCCAGGACCCGCTGCCCTTTGACCTGAACGCCCCCGTCGTCGATATCGCCGACGAGGACTACGCCCTTTTCTACGCGGACCTGTCCGAGGACTTCTCCAAGTACGACGGCAAGACCCTTCGCTACAAGGCCATGGTGGCCCACAGCCCCCGCCTGCCCAAGGACGATTTCGTTTTCGGCCGTCAGCTCATGACCTGCTGCGCCAACGACATCCAGTTCACAGGCCTGATCTGCCGCTGGCCGGATGCCCCGACCCTGGAAAAGGGCCAGTGGCTCACCGTCACGGCCAAAGTAGAGCTCAAGTGGCACCGCGGCTACGGCAAAAAAGGCCCGGTCCTGAACGTGCTGGAATTGCACCCCGCCGCACCACCAGCCCAACCCGTCGCGACGTTCTATTAAATCAACATTCCTTATCGCAAGCCCCCCTTGTCAAAGGGGGGTGGTCGCCATAGGCGGCCGGGGGGATTGTTGCCGCACTTCTTACGCCCCCTTGTGTAAAGGGCGGTGGCCGCCATAGGCGGCCGGGGGGATTGCTGCCGCACCTCTTAAGCCCCCCTTGTCAAAGGGGGGTGGCCGCCATCGGCGGCCGGGGGGATTGCTGTACGTCTAAGCACGATCCCCCAGTCAGCGCAGAGGTGCTGCCAGCCCCCTTTTCACAAGGGGGCCTTTCACTAAGGAAGCGTCGTTGCCGCGATTACCACAAAGGAGGCGCACAGTTGCACTACCGACACAACAAATGCCTCGTTCCTGCTGCAAAAGACTTGCGCAAAAACATGACGAAGGAAGAGCGCCGTCTGTGGTTTGACTTTCTTCGGGATTATCCCGTTCGTTTTATGCGGCAGAAGCCGTTGGGGCAATATATCGTGGACTTCTACTGTGCCGCCGCACATTTGGTCATAGAGCTCGATGGCTCGCAGCACTATGATGCACCTGCCATAGCGCATGACGCGGAGAGGACCGCATACCTGAAACAGCTTGGCATTTCCGTTGTCCGCATCCCCAATGATGAAATAAACGAGAACTTTCAAGGCGTCTGCGAATATATCGACCACCTCGTTCATCGCTCCATATAAAACCCCCTTGTCAAAGGGGGCTTTACCTTTTATGGCCCCCTTGTCAAAGGGGGCTGTCATGCGTCAGCATGACTGGGGGATTGTTGCCGCACTTCATATGCCCCCCTTATCAAAATTGAAATGCGGCAAAGCCGCACTGCTTATGGCCCCCTTGTCAAAGGGGGCTGTCATGCGTCAGCATGACTGGGGGATTGCTCTTCGACTAACGTCAATCCCCCCGGCCCTACGGCCCACCCCCCTTTGACACGGGGGGCATAATATGTAAAAAAATCCCCCGGTCTTTCGACCGGGGGATCCCGCTATATGTTTCTTACTTCGCGTACTTGATGGTCTTGCTGGTGTTGTACCCGGTGCCGAACACAGTCTTGGTGGTACCCTTGACAGTGCACGGACGGACCGTGAACTGGTAGCTGGTGCCGACAGTGCCGTGCTTCCAGGTGTAGGTCAGGTTGGCGTTGTGGCCGATGGCCTTCCAAGCGCCGCCCACAGTCTTGTAGTACACGCGGTAGGTATCCGCGCCCGCGACCTTGGTCCAGCTGATCGTGATGCCCTTGGCGGCCTGCTTGACCGTGACGGTGGGCGTCTTCACGAACTGGACTTTGCCGCTGGCCTTATAGGTCGCGTCGGCGATCAGGGTCGCCTTGCCGCTGACCAGCTTGCAGCCGCGGACCGCAAACTCGAACGTCTTCCCATCCGGGTTGGTGGCCTTGTAGCCCTTCCAGGTATAGGTCAGGTTCTTGTTGTGGCCGATAGCCGTCCACTTGCTGGTGCCGGCGATGCGGTAGTACACCCGATAGGTGTCCGCGCCGTCCAGCTTGGTCCAGCTGATCTGGATGCCGTTCGCGACCTGCTTGGCCGTAGCCGTCACGACAGCCTTGGTGGGCTGGTCGGTGGTAGGAGGCATAGTGGGCTGATCGCTGGGAGAAGAGGTGGGAGGCGCAGTCGGCGTGCTGGGCGTGGTAGTGCCGGCCTTCTGCGCGCCGCACACGGTGCACTTGTTGTCAGCGCCCCAGGTGTGGTTCGCACGGTCATACTTCGCGCCGCACACGGAGCACTCATGATAGTGCTCGAACTCGTCGCTCTTATAGGTCGTGTCGCCGTCGTGCTTGGCCAGTTCGACCTGGGTGTGGCACACGTTGCAGGTCTTCCAGTGGTGCGTGCCGTTGCTCTGCCAGGTGTCACCGGGCACGTGCAGCAGCTTGCCGATCGCCAGTTCATCCAGGCTGGCCAGAGTGTGGCCTTTGTCGGAGAACGTCGCCTGGCAGGTCTCGTAGCTGCACTGCCAGTAGGCCTGACGGCCGGGCTGCGTGCAGGTGGCGAGGATAGCGGGATGCTCATCCAGCTGGGCGAACGGGTGACGCACGCCTTTATGGATCATGAAGCCTTCCGCCTCGGTGCCCTCCAGGAGCTTGCCATCCACGCTGATGTAGGTCTTCTCGGTGTTATTCTTGACGGACACATCCTTGCCCGCAGGCAGCGTCACCTTGTAGGGGGTGGTCTTGGAGTTGGCCATCAGAGAGCCAAGCACCAGGGTGTCGCCCTCATCCAGGACCTTGGCCGCCTGTTCGATCACGGCCTGGCTGGTCGCGGCGGTGTCCACATAGAACCGGGTCTCGTCCGCGCCCACGACGCCGACGCAGGCAACCACGCCGCTGCTGGCCAGATGATCGGTCACGTCGGCATTGAACACGCCCTTATTGATAGTGGTCTTGTGAGTCCCGGTCGGAACCGTCTCGGCAGCCTTGCCGTACACGGTGTAGGCCACCACGTTGCCGCTCTCCGCGAGAACGGTGGGATAGGGCTCGCCATTCGCGCCAGTGTCGCCAACGGTCACGGTGGCGTAAGTCTTATCAGCGCCAAGCTTGTCGTTCACGATGGCCGCGCAGGGCACGTCGTACTTCGCGCCGCCGTTGGTGGCCTCGCCCACGCCGTTCACGGTCCCGGTGCCGGTGGCGGTAACAGAGCCGCCGGTCACGCTGACGGTCCCTTTGTCCCGGGCCACGATACCGGCCGGGCCGGTCACGGCGCCGCCGGTCACGTTGAGCGTGCCGCCCTCGACGCAGGCGCCAGCCAGCTCGCCGACGACTATGCCGCCCACGACCTCTTCCGTCTCATCATCGATGGGATCGCCGTTCACGGTCACAACACCGCCAGCCATGTACAAGCCGGAGTTGTCGCCTCCCACGACGCCACCGTTGAGATTAATGGTGCCTCCCTTGACGCAGATACCGTACTGCTCGCCGCTGATCTCCACATCGGAATCAGCCGCGACGGTCAAGGTGCCGGTCACGGTCTCAATACCGTTGTAGCCGCTGATTTTAGCTGTTTTATCGATTACTATGCCGCCAACACGGCTATTAGCAACTCCAGACAGAATGCCCGCAACTTGCTCCAGGCCCATGCCTTTCTCTGCGACCGTGGGGGCAGTGGCCCTGGCCATGACCTCGCCGCCGGTGATGCTCACGCCGGCAGCAGCGTTCACATGGATGCCGATGTAGCTGCCTTCACCGATTTCGCCGGCTTTCACGGCCAGAACGCCCGCGCCAGCGGCGTTGACCAGGATGCCGGTCTCGCCCTGGACCTTAGCGTTCGCGCCGTTGATTTCCACAGTGCCGCTCGTGGTGTTGATGCCGGCCTTCTCAACGCCGTCCGCCCCGGACGGATCGTCCGTCTTGACGCTCTGGCCCAGGCTCTTCACGGTGCCGCCCGCAACGACCAGCGCGCCCGCGTTCCTCACGCCGTACAGATCGCCGCTGACGACGCCGCCGGAGATGTTCACATTCGCGGCGTTGGCGACATTCATGCCGATGCCGGCAACCTTCTTGAAGCCCGCTTCAGGGGTGGCGCCGGTCTTGGTCAGGACCTCGATGGTGCCGCCCTTGACGGACACAGCGGGCTTTTCGGTCGTACCAACCGCCGAGACATTGATGCCGGTGACGTTGCCATTTTGGGCGACGGTCGTCTTCATGTCGGCCTTGATCATCGCCCCGTCGCTCACGACAACCGAGCCATTAGAGGAGACACTGATAATTTCGATGGCCTCAGTAGCCGCAACAGTCTTGCCATCCGCGTCAACGCCGTTCACGGTCTCCACCGTGCCGCCGCTGATGGTGGTCGCGCCGGCCGCCAGGGCCAGGACGCCCGCGTTCTCCGAACGGACGGTGCCGCCGGTGATGTTCAGCTCGGCCTTCGAGTTATCAATAGAGCCGCTGCTGGTCTGAGCAATGTTGATGACAGTCTCGCCCTTGTTGCTCACATTGCCGCCGCTGATGTTCACGGCGATCTCAGGAGCTGTGGTGCCGGAAGCACCCTCGACGTCGATCGCATACTTATCTGTTGCGCCCGAGCCGATCACGTTGCCGCCGGAGACATTGACCTCGCCGCCGTTAACGGTGATCGTGGTGCCTTCGCCAGATTCTTCGCTCTCTCCCGCGCCGGCCGTGGCAGCCTCGCGACCGCTCACAACGCCGCCGCTGACGTTCAGCGCGCCGCCATTAGTGACCGTCACAGCGCCCGCTTCGCCCCAGCCGCGGACCGCGCCGGTTCCCGTAACGTTGACGGTGCCGTCCGCACCGATGCTGATGACCGCTTCGGTGTCGCTCGCGCTCTGCACCTTAGCGCCGTCGCCGATATCGACCTTGGCGACCTGATTTTCAGTGCCGCCGACCTCGATGACGTTCGCCGCGCCGGTGTTCGTGACCGTGGCGCCCTCGATATCGACTGCGCCCTCAGTCACGGTGATCGCTTTATCAGCTTCCTCAGCGCCGCCCACGACGCCCTCGGTGATCTTGGCCGCGGCTTTCGCGTCATTGACGGTCAGCGCCTTGACGTTGCCGCCGTCCATCTCCAGATTGGCCGCCGTGATGGTCAGAGCCTTGATCACGCCGTTCGCCTTGTCGGGCGCAGGACTCTTGCCCTGGTCCTCAGCGGACATGCCGCTCACCTGCACGAGGGCGTCCTTGTCCGCGCTGACAGCGCCGACCACGCCGTCATCCACGTCCAGCGTGCCGCCGGTCAGAGCCACGGCCAACGTGGAGTTGCCGCCCTTCTTGATCTCCGCGCCCTTGCCATTGACGAGCACCCTCGCGCTGCCCGCGACAGTCACAGTGCCCTTGTCGGCGGCGGTAGAGTTCGCATGACCTTCGACCGTGCCGTTGGCGCCCACGGTCAGAGTGGCGTTTTTGCTCAGGGCGACCGCAGCCGTGTCCGCGGTCCCGGCGGTGATCTTCGCCGGGCCGCCGCTAGCCGTGCTGCCGGCCACCTTGACCGCGCCGGTCCCTTCGGCCGTCACGGTGCCGACGATGGTGCCGCCGGCCTCAACGTTCACGTTGCCGCTGCTGACCTTGATGTTCTTGGAGAGCTGCGCGCCGGTGATCGCGCCCCCAGTCTGGGCCACGCCCTTGACGGTCAGCGTACCGCCCGCCACAGCGATATCATTCAAGGCAGCAGCGTTCCCCTTAGTAGTGGTGAGGGTCAAATCCGACGTAGCGGTGACCTCCACCTCGCCGCTGGTGATCTTGATGGGCTCGACAGTCGCAGCCGTAGTTCCATCCCCGTTGGCGACCTCGATCGTGCCAGTATTCCCACCGACCTTGACCGTGCCGCCGCTTACCAGCAGGGCCGGTACGGCTTCTGTCTTATTCGTGTCTTCTCTTGTGTTATTCTTGATCGTGCCGCCCACGAGATTCAGCGTGCCGGCGCTCGCGACTACGGCGCTCTGCAGAGTCGCGGTACCAGCCGCGTTCTGGCCAACGCCGCCGGTGATGGTGCCGGTGGTGAGCGTCGCCACAGCGGTCGTTCCGTTGACGGTCAGGGCCGTACCCTTATCGTTGCTGATGGCTTTGTTGTTGGTGAACTTACCGCCGCTGACGGTCACAGCACCCGCGATGCCGCCGTAAGCAGTGCCGCCGACGTTCAGATCGCCGGTGCCGCCCACGGTCACAGCGCCCGTGATTTTGTTGCCCTCTTTATCACCAACTACGTCCACATCACCGCCATTGACGGCGAGAGCGGTCCCGCTGGCGTTCGTTATGTTGCCGGTGACCTTGACCGCGCCGTTGCTCACGGTAACAGTGCCGGTCACGTCGCCGCTCAGGATTACGTTATAATCGGCATTCTCGCTCCTCGTTGTAGTCGCGCTCGCCAGCTCCGGAGCCGTGGCGCTCACGGTCACGTTGCCGGTGACCTTGGCGCTGATCGTGTTTCCCTTGCCGCCGCTAATGGACAGGCTGGTGGCGTTGGTGTTGTTGCCGATTTTGCACCCCACAGTAACACTGGAGGCCTTGCTGTTCATAACGGACAAGCTGGTGATGGTAGTGCTAGCCACACTAGCCGTCAGCACAGCATTCGCGCCGTTCACGGTGACCGTGCCGGCGATCGTGCCGTTCGCGCTGGTGGAGTTGTCCGTCACGCTCAGCGTACCCTGCACAATGATGCCGCTGGTGGTCAGCGTATGGCCGTTCAGATCCAGGGTGAGCTCCACGTCCTCGGGGACCGTGAAGCTGTCGCTGATGTTGGCGCCCAGCTTGACCTCGCCCGACTTACCCGATCCAGCCTTAAGCGCATCGCTCACACCGTTATCTTTGTCTACAGAGCCTCCCAGCAGCGCCGTCTCGGGCTCGGCTTCGGGCTCTTCCTCGGGCTCCTCGGTGGGCTCCTCCACGCTGGGCTCCGCGGGCTCCTCAGTCACTTCGGGCTCCTGAACGGGCTCCTCGGTGGCCACGGGCTCAGTGGGAACCTCGGTGGGCTCGGCCTCAGTGGGCTGCTCGGGCTCCTGGGTGGGCTCGGTCTCAACCGATTCCTCGGGCTCCTCCGCAGGAGCGGACTCCTCAGGTACGGGAGTTTCATCCCCCTCCTCCGGGACCTCAGGCTCCTCCGGGGTCTCGTCGGGAGCGGGCTCCGCGGGGACCTCTACGGTCTCACCGGAAACTTCCGCCGCAGGCTCTTCTTCCGCCGCGTAAGTCGGCAGAGCCAGGCTCAGTACCATGAGTACCGCCAGGAGCATGGATAAACTGCGTTTTGCCATGATCTTGTACCTTTCCTTTCCATTTTTTGATTTCTGGCAAATCAGTCCCGGGGCCAGGATATCATTATCCCGTCCTCGCGACCACTCCGCCAAGATAACACCAGCGGCGCAGGGTCAAAGCCCCTACACCGCCCGCCCCACGCGCCCGGCATGCTTATGTACTCTCGCAAAGCCGGTGCGCAGAGGGCTCCGCCGTGTCAGGAGGACCGCTCCTGCATTGCGACTCGCGCCGGGTTTCCCCGCCACAAGTCATGCCTCTGCTATCTTGTCTTCTTGATTTTAATACGTTCTTCCGCGAAATGCAAGGGTTTTTTAAAAAAAATCGCTGCAACTTCCCCCTTTGGCAGCAATTCCCTTGCGCGAAAACCAAAATATGCTATAATTATAGCCGTCAAAACACGCGGGTATGGTGGAATTGGCAGACA
Source organism: uncultured Oscillospiraceae bacterium (assembly GCA_947624395.1). Lineage (GTDB taxonomy): Bacteria > Bacillota > Clostridia > Oscillospirales > Oscillospiraceae > CAJOIG01. The sequence continues at coordinate 28,385 of CANQKA010000003.1, forward strand.
CGCGGGATTTAGGTTCCCGTGGGCGACCGTGCAGGTTCAAATCCTGTTACCCGCACCAGCGGCCCAGCCGCACATTATCGACGGCTCCCTTGTGTAAAGGGAGCTGTCGCCGCCGTCAGGCGGTGACTGAGGGATTGTCTTTCGTCCAACAGCAATCCCCCCGAGCCGCCATTCGGCGGCCCACCCCCCTTTGACAAGGGGGGCTATTGGGGTGTTCTCTCCCTCCGTCGCGGCTTGCGCCGCGCCACCTCCCTCGTCAGAGGGAGGCTTTTATATGTGTTTTCCTTTTAAAAAGGCCCCCTCTGACGAGGGGGCTGTCAGCGCTCCGCGCTGACTGGGGGAGAGACAGATTTTCAAAGGCACCCTTTACACCAGGGGACCGTATACCTATCCAAGATGCTTCCTCCGCAGGGCAGGAAGCGCGGTCCTGGCGTCCAGAAGAACGCCGTCCGCCTCAAATTCCTTCTCCGCCTCCCGGATCGCGTCGTCGGTCCGGGCGGTCCCGATCAGCTCGTCGTATGCCTCGATGCTCATGACCACCAGGTCGCCATAGCCGTTTTTCGTGATGAAAAGCGGCTCCCGGTTCGCGTGGCAAAGCTCGGAAATTTCGGTCGTGTTCCGCAGGTCGGTGATCGGTCTGATTTGCGGCATGGGTCTTAGCCCCCTTTCTTGCGCATAATTATAGCAGAATTATGTGCAAAATTCAACGCAAATATTCCCTTACCGTATCCGCCGGCACTCCACGTACCACCGCTTGTCCAGCGTCTCGCCCACGGAAAAGCTCTTTTTTGGGTACGTGCCATACTTTAATATGTGCGGGAACAGCTCGCCCTTGTCCAGCGCCGGCAGCAGCCACGCGCAGCAGCCAGGTCGTGCGCCCATGGTCCGGGCTTCCTCCGTGCCGTGGATATAGTCGATATGGCCGCCGTGGGCCGCCACATACGCCTGGGCCAGCTCGTCCGCCTTTGCCACCAGCTCGCCGGTGTCCGCCCCGGAAAGCTCCTGCACAAAGCCGCCAGCGTCCGTGTCGAACGCCACCCGGTGTATCGGATAAAACTCCACCGCCCCATCCCGCAGGTTTTCCAGCTCTGCCAGCGCGTACCGGGCCGGGTGGTCCATGGGGGCCCCCGCCGCCTTCAGCTCCTCCCAGCGGTTTTTCGCCGCCGCGAGAGAGTGGTTGCCGTCGCCCATGGCGAACACCAGCGCCCCCGGCAGCGCGTCGATGGCGGCCTTCACTTTTTCTGCCGCGGGACCCGTCAGCCGCGAGCCCTTGATATGCCCGCCGCCGGCATATAAATCAAAGTCGTACAGCGCCTCCCCCGACTCCGCGCAGCCAAGAACACTGTCGTCGGGATCGTCCATGAACAGCACGATGTGGGGCATCTCCAGCGCCGTGCGCCGCCGCAGCTCCACCCGCGTGGGCAGCCGCTCGGGCACCGTGGCCTCCGTGGACCGGACCGGGGAGGCGCTTCCGGTCGTCCAGTCGTACGCCTCCAGGTCCAGTTTCCCCACCAGACCACGCCGGAGCTTGCCATTGGGCAGCGTGCGCTCCACACAGACGTAAGAATCCGGTATTTCCCGAAATACATCCCCCACCAGGTAATCCTCCATCGCCTGGCACATGGCCGCCTTGCGCGCTTCCACGTCAGTGGCGTGCAGGTACGCCTCCGGCAGCATCAGCCGCAGGGCCGACGGCTCGCCGCCCACATACTGGCTCATGTTTTCCCAATATTCGGGCTTGGCGGAGAACTGGTCGCAGGCCACCGCCGCCCATTTCGTCATGTCCGCGCCGGACCTGGGCAGCAGTATATCCGCGGGCGTGAAGATGTCTTTCATGGTCGTTTCCTCCTTATGCCTGAGAGCGGGTGAAGCTGATGTACGTGAGCGTGCCGTTTTTGTTGCCCAGAGACATGTTCCGGTTGCTCTTTATGGGCACGGCCGCCGACGTCATGGGCCCGCCGGCCACGGCCGGGTCCGCTATCAGGTATTCGCCCAGGGTCTCGTCATAGCCCACCGCGACCACGAAATGGGTGTTGGCGGTGGACAAGTTGTGTACAGGGATGATGATGGGGCAGCCGTCCGCCAGGGACCGGTCGATGATGGCCCGCAGGTCGTCAACAGAGGCGGCGGCGCTGATGTTGACCTTATAGGTGTACCCGTCGGAGCCGGCCAGTTTGGTATTTGGACCCACGTTCGCCGCGTCGCTGCCCGGGGCCGTCCAGTCGTAGGGCCCGTATTTATCCCAGCCCAGGATGAGATTCGCGGCCATGGAAAAGCTGGTGGCCAGACAGCAGCCCCGATTGCCCTGAGAAAGGCCGCTGACCCTGCCCAGATTGTCCAGCGGGCGGGTAGCCTGGAACGCGTACACGGCGGCGTATCCGGCGGTATCATAAGCGCTGGTAAATCTCTTGCCGTCGGCGCTGAGGCACCGGACCGTGAACACATACCCCACCTGGTCCCGTGCGTCGGCCCAGGTGAAGCTGGTGCCCGTGGTGTCCCCAAGCTTGTCCCAGCCGTTCGGCCCTCGGAGGTACACCCGGTACCGGGCCGCGCCGGCCACTGCGTCCCAGGTCAGCTCCATGCCCTTGGCGGTGCTCACGGCATTTTTGATCTTCGGTGCGGCTATATAAGTCAGGCTCTTGCCCGCCGTATCATAGGCGCTGGTGAAGCTCTTCTTGTCCGCAGCCAGACACCGGACCGTGAACGTATAGCGCTCGCCGCTCTTGGCCCCAGTCCAGAGAAGGCTCGTCCCGGCCGTATCCCCAATGCGCTGCCAGCCGGAGGCCGTCTTGTAATACACCCGGTATTGGGCCGCGCCGGCTACCGCGTCCCACTGTACCCGCACGCCGCCGTCGGCGCAGCTGACCTGCCGCAGCACCGGCGGGGCCAGGTAGGTCATGGTCCGGCCCACAGTATCATAGGCGCTGAGAAAGCTCTTTTTGTCCCCGGCCAAGACCCGGACCGTGAACGTATAGCGCTCGCCGCTCTTTGCCCCGGTCCAGAGAAGGCTCGTCCCGGTTGTGTCCCCGATGCGTTGCCAGCCCGAGGCCGTCTTATAATAAACCCGGTAACCCCCGGCCGCGCCGGCCACGGCGTTCCATTGCAGCCGCACTCCATTTGCCGCACATTCGGCCTGGGCGATCACCGGCGCCGCCACGTAGGACAGGACCCGGCCTACGGCGTCATAGTACCCGCCCTGGCCCGCGGCGTCAAAGGCCCGGACCGTGAAGGTGTACGTGGCGCCGCTTTTGGCGCCTACCCAGATCAGGGTGTTGGCCCCGGTCTCGGCGATACGCTGCCAGCCGGAGGCGGTCTTGTAATAGACCCGGTACTTTGCCGCGCCGGGAACCGCCGACCAGGCGATCTTTGCCCCCTGCGCCGTGCAGGAGACCTCGCCAATGGCCGGGGCGGGCAGCTTGTCCGTCTCGGCGGATACGGCGGCAGGCTCCGCCGGGGCCCCATCTCCAAACGCCGGAACGGCGAAGGACAGGACCGTCAGCAGAGCCAGAATAAGACACGGTATTTTCTTTATCATAGGCGTTTCCTCGCTGTGCGCAGCCTCCCGCACTGGCGGGAGGTCCGTTCGGCCGCGTTCATTTCATAGATACATTATAATGTCACTGCCCTGGAAACGCAAGCGCGCTCACTCAGTGATAAGCGCCTTTCTCCGCCACGCGCCCCGGCGGAAGGCGATCCAGCTCAGCAGCGCCCCGGCGGCCCAGGACACCAGCAGCGACACAAACAGCGCCTGGGGCTGGCCCTTGGGATACGCCTCTGTGCGCGTAAAATACGCCAGACCGTAGGCCACGGGCACCCGTATGACGATGGTGGAGACCATGGTGATCCACATGGGCGTGGCCGTATCGCCCGCGCCGCGCATCACGCCGCCCAGCACCTGGGTCACCGCCACGCAGATATAGCCCACCGCCAGAATGCGCATCATGCGCACCGCCAAGTCCATCAGCTCCGGCGTGTCCGTAAACAGCGCGAACATGTACCGGCTGGCGAACAGCAGCAGCGTGGTGATACCGGCGGACACCGCCACGGCAATAGCGCCGCCCTGCTTCAGACCCTTGTCCACCCGGTCCATTTTTCCCGCGCCCACGTTCTGTCCGGCGTAGACGCTCAATGCCTGACCAAAGCTCATGTTGGGCATCATGGCGAAGCCGTCCACCCGCATAATGATGACGTTGCATGCCATCACCATCTCGCCCATGCTGTTGGTCAACGACTGGACCACCAGCATCGCCATGGACATGATGCCCTGGGTGATACCGGAGGGGATGCCCAGCTTGATGATCCGCCAGGAGGCGTCTTTGGTCATGCGCAGGGTGCGCCAGTTCAGGTCGAACACGCTGCGCATGTGCAGCAGCTTCACCAGGCACAGCGCCGCCGATATGGCCTGGGCGATGATGGTCGCCAGAGCCACGCCGGGCACGCCCAGGCCGAAGCTGGCCACGAACCACACGTCCAGGAAGATGTTGAGTATCGTCGCCAGCAGCAGAAAGCCCAGGGCGGAGAACGAATCCCCCAGACCCCGCAGGATGCCGGAGAGGATATTATAATATGTGAAGCCCGCCGCACCCAGGAAGAAGATCTTCAGGTATTGGGCGCACCAGTCGAACACGGAGTCAGGCGTGTCCAGCAGCCGCAGCAGCGGCTCGGTGATGACCACGCCGATGAGCATGGTGGCGACGGAGGTGATGGCCGCCAGGGTGATGCAGTTGCCGATGGCCGTGGACAGGCCCTTCCGGTCGCCGGCGCCGAACCTCTGGCTTATCACGATGCCCGCGCCGGTGGACACGCCCACGAACACCGCCAGCAGCAGATTGAAGATGGGCATGCAGGTGCCCACCGCCGCCAGGGCGTTGTCCCCCACGTACTTGCCCACCACGATGGAGTCCACCGTGTTATATAGCTGCTGCGCCACGTTGCCGATGAGCATGGGCACGGCAAATTCCATGATACGTTTCCAGGGCGCGCCCTCGGTCATGTCCCGGGCGGTGAACAGCTCCCGCAGCTTCAAATCCTATCCCAACCTTTCCTGATCTTATCAACTTCTTTTTCCCGCACGACCCAAACGCCGGCGGAAAGCCAAACACACCACCGCGCCCAGCACCCCCAGGGCGAACATGGTCAGCGCCGGACCGGGGTTGCCGCCCGCGCCGAACAGCCGGGCCAGAGGTCCGTCCGGGTCCGCCGTCAGCGGCAAGCAGACCTTATCTACCAGAAAGCCCCCGGCGGCCAGCCCCAGGGGGATGGTGCAAAACTGCAGGGTGTTCCGACAGGCATAGACCCGGCCCTGCATACCGGGCGGTATGGTGCTGCGCAATATCACGTCCATGTTGGCGTTCATCACCGGCACCACGCTCCATCCCACCAGCTGGGCCAGACACCACCAGACGGGCCGGCCGGTAAAGGCCAAAATAAAATTCTCCGTACACAGGGAAAACAGCATGGTCCACCAGATCGCCCGGACCCGGTTTTTGGGCGGCGGCAGCACCGTCACCAGCACGCTGCCCGCCAAAGTCGCCAGTCCCGCGCAGGAAGCCACTGCCCCCAGCGCCTTTTCGCCCCCGTTGGGGCTGGACAGCACATAGGCCGGCAGCGCCGCGTCAAAGGCCGAGGCCACAAAATTCACCCCCGCCATGAACAGGATCAGCGCCAGGATCAGCTTATTGCGACCCAGCCATGCCAGCCCCGCTCTTGCGTCGGATAAAAGGCTCCCGCCGCCGGTCCCGTCCGGCTCTGCCGCCGGGATACGCACAAAAACCGCCAGGGTCAGCGCCGCCACGGCGAAGGTGGCCAAGTCCACATATATCACGCCCTCCATCCCCGCAAACGCGAACAGCGCCGTTGCCAGCACGGGGTGCGCCAGCGTGACCAGCGCGCCGGAAAGGGACCGCAGACCGCTGGCCCGCTGGTACTGCTCCCTGGGCGTGATGAGCGTCATGGCCACATCGCTGGCCGGTGACTGGACGGTGTTCATCAGGCCGGCCACGGCGTTGAGGACATATAAATGCCCCGGCCGCAGCGCGTCCAGCCGCAGCAGGAACAGTACGACCGCCGAACAGCACGCCGCCAGACCGTCGCAGACCAGCATGGTCCGCTTTTTGTCCCACCGGTCGCACAGCGCCCCGGCGAAAACGCTCATGAGCACGTAGGGCCCGTAAGAGCAGATGGACAAAAGCGCCGTTCCCAGCGCCGAGCCTGTCCGCTCGTACAGCCACAGCGTCAGGGCGAAAACCGTCATCTCACTTCCCAGTTGGGAAAGGCTCTGGGTGGACCAGAGGACGAAAAAGGTCCTGAGACCCCGATATGTATTTTTCATTTCGACTTTGCTCCTTTGATGTTTGGTATACTGTCAAATTTGCAAAGTCCGAGGATATTTATTTACTTATCGCTCCATGCAGTATCCTCTGACCTTGCATGGAGCGCCGCCAATGGCAAGGGGCAGCGTGGGCATAAATACTCTCCTTTTTCTTCTCTCCCCCAGTCTCGCTTCGCTCGACAGCCCCCTCGTCAGAGGGGGCCATATTCTTTTCCGCGGCAGAGAATCAGCCTCCCTCTGACGAGGGAGGTGGCTCCGGCGTAAGCCGGAGACGGAGGGAGAGACTTGTTGCCTTTTGCGCCAAATGCGCTTATACTACTTTTTGGCCGTCACGTCGGGGATGGTCTGGCCGTGGGCGGTCATATGGGCCCGGATGGCATCAAATGTCTCGTCGGAGATGTCGTGCTCGATCTTGCACGCGTCCCGATAGGCGGTGTCCCGCTCCACCCCCAGGCTCATGAGCACGGCGGCGATGGTCTCGTGCCGCTGGTATATGCGCTTGGCGATGGCCAGACCCTTGTCCTGCAGGTACAAAAGCCGGTCCTCGTCCCGGCGTATATAGCCGTTTTCCTCCAGCTGCTTCATCGCCACGCTGACAGACGGCTTGGAGTAGCCGAGGGCGTTGGCGATGTCGATGGAGCGGACATAGCCCTTTTCCAGGGTCTGCATGTAGATGGCTTCCAGATAATCCTCCGCGGATTCATGGATATTCATAATGCGCGCCTCCCGGCCTTTCATGTCTTTTGTAAAAATGTATTTTACCATAAATCCATAGGAAAAACAAGGTGGTGTGGTCCTGTTGAACGTGCCCGATCATGTGCAAGCGCTGCTGGCGGCCCTGCGGGACGCCGGCTTTGAGGCGTACCCGGTGGGCGGCTGCGTGCGGGACAGTCTCATGGGCCGCACGCCCTCCGATTGGGACCTGTGCACCGCCGCCACTCCGGCCCAGACTGAGGCAGCCCTGGCCGGGTACCGGCTCATCGAGACCGGCGTAAAGCACGGCACCGTGACCGTCCTCACCGAACGGGGCCCTGTGGAGATCACCACCTTCCGCACCGATGGCGAATACTTTGACCACCGGCGGCCGGAGCGCGTCACCTTCGTGCCGGACCTTCGGGAGGACCTGGCCCGACGGGACTTCACCGTGAACGCCATGGCCCTGGACCCGTCCGGGAGCGTCGTTGACCCATTCGGCGGGCGGACGGACCTGGCGGCGGGCATCATCCGCTGCGTGGGGGAGCCGGACAGGCGCTTCGGGGAGGACGCCCTGCGCATTTTGCGGGCGCTTCGCTTTGCGGCCAAGCTGGACTTTTCCATCGACCCAGCCACGGGGGACAGTGCCGTGAAAAACCGGGCGCTGCTGGATGATATCGCCCGGGAGCGGGTTTTCGCGGAGCTCACAGGCCTTCTGACCGGCCCCGGCGCGGGCCGGGTGCTGCGGGAATACGCACCCATTATTTTCCAGATGATCCCCGAACTGGCGGCCCAGGCGGGCTTTGACCAGAAAAATCCGAACCATATCCACGACATATGGACCCACACGACCATGGCCGTGGACGCCGCCCCGCCGGAGCCGGTGCTGCGGCTGACCATGCTGCTGCACGACGTGGGAAAACCGGCCTGCTTTTTCACGGACGAGGCCGGCGTGGGCCACTTTTACGGCCACGGGGAGCGGGGCGCGGAGATGGCGGACGGCATCCTGCGGCGGCTGCGGTGCGACAACGCCACCCGGGAGCGGGTGTGTCTGATGATACGAAACCACGACATCGAGCCGCCCCAAACGCCCAGGGCCGCACGGCGGCTGCTGGCGCGGCTGGGCGAGGACGGGGCGCGGCAGCTGATCGCCTGCTGGCGGGCGGACAACGCTGACCGGGGCGAGGCGGTCCGGGTGCGGAACCTGGCCCTGATCGACGACTGGGAAAAGCTGCTGGCGGAAGCGCTGGCGGGACCGGCTCCATGCTTTTCCGTGAAGAGTCTGGCTGTGAAGGGCCAGGACATTATGGCCCTTGGCATACCGGAGGGGCCGGAAGTGGGCCGGGTACTGGCGGCGCTGTTCGACGCCGTGACCGACGGGGAGGTCCCCAATGAAAGGGAAGCGTTACTCCATAAGGCTCTTGTAATCAGCCGTGAAAAGGACTAATATATTGCCATTCTATTTATTAAACGGGAGATGACCTTGCGTTGAACATCAAAGTGACGGCGGACAGCACCTGCGACCTGACGCCGGAATTGGTCGAAAAATACGGCGTCACGATAACGCCCCTGCACGTGTCCTGCGCGGACGGGAACTATCTGGACGGGACTGAGATCACGCCGGACGAGCTTTACGCCAAGATCGCCGCGGCGGGCGGCAAGCTGGCCTCCACGGCGGCGGTGAACGTGCAGGAGTACATCGACGTGTTCACCCGCCTGCGGCAAAGCTGCGACGCGGTGATCCACTTCACCATCAGCGCCCAGATGTCCGCCTGTTACCAGAACGCCTGCATCGCGGCGGAAGAGGTGGGCGGCGTGTACGTGGTGGACAGCAAAAATCTCTCCACCGGCATCGCCCATCTTGTGCTGGACGCCTGCGACATGGCGAAAACCGGCATGGACCCGGCCGACATCAAAAAGACCCTGGACGAGCGGCGGGAGAAACTGGACGTGAGCTTCGTGGTGGACACGCTGGAATATCTGCGCAAGGGCGGGCGCTGCACAGCCCTGGCCGCTATGGGAGCCAATATTTTGAAGCTGCACCCCTGCATCTTCGTCAAGGACGGCGAAATGGGCGTGGGCAAGAAATACCGGGGCAAGCTGGCCGAGTGCCTGACGGCCTATGTGCGCGACCGCTTGGCGGACATCGACACGGTGGACACCCGGCGCATCTTCATCACCGACTCCGGCGTGGACGAATCTATCCGCGACGCGGTGGAACAGCAGCTTCGCTCCATCGCGCCCTTTGACCAGATCATCCGCACCCGCGCCGGCTGCACCGTAAGCTGTCACTGCGGGCCGGGGACCCTGGGCATCCTGTTTTACCGGAAGTGACCGGGCAAAACATACATATTTCGACACTTTGTTTATAGCGCAAATAAAATTAATAAATATTTTATTGATTTTGGACTTGTTTTATTGCGGAAACTATATTATAATCGGGCGTACGAAAATAAATCACCAAGGAGGATATTCACATGCCCCGTCCCAAGGGAAGCAAGAATAAAAAAACCATCCAGACCGTCTCTCAGGTAGAGACCCAGATCGCCTCCAAGCTGGAAGCCAAGGCCGCCCTGGAAGCCGAGCAGGCCGCCATCGTCGCCGAGATCGACAAGCAGAAGCAGCTTCTGCGGGCCAAGAAGAAGGAACTGCGGGCCGCGGAAAAGAGCATTCTGGCGCTGGAGGAAAAGAAGGCGCAGGCCGAGGCCATCGCCGCCGCCCAGAGCCAGAAGGCGGAGATCGAAAAGGCGGTCTCCAAGCTGGTCAGCAGCGGCAAGTCCGCCGAAGAGATCCTGGAGATGCTCAACAAGTGAGACCATTCCGGCCGGCGTTTTCCGCCGGCCGGAAAGTATTTTTTATTGGAACGTTTATGCGACCCATACAAGAACTGCTTCCTTGCAAAAAAGCCATATTTTTTGACCTGGACGGCACGCTGGTCGATTCCATCGGCGTGTGGAACGAGGCGGACGAACTTTTGGCCCGGGAGCTGACCGGCGCCGCCCCGGACCGGGCAGAGATACGCCGGTTTCGGGAGGAATGTCTGCGCCGGTTCCGGGGCGAGCCGGAGCCCTATCTGTGCTACTGCGCGGAGCTTAAATACCGCTACGGAACGGAACTGTCCCCCCGGCAGGTACATCAGCGGCGGCAGACCATCGCCCGCGGGCTCTTGACGCGGATGGACTACCGCCCCGGCGCGGACATTTTTCTGCGGGCATTAAAGGCCCGGGGCTATATTCTCGTCCTTGCCACCACGGGCCGCAGGGCCAGCGTGGACGTGTACCGGACGGAGAACGAAAATATCGCCGCCAAAGCCCCCATCGACGCCATATTCGACCGGGTCTATACCTGCGAGGACGTGACGGCCATCAAGCCGAACCCGGAGATTTATATCCGGGCGCTTCAAGACCTGGGCCTGTCTGCGGGGGAGTGCCTGGTATTCGAGGACTCTTTGGCCGGGGTCCAGGCCGCCAAGGCCGCGGGCCTGGAAACCGTCGCAATTTATGATAAATATTCCGACCCAGACAGAGAGGAGATAAACGCCCTGGCGGACTGTCAGGTCTCGGATTATCCCACCATTTTATCATCGTTAAATTGGGGAAAATAAATTTTTCTCTCTTGGCATTATATCAAATATAATATATCGCGTGGAAAACAGTGCAAATAATCGGGATTTTATGGGAATATTGGCATGGTCTATTATGATAAAGATGGAATAGTGATTCGCGATCTGCGGCAGAGCGACGCTCAAACGCTTACGGAGGAAGAGGTCGCGCAGGGCTGGGATTCGACGATCGATAAATACGAAATGCGGCTGAGACACCAGGCCGAGGGCAGATCGATCGCATTGGCCGCAGAATGGAACGGTAATATTGCCGGATATATCAACGTCTATCCCGACGCCAAAAGCGGCGCATTTGGAGACCTGGGCTACGCGGAGATCGTGGACTTCGGCGTTCTGGAGAAATACAGGCGCAGAGGCATTGGCGGCAAGCTCATGGACATTGCGGAGCAGATCGCGTTTTCATATTCGGACGTGATCTACCTGGGCGTGGGACTGCACAGCGGATACGGAAGCGCCCAGAGAATGTACGTCAAGCGGGGATACGTTCCGGACGGCAGCGGTGTCTGGTATAAAGATGCGGTCTGCGAACCGTATCGTGAGTGCCGGAATGACGACGATTTGGTGCTGTATTTATCAAAACATATTTGACGGGACAGGGAGAGATTTTTTCATGCAGCCGTATCATCACAAAGTACAGTATTACGAGACGGACAAGATGGGCATCACCCACCACGCCAACTATATCCACTGGATGGAGGAGGCCCGCATCGACCTGCTGGACCAGCTGGGCTTTCCCTTTGACAAACTGGAAGCGCTGGGCATTGGCTCGCCGGTGATGAGCGTGGAATGCCGGTACCGCTCCCCCAGCACTTTCGCGGACGACATCGCCGTGACCGTGCACGTGGAGACATTCAAGAGCGTGCGGGTCCGGTTCGTCTACGAGATGACAAAGGCGGACGGGACCGTGGTGTGTCAAGCCAGAAGCGAGCACTGTTTCGTCAGCCCCGAGGGAAAGCTGCTGCGGCTGGATAAGGCATGTCCCTCCCTGGCGGAAAAGCTGACAGAGCTGGCCCAGGGGTGATTTTTCCTCCAAACGGATATACTAAACCCGCCCGGTATCTTGCGTAGGACCGGGCGGTTGTGATACAATGCCTTCTTAGCAGAATATGACGCGGAGGGCGGTTTATGGACGGCAGCGCCTTTGACATCCTCATATTGGGCGCGGGACCGGCGGGCATCTCAGCGGCGCTGACCGCACGCGCCCGGGGCCGGTCCGTGGCCGTGCTGGGCTCGGACCCCATGCGCTCGGCCCTGGCCAGGGCGGAGCGCATCGACAATTACCCCGGCCTTTCCGGTATGAGCGGGTGGGATATGCTGGCCGCCATGCTGGGGGACCTGGAACGGCAGGGCATACCGCGTATCACGGGCCGGGCCACGGCCGTCATGCCCTTTCACGGCCGGTTCATGGTGAGCGCGGAGCGGGACGTGTACGAAGCCGGCGCATTGATTTTAGCCGCCGGCACCCAGCAGGCCGCACGGCCATACCCCGGTGAGACGAAACTTCTGGGCCGGGGCGTCAGCTACTGCGCCACATGCGACGGGATGCTGTACCGGGGCAGACGGGTTGCTGTACTTGGCCTGAGCGCCGGGAGCGAGGCGGACCGGGACTTTCTGAAAAGTATCGGCTGCCAGGTCCTGTATTTCACCGGTACTCAGGCGAAAAACATCGAGATACAGGGAGAGGAAAAGGTCACGGGCCTTTGGGTGAACGGCGAGGAATACGCCGTGGACGGGGTGTTCGTGCTGCGGGACGCGGTGGCGGCGGACGTGCTGCTGCCAGGGCTCGATATGTCGGACGGGCACATTACCGTGGGGCCGGATATGGCCACAAGCGTACCCGGCGTATTCGCCGCCGGGGACTGCACCGGCCGGCCCTACCAGATCGCCCGGGCCGTGGGACAGGGAAATATCGCGGCGCTGGCCGCGGACAGATATGTAAAGGAGCATGAAAAATGATCCAGGAGCTTACAAGCGAGAATTTTGACCAGATCACCGCCGCCGGCGACGTGCTGGTGGATTTCTGGGCCGTGTGGTGCGGCCCGTGCAGGATGCAGAGCCCCATCGTGGACGAGTTTGCGGACAAACACCCGGACGTGACCGTGTGCAAGGTGAACGTAGACAACGAGCCCGCCCTGGCGGCCCGGTTCGGCGTCGCGGCCATCCCCACCCTGGCGGCCTTCCAGGGCGGCCAGCTGACGGGCAAGAAGGTGGGCCTATCCAATCTGGAAGAGATCGAGGACATGTACAAATGAGAGAACTGCCAAAACAGTACGACCCCAAGCAGGTCGAGGGAAAGATCTATCAACAGTGGCAGGACGGGAACTATTTCCACGCCCAGCGGGACCCTGAGAAAAAGCCCTTCACCATCGTCATCCCGCCCCCCAACGTGACGGGCCAGCTGCACCTGGGCCACGCCGTGGACGAGACCATCCAGGACGTGCTGATACGCTATAAGCGCATGAAGGGCTACGCCGCCCTGTGGGTGCCGGGTTGCGACCACGCCGGCATCGCCACCCAGATCAAGGTGGAGGAAGACCTTCGCGTCAACGAGGGCCTGACCCGCTTTGACCTGGGCCGGGACAAGTTTCTGGACCGGGTGTGGGACTGGAAGAACAGGTTCGGCGACCGCATCGTGACCCAGCTCAAAACCCTGGGTTCCTCCTGCGACTGGGACCGCCAGCGCTTCACCATGGACGAGGGCTGCTCCAAGGCCGTGCGGGAGGTATTCTGCTCCCTGTACGAAAAGGGCCTCATCTACAAGGGCAAGCGCATCATCAACTGGTGCCCCCACTGCACCACCGCCCTTTCCGACGCTGAAGTCGAGTACGAGGAAAAACCCGGCCACCTGTGGCACCTGCGCTATCCCCTGGCGGACGGCTCCGGGGAGGTCGTGGTGGCAACTACGCGCCCCGAGACCATGCTGGGCGACACCGGCGTGGCCGTGAACCCCGCCGACGAGCGCTATACCTCCATCGTGGGCAAGACCTGCATCCTGCCTCTGGTGGGCCGGGAAATTCCCATCGTGGCGGACGATTACGTGGACATGGCCTTCGGCACCGGCTGCGTGAAGATGACCCCATGTCACGACCCCAACGACTTTGAAGTGGGCCTGCGGCACAACCTGGAACAGATTCTCGTCATCGATGACAACGGCTGCATCATCAACGGCGGCAAATATAACGGCCTGGACCGGTACGAGGCCCGTAAGGTCATCCTGCATGACCTGGAGGACCAGGGCTATCTGGTCAAGGTGGAGGAACACGTACATAACGTGGGCACCTGCTACCGCTGCCACTCCGACGTGGAGCCTCTGGCCAGCGACCAGTGGTTTGTGAAGATGGAGCCGTTGGCGAAAGAGGCCATCCGTGTCGTGGAGGACGGCACCATCAAATTCGTCCCCGACCGGTTCGCCAAGACCTATCTGAACTGGATGCACAATGTCCGGGACTGGTGCATTTCCCGCCAGCTCTGGTGGGGCCACCAGATACCGGCCTGGTACTGCGCCGACTGCGGCCACGTGACCGTGAGCCGGACCGACGCCTGCCGGTGCGAAAAGTGCGGCTCCGAGCACATCACCCGCGACCCGGACGTGCTGGACACCTGGTTCAGCTCCGCCCTGTGGCCCTTCTCCACCCTGGGCTGGCCGGAAAAGACGGAGGACCTGGAATATTTCTATCCCACGGACGTGCTGGTCACGGGCTATGACATCATCTTCTTCTGGGTAGCCCGGATGATCTTCTCCGGCATGGAGCACATGAAAAAGGAGCCCTTCAAGACCGTGCTGATACACGGCCTCATCCGGGACCCCCACGGCAAGAAGATGTCGAAGTCCGCCGGCAACGGCGTGGACCCCATCGAGATGATCGACAAGTACGGCGCGGACGCGTTGCGCTTCAACCTCATCACCGGCAACTCCCCCGGCAACGACATGCGCTTTTATGAAGAGCGCTGCGAGGCCATGCGCAACTTCGCCAACAAGCTGTGGAACGCGGCCCGGTACGTGATGATGAACCTGACCGTGGAGAAAAACGAGCTTCCGGCGGAATTGAAGCTGGAGGACAAGTGGATACTGTCCAAGCTGCAAAGTCTCATTGCCGAGGTCAACGAGAACTTTGACAAGTACGAGCTTGGTCTGGCCGCCACGAAAATTTACGACTTCATCTGGGACAGCTTCTGCGACTGGTATATCGAGATCACAAAGCCCCGTCTGCGGGAGGGCGACAAGAGCGCCCAGCAGGTGCTTTTGTACGTGCTGACGGACATTTTGCGGCTGCTGCACCCGTTCATGCCCTTCATCACCGAGGAGATCTACGGCGCCATCCCCCACGATGCCCAGGCGCTCATCATCGACAGGTACCCGGAGTTCAATGCCGCCCTGGCCTTCAAACAGGAAGAAGCGGACTTTGAGTCCGTCATGGAGGCGGTCAAGGCCATCCGCAGCCGTCGGGCGGAGATGAACGTGCCCCCCGCCAAGCGGCCCCATATCACCATCGTCACGGAAAAGCCCGACGTGTTCCGGGCCGGGACCATGTATATGGCGAACCTGGCCTTCGCCGGCGGCGTGAACGTGACGGGAGAGGCCCCGGCCGACACGGAGGGCATGGTGAACGTGGTCACGGGCGACGCGTCCATCTACATGCCCCTGGCGGAGCTTGTGGACCTGGACAAGGAGCGCGCCCGCATTGAAAAGGAGCTGGAAAAGGCCCGCCGGGACATCGAGAACCAGCAGAAGAAACTGGCAAACGAGAGCTTCGTCTCCCGCGCACCGGAGCGGGTGGTCGCCGCCGAGCGGGACAAGCTTGCCAAGGCCCAGGCCCTCGCGGCGAATCTGGAAGAAAGTTTGAAGAATCTGGGCTAAGACAGCAAAAGAATGATAAACGGGTCTGCCATTATCGCGGCAGACCCGTTTTCCTTGTTGAATGCCTCCCCTGTGTAAGGGGAGGTGGGCCGGCGTCAGCCGGGTCGGAGGGGTTGTTACCAGACTTAAAGCATGGTAACAATCCCCCAGTCATGCTGACGCATGACAGCCCCCTTTACACAAGGGGGCCTTTTGATAAGGTGTGCGCCTTTGGCGCTATTGCACCTCTTTGAGCAGTTCCTCCGGCGTCAGGCCATAGAGCCTTGCCAGAGCCATTAGATTGGTGGTGCTGGGGTCGGACCGCCCGCTCTCCCATTTGCTCACTGCCTGACGGCTGACGCCCAGCGCCTCCGCCACGAACTCCTGTGTCATGCCGCACCCGACCCGGCGGTTTTTCAGCGCCTCGCCCAGGGACCGGGCCGTCTCCGCCTTCTCCTGCCTGACCGGCTCGGACCGGATGTATTTGCGCAGCGCCTTTATCACCAGATAGGCAAGATAGCCAAACAGCGCAAAGCCGGGGAGGTAAATGAGGGCTATGACCAGTGTGGAAAACATATCGCCGCCTCCTTTCTGGCGGACAGTATAGCAGAGACCGGGCCGGTTGCGCCACCAACTATCGCGCAACCTTGGGGCAGACGCAAAATTTTCCGTCCAATGCAACCTTTTTGCCTTTTGGATCGTGTATACTGCGAAGGGACCTTCAAGACAAAGGAGCGTTTTATGAGACTTTCGGCGGCGCAGGCGTACGAAAAATACGCGGACCGGGTCTTTGCGGTGGCGTTCAGCGTGTGCCGGGATCGGGCGGACGCGGACGACGTGACGCAGGACACGTTCATGCGCTATCTGACCCAGGACCAGAACTACCGTGACGAGGAACACCTGAAGGCGTGGCTGCTGCGGGTAGCCGTGAACCGGGCCAAGGACCTGACCCGCGCCTTCTGGCGGCGCAATCGGGTGTCCTGGGAGGACACGATGGCGGAGCTGCCATTCGAGGAACCCGCCGACCGGGACCTGTTCGCGGCGGTCATGGACCTGCCGGAAAAGTACCGGGTCGCGATACACCTCTTTTACTACGAGGACTACAGCATTGCCCAGATCGCGGTACTGCTGGGTCTGCGGGAGGGCACGGTCAAAAGCCGCCTGAGCCGGGGTAGGACGCTCCTGAAAAACACGCTGATGGAGGATTGGAACGATGACGAATGAAGCGCGGTACAAGAGAGCGTTTTCCACGCTCCACGCCTCCGGAAATTTCATGGAGGTCAAAACGATGAACAACACGAAAAAACGTTATGTCCCCAAATTAGCGGCCATATGCGCGGCGGCGGCGCTGGTGCTGGCGCTGGCGGGCGGGGCCTACGCCGCGGACGTGGGCGGTGTCCGCCACGCGGTCCAGGTGTGGCTGCACGGCGACCTGACCAACGCCACCCTGGACATCCAAGGCGGCGAGTACACCCTGACCTACACCGACGGCCAGGGCAATGCCCAGGAGCGTGGCGGCGGCGGTATCGTCATGGAGGCGGACGGCTCGGAGCGGCCCCTGACCGAGGGGGAGATCGTGGAGCAGCTCAACTCCCCGGAGGTAGAGTACGGTGAGGACGGCGCCGTCACCGTCTGGTGGCGCGGCCAGCAGCTGGACATCACGGACAAGTTCGACGGCAAGGTGTGCTACGTAAAGCTCACCGACGGGGCCGAGACCGTGTATCTGACCGTGAAATACCACGGCGGCTACGGCTGGAGCAACGAGGATTACCCCGACCCCAGCGATTTTTACGCCGAGTGACCCCAGCCATCATAGTCCACTTATGAAAAATCGCCGCCCTCGGGCGGCGATTTTGTCACCGTTTATTTCTACTCACATCTATCAACAGGTGTTCTCCGTCACATAGTCGTAGTGAAACATCACAGCAGCTCCTCCACTTTTGCCTTCAGTTTATCCAGAGAGTCCGTGGGCTCGAACCGTCCGGCGATGTTGCCGTCCCGGTCGATGACGAACTTGGTGAAGTTCCACTTGATGCTGCCGTTGTTTTTATAGTCCTTGTCCATCTTCTTCACGATGGGCTTGAGGACCAGCCCCATGGGACCGCTGAACCCGCCGAAGGCGGTGTTGGCCGTGAGATGCTTGTAAAGGGGGATGGCGTTCTCTCCGTTCACGTCGATCTTGGAAAACTGGGGGAAGGTGATGCCGAAGCGGCCGGTGCAGAAGGCGTGTATCTCCTCGTCGGTGCCGGGGGCCTGGTCCATGAACTGGTTGCAGGGGAAGTCCAGTATCTCCAGCCCGTCTTTCTGATGCAGCTCATACAGGTCCTGCAGTTCGTCATACTGGGGCGTGAAGCCGCAGCCGGTGGCGGTATTGACGATGACCAGCACTTTGCCCTTATAATCCGCCAGCGAGACCTCGCCGCCGTCCTGCGCCTTTACCGTGAAATCATAGATACTCATGTCCAATTCTCCTCTGGTCCATATATATTTAATCTTGCGAGATTGAATTCAGTATATACCAACTTTCCGCAGATGTCAATAGCGAAACACTAAATTTATTTCAATCTGTCGAGGTCCTGTCTGCGCACCCGAAGGTATAAACCTTTAATGTCGCGGACGACACGTTTTTGTCGTCCGCGGTAATAATTTTATTGACATCATGTCAGAATGGTGCTATATTACGTTCTGACAAGATGTCAGAACGCGGATGGAGGCATGAATATGAAGAAGAACATCGGTCCCAGGCTGGCGCTGTACCCCGTACCCATCACGGTGATCACGGTGATAATGATTATCGCAAGGCGAAAACGAATGTTTTCGCCGCCAAACGGCACGTTTGGCGGCAAATGATCCAAGGATCATTTGCGCGATGCTCATTGCAATGAATATCTGGCAAAACAGCATAGCTGTTTTGCTGAGCCGCAAAGCGGCTCGGCGCAACGCCTTACGGCGTTTCGCCAACAGATAATCATTATCGGCGCGATGAACGGCGACAAGCCCACCTGGACGCTGGCGGGGCACCTGGGCATCATCGGCCACGATAAGGTGCTGGTGAGCCTGGCCGCGCCCCATTTCATCAACGGGAGGATCAAGGAAACGAAAAAGCTGTCCATCAACCTGGTGGACAAGGCGGGCAAGATAAATTACAACACCCTGAAGCCGGTGCTGTTTGAGTTTCCCACCTATCATTATCTGAAAACCGGCGACGTGCTTGGCAAATGCCTGTCGTTCAAGCCGGAGAAATAAGGAGGACGCCACATGCCGAAAGGATCGCCGGAGCTGACGAACGCCCGGAAAGAGGAGATCATAAACGCCTGCGAGGCGCTTTACCAGACCATGGGGTTCAAAGAGATCACCATGAAGGACATAAGCGCGGCCACCAGCTTCACCAGAACGTCTATCTACAACTACTTCCAGACGAAAGAAGAAATTTTCCTGGCGCTGCTCCAGCGGGAATACGGGCTGTGGATAGCGGACCTGAACGCCATGATGGAGGCAAATGACGCCCTTACCAAGGAGGCTTTCGCGGACAAATTCGCCCGGACGCTGGAAAAGCGGGCCCAGCTTTTGAAGATCATGAGCATGAACCACTACGACATGGAAACCGGCAGCCGACCAGAGCGGCTCAAAGAGTTCAAAACGGTCTATGGCAAGTCTTTGCAGACCGTTCGTGCCTGTCTGGATAAGTTTTTCCCCGAGATGTCTATGGAGGAAAAGCAGGATTTCATCTACACCTTTTTCCCGTTCATGTTCGGAATTTATCCTTACACCTTCGTCACGGTCAAGCAACGGACGGCCATGGAGGAGGCGGGGGTCAATTACGTGTTCCTGTCTATTTATGAGATAACCTATAACTGCGCAAAAAAGCTTTTGGGAGGCCAAAAATGAAATACACAAAACTGGGAAAGTCCGACCTGACCGTCTCCCGCATCTGCATGGGGTGCATGGGCTTTGGCAACGCCGCCACCGGGCAGCACAGCTGGACGGTGGGCGAGGCCGAGACGAAAGAGATAATCAAACACGGCCTGGACCTGGGCGTCAATTTCTATGACACCGCCATCGCCTACCAGAACGGCACCAGCGAGCAGTACGTGGGCAAGGCCCTGCGGGAGCTTGCCAAGCGGGACGATTACGTGATCGCCACCAAGTTCACGCCCCGGACCCAGGACGAGATCGACGCGGGCGTGAGCGGCCAGAAGCACATTGAAAACTATCTGGACCAGAGCCTGAAGAATCTGGGCCTGGACTATGTGGACCTGTACATCTATCACATGTGGGACTACCACACGCCCATGGAGGAGATCATGGAAGGCCTGCATAACGCGGTGAAGGCGGGCAAGGTCCGGGCCATCGGCATCTCCAACTGCTTCGCCTGGCAGCTTGCCAAGGCCAACTTTTACGCCAGGGAGAACGGCCTCACGGAATTCGTGTCCGTCCAGACCCACTACAATCTGCTGGCCCGGGAGGAAGAGCGGGAGATGGCCCCCTTCTGCGCCGACCAGAATATTGCCATGACGCCCTACAGCGCCCTGGCCAGCGGGCGGCTGTCCAAGCGCCCCGGCGAGACAAGCAAGCGCTTGGAGCAGGACGCCTACGCCAAGTTCAAGTATGACGCCACCGCAGAGGCGGACGGGAAGATCATCGCCCGTGTGGCGGAGATCGCCGACAAGCGGGGCGTGTCCATGACGGAGGTGTCCCTGGCGTGGCTGCTCACCAAGGTGACATCGCCGGTGGTGGGCGCGACGAAGTTCTCCCACGTGGAGGGCGCGGCCAGGGCCGTGGACCTGGAGCTGACCCCGGACGAGATAGACTATCTGGAAGAATTATACGTCCCCCACGTTCTGGTAGGCGTCATGGCCCAGAACGGGAAACAAAAAGCAGGAAACGTAGTCTGAGAAAGGAGAAGAATCACAATGGCAGTTTTGCAGGTAGAATTTCATTCAGAGACGTTGAAGCGGGTGGTGTCGTTCAAGGCGATCCTGCCCACGGAACGATTCCAAGCGCCTTATCCCACGCTGTATCTGCTCCACGGCCTGACGGACAACGCCAGCGCGTGGCTGTATAACACCAAGATCCGGCTGTGGGCGGAGGAGATGGGCCTCGCGGTGGTGCTGCCCTCCGGGGAGAACTCCTTTTATCTGGATGTCCCGGTCAAGGACGGCTGCTACGGCGACTTCGGTGAGTACGTCGGCCGGGAGCTGGTGGAGGTGACCCGGGAGATGTTCCCCCTGTCCCGAAGGCGGGAGGACACCTTCATCGGTGGGCTCTCCATGGGCGGCTACGGTGCCTGCCGGAACGGACTGAAATACTGCGATACCTTCAGCAAGGTGGCTATGCTGTCCGCGGCGGTACACTTCTTTGAGTGGCCCAGGGAAAAGGCCATGGGCGACGGCAATACCATCGGGGAGCTGCAGTGCTTCGGCGACCTGGACAAGATGGAAAACACCGACCGCAATCCCCGGTATCTCATCCGTGCCATTCAGGAACGGAACAAGAAAGACGGCGTCGATCATTTCCCAGACTTCTATGTGACCTGCGGCACGGAGGACCGGCTTCTCGACGCGGACCGCTCCCTTGCCGCCGCGCTGAAGGAGGCGGGAGCTGATGTGTTCTATGAGGACGGGCCGGGCATCCACGACTGGTATTTCTGGGGCGAGCACATCCGCTATGTACTGGATTGGCTGCCTATAAACACGCAGAAAAAGGAAGACTAACTATTAAAAGTCAAGGCTGAATTTGTAGAGTTGGACGAAAGAATGTGGAGCCGCAAGAGGGCATGACAAAGCAGACGCCGGTGAAGGCGCCGTGGCGGTGACAGAGTGCAGACTAGGCGGCAGTACGAGGCTGGTAAGGCAGGCCAGACTTCTCCATGGCGTAGATTAGCCGCACGAGCTTCTTGGCAGCGTGAGACAGTGCCACATTGTAATGCTTGCCTTCAGCGCGTTTCTTGGCAAGGTAGGCGGCAAAGGTCGGGTCCCAGTGGCAGACGTACTTCGTAGCGTTGTAGATGGCATAGCGCAGGTATCTGGACCCTCGCTTCTCCATGTGGGCGTAACAGTTGTTTAGCTGCCCGGATTGGTAAGTAGAAGGAGAAAGGCCAGCGTAGGCCAGGACTTTGTCAGGAGAATCGAAGCGGGAGAAGTCGCCAACCTCGGCCAGGATCATGGCGGCCATGCGGAAACCTATTCCCGGAATGGTTGTAATGGGCGAGTGCAGTTCCGCCATAATGGACTGGATAGATGCTTCAACATCTGCTATCTCAGCGTCCAGTTCCCGGATGAGGCGAATGGTGTGCCGTAGTTCCAGAGACTTAGCGGGCATAACAGAGCCAACGGAGGCCTTGGCGGCGTCCCGGATGGTCACTGCCATGTCCCGCCCGTAGTGTCCCTTGGAGGCGTCGGCAAGAAGGAACTTTAACCGGGTGAGATTGGCAGCGGCGATCTGCTTGGCCCCCGGAAACTCCTCCAGGAGGGTGTAGACAGAGGTCAGATGGAGAGAGGGCACCAGTTTTTCCAGTTCCGGGAACAGGATGCAGACCAGACGGGAAACGGACTGCTTGAGTTTCGCTCGCTCCCTAACCTTGTCAAATCTGTATCTGGTGAGTGACTTTAGTTCCTCGTTGTGGTATGCTGTATCCGTGTAGGGCTTGAGGCCCACATCGGACAAGAGCATAGCCGCAATGGTACGCGC
>CANQKA010000004.1 GCA_947624395.1 uncultured Oscillospiraceae bacterium
GGCCACCATGCCTACCACGGAACCGACCATCAGGCCGATCCCCATTCCCTTGACAAACGACGTATTGTTCATGCTTTACCCCTCTTTCCTGTCTCGTTCCCGACTAGTATTTCCCATGAAATCGTGATATATTTAGGATAACTGAAAATTAAAGGAGCTTGCTATGGTAATCAGTATACTTGCCGTGGGCGACGTGTGCGGCCAGCCGGGTCTTATCACGCTGGAAAAGCGGCTGAAGACCATTCGCCGGGAGCGGGGCATATCTTTCGTGGTGGTGAACGGCGAAAACGCCAACGTGGTGGGCGTGACCCCGGACCAGTGCGACCGCATGTTCAACGCCGGCGCGGACGTTATCACCCTGGGCAACCACACCTGGGTCCGCTGGGAGCTGAAGCCCTATCTGGCCGACAATGTGCGCATGATCCGGCCCATCAACTACGCCCCCCAGTGCCCCGGCCGGGGCTTCGGCGTGTACCGCACGCCCTTCGGGGAGATATGCGTCATCAACGCCCTGGGCCGCTTCACCCTGGACACCAATACGGACAACCCCTTCGTAG
Organism: uncultured Oscillospiraceae bacterium; assembly: GCA_947624395.1. Taxonomy (GTDB): domain Bacteria; phylum Bacillota; class Clostridia; order Oscillospirales; family Oscillospiraceae; genus CAJOIG01. Next base: position 558 of record CANQKA010000004.1, read on the forward strand.
AGGTGGACATGCTTTTAAAAGAACTGGACCCGCTGCCGAAGATCATTCTGGTGGATATGCACGCCGAGGCCACCAGCGAGCGGGTAGCCATGGGATACTTCCTGGACGGCCGGGTCAGCGCCGTGTGGGGCACCCACACCCACGTGCAGACCTCGGACGCCTGCGTGCTGCCGGGGGGCACCGGGTACATAAGCGACCTGGGCATGACCGGCGCTTCTCACAGCGTGCTGGGCATCGACGTGGACCAGTCCGTCAACAAGTTCCTGGGGGACCCGCCCATGCGGTATAAGTCCGGGGACGGCGACGGGAAGATGGAGTGCTGCGTGTTCGACATCGACACGGACACGGGCCGGTGCGTGGGCGCTGAGGCGCTTAGAATATTATGATACGCATATTTCACGCTGCGGACCTGCACTTGGACTCGCCCTTTCAGGCCATGGGCCGGGACAAGGCCGCCCAGCGCCGGGCCGAGCAGCGCTCGATGCTGGCCCGGATGACGGCTCTGGTGCGGGACTATGAGGCGGATGTGGTGTTGCTGGCGGGTGACCTTTTCGACGCGGACAGCCACTATGCCGAGACGGCCCGCCTTTTGGAACAGGCGCTGCCCGCCATGGGCGTGCCGGTGTTCATCGCCCCCGGCAACCACGACTGGTATGGCCCCCGCTCGCCCTGGGCCCGGCTGGACCTGGGGGAGAACGTACACGTGTTCACGGACGAGGCCGTCCAGTGCGTGGCCCTGCCAGAGCTGCACGCACGCATATTTGGCGCGGCCTTCACCGGCCCCAGCCGCCAGCCGCCTCTGGCGGGGTTTGCGGCGGACAAGCGACCGGGCGTCACGGACATTATGGTGCTGCACGGGGAGGTCGGCGCGCCCGGTTCGTCCTACGGGGCCGTGTCCGAGGCGGATATCGCCCGCAGCGGCATGGACTACATCGCCCTGGGCCACCAGCACACCTTCAGCGGTCTGCGCAAATCGGGCAATACGTTTTACGCCTGGCCGGGTTGTCCCGAGGGGCGGGGCTTTGACGAGACAGGCGAAAAAGGCGTACTTCTGGCCGATGTGGGGCAGGATAGCTGTGAGGCCAAGTTTATCGGACTGGGCGGCCGGCGCTATGAGACCCTGTCCGTGGACCTGACGGAAAGCTGGGACCACGCGGCTGCCATCGAGGCCGCCGTAGGCCGGGACGCCAGCCGGGATATCTACCGGATCGTTCTCACCGGCGCGCCGGAGACGGCCCCGGACCTGGCCGCGCTGCAAAGCGCGCTGGAGGGGAAGTTTTTCGCCCTGGACCTGCGGGACGAGACCCATCTGCGCCGGGACGTGTGGGACGGCCGGGAGGCGCTGAGCCTCCGGGGACTATATTTGGTGCGGCTCTGGCAGCGGTACGAGGCCGCCCAGAGCGACGATGAGCGGGCCAATATCGAGCTGGCGGCCCGGTACGGCCTGCGTGCTTTAGAGAACGGCGAAGAAATACCCCTGGCTTGATTTGCGCCGCAGGCGTTACCTTTTAAAATAGGCCCCCTCTGACGAGGGGGCTGGCAGCGCCTTTGGCGCTGACTGGGGGAGAGACAGATGCTATGAAGATAAAGAACATGACTGCCTGGTTTGGGGCGCTGGAAGGGAAGAGCCTGACCCTTGGTCCGGGGCTGAACGTGCTGTTCGCCCCAAACGAGAGCGGCAAGTCCACCTGGTGTGCCTTTCTGCGGACCATGCTCTATGGACTGGACACCGCCCAGCGGTCCCGCCAGGGCCAGCAGCCGGATAAGGTCAAATACCGGCCCTGGAGCGGCTCGCCCATGTCCGGCAGCATGGAGCTGGACACGGCAAGCGGCCCCGTGACCCTGCGCCGGTGGACGGAGCGGGCCGGTCAGCCCATGCAGGCCTTTTCCGCCACCGTCACCGGCACGGACACGCCTGTACCGGACCTGACGGCGGACGAGGCCGGCCGGACCCTCACCGGCGCGACCCGGGAGGTCTTTGAGCGCAGCGCGTTCATCCGCCAGTCTGGGCTGGGCATCACGGCCGACCCGGAGCTGGAAAAGCGCTTCGCAGCCATCGTTTCCGGCGGGGACGAGGAGCAGTCCTACTCCGAGGCGGACAAGCGTCTGCGCGCCTGGATGCGCCGGCGGCGGTCCGGGAAAAAGGGCGCCATTCCGGACACGGAGGCGGAGATGGCCCGTGTCCGGGGAGAGCTTGCCCACACGGAGGAAGCGGTCCGGGCCGTGGAGCGGCTGGACGGGGAGCTTGCCCAGGCCCAGCAGACCCAGGCGGGGCTGGTCAAGCGCATGGAGGCGGCCCGTGCCGAGGCCCGGAAAAAGGCCCTGAACGACCTGGCCGCCGCCAGAGCGGACGTGTCCGCACGGGAGAGCGATCTGCGTCAGGCCCAGGACGCCGCCACCCACGCCATGGACGCGCTGAAGGAAACGCCCTTTGGCATAGACGGCCCGGACCGGGCCAGGGAACTGGCCCGGGCGGACATGGAGACGGCAGATGACCTGTCGGCCCAGGCGGATAATTTACCCGCCCGGTGGCCCATTCTTGTCCCCGCTGTCTTAGGCGTGCTGCTGCTCATTGCCGCGCCGTTTTTGTCGCTGGTGCTGCTGGCGGTGGGCGTGGCGCTGCTGGGCCTGACGGTGGGGCTGTGGTTCCGGTGGAAGAAGATCGAGGCCCACCGGGACGAGCTGCTGGACCGGCGGATGGAGATGTTGGATAAGTACGGCGCGCAGGACACGTCCGGCGTCGCCGGCGCGTTGGAGGCTTACGTGAGCCTGTGCGCCACGGCCAAAGAGGCAACGGCCCGGGTCAGAAAGGCCCAGGCCGCGCTGGACGGAGCCAAGGAGCGGCAGAAGGCGGCGGAGGCCCCGGTGCTGAACGGGCTGGATTTTATAAGCGGCGACAGCGAGGCGGCCCGCGCCTCCCGTGCGGTGACGGACGGTCAGGCCCGCCTGGACCGGCTGCGGGAACAGCGGGCCGTGGCCCAGGGGCAGTTACAGGCTGTGGGTGACCCGGTGGTGCTGCGCTCGGAGCTGGAGGAACTGGCGCGCCGCCGGGAGGCGCTGCTGACCCAGGAAAGCGCCCTGACCCTGGCGGCCCAGACGCTGGAACAGGCCGACTTGGGGCTGCGGGAAAAATTCTCCCCGGTGCTGGCCCAGCGGGCGGCTGCCCTGTTCGGCCAGCTTACGGACGGCCGGTACGACGAGATCACCCTGGCACGGGACCTGTCCGCCAAGGCCAGGCTCGCCGGCGAGGCGGTGGGCTGGGAGGCGGATTACCTGTCCCAGGGGGCGCGGGATCAGCTCTATCTTGCCCTGCGGCTGGCGGTGTGCGAGCTGGTGCTGCCCGAGGAACAGGGATGCCCCATCATATTGGACGACGCGCTGGTGGCCTTTGACCAGCAGCGCATGGAGCGGGCGCTGGATCTACTCAAGACCGTGGCGGAAAAGCGCCAGGTGCTCTTGTTCTCCTGCCACCAGCGGGAGAGCCAATACCTGGCCGCCGATACGTCCGTGACAAAAATCGCGCTGTAAGCGCGCTCCGCTTTCAAAGCCTCCCTCTGACGAGGGAGGTGGCGCGGCTTAAGCCGCGTCGGAAGGAGAGAAATTCTATGTTCAACTTCACTGTCCCCTGTCTATTTGGCCTGGAAGGCCCATGTGCCGACGAGCTGCGGCGCATGGGCCTTGGTGACGTGCGGGCGGAAAACGGCCGGGTCCGCTTTACCGGGGACATGTCCGCCTGCGCCAAGGCCAACATCCGCCTTCGGACCGGGGAGCGGGTGCTGCTGCGGCTGGGAGCATTTGAGGCGCGCTCCTTTGACGCGCTGTTCGAGGGCGTGAAGGCCCTGCCCCTGGGGGACTTTATACCCCGAGACGGACAGTTTCCCGTGAAGGGGTATTCCCTGGACTCGGCGCTGCACTCTGTCCCGGACTGCCAGCGCATCATCAAAAAAGCCGCGGCGGTGAAGCTGGGCCAGACTTACCGCACCCAGTGGTTGTCCGAGACAGGAGCCCTCTATCAGCTGCAGTTTTCCATCATTAAAGACCAGGCGGAGATATTTTTGGACACCACCGGCGCGCCGCTTTTTAAGCGCGGCTACCGCCCCGGCCACGTGGCCGCCCCATTGCGGGAGACGCTGGCGGCGGCGCTGGTGGGTCTGGCCCGCTACCGGGGCCGTGACGCCCTCTGGGACCCTTTCTGCGGCAGCGGCACCATCCCCATCGAGGCTGCCCTCATCGCCCATAACCGCGCCCCAGGGCTTAACCGCCCCTTTGCCGCCCAAAGCTGGCCCATCGCGCCGGATAAGATCTGGGCCGACGCCAAAGACGAGGCCCGGAGCCTGGAATACCCCGGCCCTTACCGCATCTTCGCTTCCGACATCGACCCCAAGGCCGTGGCCCTGGCAAGGGAAAACGCCCGCCGTGCGGGTGTGGAAGTTGACATAACTTTTTCTGTTTCCGATGCCCGCACCGCCTCTGCCCCCTGGGAGCAGGGCGCGATCGTGTGCAACCCGCCCTACGGCGAGCGGATGCTGGAGCGGCAGGAGGCGCAGCAGCTTTACCGGGACATGGGCCGGACGTTGGGCCGGTTAGAGGGCTGGAAGCAGTACATCATATCCTCCGAGCCGGACTTCGAGCGCTTTTACGGCGCGCCGGCGACCAAACGCCGCAAGCTCTACAACGGCATGATACTGTGTTATTTGAATATGTACTATTGACGCGCCACAGGAGGGCGCCTTTATGACCATCAAGATCGCGTTTTTACAGCTTTTACCCTGCGGCAGCTTACAGGAGCAGCTGGAAAAGGGCATAGCGGCGTGCCGGCAGGCAAAGGAGCAGGGCGCGGACATCGCGCTGTTCCCGGAGATGTGGAGCGACGGGTATGCCCTGCCCCAGGACGAGCAAGCCCTCCGGGAGTTGGCGATCCCCGCCGGCGGGCCGTTCGTAGCGGCCTTCGGGGACCTGGCCGCCGAGCTGCGCATGGCGATCGCGGTCACCTTCCTGGAACGCCACGAGCCAAAGCCCCTGAATTCCATGGTCCTTTTTGATCGCCGTGGGCAGCGGCGGCTGCACTACGCCAAGGTGCACACCTGCGCTTTCGACCTGGAAAAGGTGCTCTCCCCCGGCGAGGGATTTTCCGTGACCGAGCTGGACCTGGGGCGCTGCACGGTGCAGGTGGGCGCGATGATCTGCTTTGACCGGGAGTTTCCCGAGAGCGCACGGCTTCTGATGCTCCAGGGCGCGGAGCTGGTGCTGGCCCCCAACGCCTGCCCCATGGAGCTCAACCGCCTGTCAGCGCTGCGCACCAGAGCCTATGAGAACATGATGGCGGTGGCCACCTGCAACTATCCGGCGGGCCAGCCGGACTGCAACGGCCACTCTACGCTGTTCGACGGCGTGGCATGGCTGCGGGATGAGCCCGGATCTCGGGACATGTGCGTCTTTGAGGCGCCGGAGGCGGAGGGCATCTACATCGCCGAACTGGACCTGGACCGGCTGCGCCAATACCGGGCCCATGAGATCATGGGGGACAAATACCGCCACCCGGAGACATACGGTGCACTGGCCGCGGAAGGCTGGGGCTTTGCCCCCGAATCGGCCCCGGCAGGGGACGGCCCCCTCTGACGAGGGGGCTGTCAGCGCCTTTGGCGCTGACTGGGGGAGAGAAAACAACAGTCCATCATACCCTCTAAATTCATCGTGCCAAATTTGTGCAGCTTGCCAGTTGAAGAAAATGGGTATATGGGGTATTATAACCATGTTAGCACTCGTGAGAAATGAGTGCTAACACCTATGAAACAGTACATTCTTTGCAAGGAGGCAACTATACAATGACACTGAAACCGTTGGCCGACAAGGTGGTCGTCAAACGCCTGGAGGCGGAGGAAAAGACCAAGAGCGGCATCTATCTGGCTCCCGCGGCGCAGGAAAAGCCGGAGCTTTTTGAAGTGGTGGCCGTGGGCCCTGGCGGCATGGTGGACGGCAACGAGGTCAAGATGGAAGTCAAGGCCGGCGACCGGGTCATCACCGGCAAGTACAGCGGCACCACCGTGAAGCTGGACGACGAGGAATACACCATCGTGCGCCAGGGGGACATCCTGGCCATCGTAAAGTGAGCAGGAGGGTATAAGAACTATGGCAAAACAGATCCTTTATGGAGAAGAAGCCCGCGGCGCGCTGCAGCGGGGCGTTGACAAGCTGGCCGACACCGTGAAGATCACCGTGGGCCCCAAGGGCCGCAACGTGGTCCTGGACAAGAAATACGGCACGCCCCTCATCACCAATGACGGCGTGACCATCGCCAAGGAGATCGAGCTGGACGACCCGTTTGAGAACATGGGCGCGCAGATGATCAAAGAGGTCTCCACCAAGACCAACGACGTGGCTGGCGACGGCACCACTTCCGCGACGATCCTGGCCCAGGCCATCATCCGGGAGGGGCTGAAGAACCTGGCCGCCGGGGCCAACCCCATGGTCATGAAGCGTGGCATCGCCAAGGCTGCCGAGGCCGCCGTGGACGCCATCAAGGCCAACTCTCAGCCCGTGTCCGGCACCGGGGACATCACCCGTGTTGGCACCGTGTCCTCCGGGGACGAGACCATCGGCAAGCTGATCGCCGAGGCCATGGAGAAGGTCAGCCAGAACGGCGTGATAACCGTGGAGGAATCCAAGACCGCCGAAACCTATTCCGAGGTCGTGGAGGGCATGCAGTTCGACCGGGGCTACATCACCCCCTATATGGCCACCGACACCGAGAAGATGGAGGCCGTGCTGGACGACCCCTATATCTTCATCACCGACAAGAAGATATCCAACATCCAGGACATCCTGCCCTGCCTGGAGCAGGTGGTCCAGGCCGGCAAGAAGCTGCTGATCATCGCCGAGGATGTGGAGGGCGAGGCCCTTGCCACCATCATCCTCAACAAGCTGCGGGGCACTTTCACCTGCGTTTGCGTCAAGGCCCCCGGCTTTGGCGACCGGCGCAAGGAGATGCTGCAGGACATCGCCATCCTGACCGGCGGTCAGGTCATCAGCAGCGACCTGGGCATGGAGCTGAAGGACGCCACCGTGGATATGCTGGGCCATGCCCGCCAGGTGAAGGTGACCAAGGAGGACACCATCATCGTGGACGGCGGCGGCGACGCTCATGACATTCAGGACCGCATTCACCAGATCCGCAACCAGATCGCCAACACCGAGAGCGAGTACGACAAGGAGAAGCTCAACGAGCGCCTTGCCAAGCTGTCCGGCGGCGTGGCCGTCATCAAGGTAGGCGCGGCCACCGAGACGGAGATGAAGGAGAAGAAGCTGCGCATCGAGGACGCCCTGAACGCCACCCGCGCCGCTGTGGAGGAAGGCATCGTGGCCGGCGGCGGCAGCGCCTATCTGCTGGGCGCCAAGGCGGCCGCTAAGGTGGCCGAGGGCCTGGAGGGCGACGAGAAGACCGGCGCCAACGCCGTGGCCAAGGCCCTGGAAGCGCCTGTGATGCAGATAGCGGCCAACGCCGGCCTGCAGGGCGCGGTGATACTGGATAAGATCATGTCCAGCGACGTGCCCACCTACGGCTTTGACGCGGCTCAGGAGGTCTTCTGCGACATGATCGCCGCGGGCATCGTGGACCCGACCAAGGTTTGCCGCAGCGCGTTGGAGAACGCCGCGTCTGTCGCCAGCATGGTCCTGACCACCGAGAGCCTGGTCACCGACATCAAGGAGCCCCCCGCCCCCGCCGCTCCCAACCCCGACATGGGCGGCATGTATTGATAAACACGCCATAAAGAAAACCGAAAAAGCCGATGTGCGAGCATCGGCTTTTTCGGATAAAGGAGGAGAGTTTGCTTATGTTCGTGAGAAAAGCGCTGGTATACCGGTCCAAGGACAAGCAGGACTGGGAAAAGGCCCAGGAGCTTCTGGCCCAGGCGGGACTGGAATGCTTTCCCTTTGCGGGCCAGGAGCCGCCCGTACCGGGCTGCGGCGCGAAAATAGACCCCCGGAAATTCATGAACAAAAACCCCGTGCCCACCACGCTCTACACCATCCAGGTGGCCGTGGCGGACAGAGACAAGGCGGAGGCCGCCCTGGCGGACAAGGTCCTGCCCGTGCGCAGCTACGGCTTTGGCATTTGAATCATCGCTTACATACAAAAATCCCCGACGCTTTCCGCGTCGGGGATTTTTGCGGTCAAATCAGCCCTTCAGGCCGTTTTCCTGCCGCTCCATGTTTTCCACCACCACGTCGTAGATGTCCCCCAGGCCGGAGGCGTACTCCAAAACCTTCCAGGGCACATTGGTGTGAAAGTGGATCTTGATGAGGTCCTCGTCCCCCACGGCCAGCAGACAGTCGCCGGGGATGTTCGCCATGATGTAGTCGTGAATGGCGTCCTCATCCAGATCGTGCCCCTCGATGAGCAGCTGCGTGTCAAAACGGTATTCCAGCATGTATGATTCTCCTAAATGTGTTATGTGTGCCTTATCCACGTGCATAGATATTGATATATTAACACATATTGGAGCGGTTGTCAAAATAATACGCCGGGAGAGCTCTCCCGGCGTTTTTCAGTCGCCGTAATGGATATAGGGGCACTGCATCCAGCCGGTCCAGGGCCGGTCGGCCACCTTTGTCTTGACCACGCCCCCGGCGTGGGATATGGCCTCGATGGCATAGCCGTCGCCGACGTAAACGCCCAAATGCCCCTCGCTGGAATAGACCAGCACCCCCGGCTGGTCCGGCATGGTGTCGATGTCCCCCTTGACCGTGGCGGCCTCCCACATGCCGTCCGTGCCCACGTCCGGCATGGTGCCGGAGGCGTACTCGATGCCGCCGGTGTCCGGATCGTACCAGCCGTAGCTCTTCACCAAGCCCACGCAGTCCGCCACCCGGCGGCCCATCCACTTGTCCCGGACAAGCTGCTCGTACGGACCCAGGGCGTCCGGGTACTGGTCCAGCTTTCCGGCCAGAAGGTCGCCGGACAGGACCTGGCCAAAAGTCCCCCAGACGTAGCCCCACTGGTTCTCCCAGGCCATCTCCGCCCACTTGACCAGATCCAGGCTGTTTTTCCTGTCCGGGTCCGAAAAGCCGCTTGTATCCAGGGCCGTGGACGAGCTCGTGCCGTACTGGACCAGGACGAACTGGCCCGGCTTCCACTCCAGCCGCTGGTACAGCTCGCCTGGGTCGGGACTGGCCGCCTCCGGGCTTTGCGCGGCGACGATGGGGCTTGGAGGCGGCCCGTCGTATGCCGCGGAAAGCCGCCTGTCAGGCCGTGTGCGCAGCAGCAAAAACGCCGCCGCCAACGCCCCGGCGCAAACAAGCGCCGCCAGCAGGATACCAGTCCGCTTTTTCCCGGATTTAGCGTTTTTCATGCTTTTTCCCTCCCTGTAGCTGTGTCGTCGGGCACTTCCCGTATGAGAATGAACGGGGTGAGCTGCCGGTCCTGGCCCGCCGGATTGTCCGCGATGAGCGACAGCAGCGCCGCGTTGGACCAGTTTTGCAGCTTTGTACACTTGCCCAGCAGCTCGATGTCCAGATCGTTGGCGTCTACGATCATCATGGTCACGCCCGTCTTTTCGTAGACCTCATCGCACACCTGCCCCGGCTGGCTGGGTATGCGCACGCCCATGTGGGCGTACTCCGGTATGTCCCGGCCAAAAAAGCCGTCCAGACCCCGGACCTCCGGGCCAAGCATATTGTAAAAGGTGCCGTGGATGCCCCGGAGCTTGTCAAGCCCCGCGCAGAGGGCGGCCTGTATCACCCGCTTCAGGCCGCAGGTGTTGATGGCAAACTGCATCTTCACCGGCAGGCCCATGCCCGGTCCGGCAGGGGTCTGATGGACGAAGCGGGACAGAAATTTTGCCCAGAAACCGGGCCGCACCTCATCCTCCGTGACCACGCGGCCCTGACACAGGGCGATGACCTTCTCGCTGACGGACAGGATGTCTCCCGGCCGCCAGAAGGGCTTGACGTATGTCTCCACCAGGTCCACGTAGCTCTCCCCCACCCGGACGAAATGGGTCCGTATGGCGTGGCGGGCGAAGGTCCGGCCGCCGCAGGCCCGGATGGCGACGGACTTGCCGACGTTTGCGTAGTATTCCATGGCGCCTCCTGTCTTTTGTGCCGGTGAAGCGGTAACAACCTGTAACTGTTTGTTACTTATAGCACAGTGGCGCGGTTTTGTGGGCTATTTGACGAAAAGTGCAGTTTTTTCGCGGTGAAATGCGGGTGAAAGCGGGTGGACAGAACCGCCGGGGCGCGGTAAGATAAGAAAGAAACAAAAAATTACAAAGGAGGCGGCGGCATGAAGGTGGCCATCTGCGACGACGACGGGGCGTTTTGCGATCTTTTCAGCCGGATGCTGGAGGAACAGTTCACGGCCCGGCACTGGCCATGCGATTACGCGGTGTTTTCCTCCGGGGACGCGCTGCTGGCGGCGGACCTGACGGACGCGGCCGCGGTGTTTCTGGACATCGACATGCCGGGGCCGGACGGCATGCAGACCGCCCGGCGGCTGCGGGAGCGGTCCAGGGACCTGCTCATCGTGTTCGTGACGGCGCTGGACCGGTACGCCGTGGAGGGGTACAGCGTGGAGGCGTTTCGGTATCTTTTGAAGGACGACCTGGACCGGCAGCTCGGCCCCTGCGTGGATGCGCTGCTGGAAAAGCTGTCCGAACGCCGCCGGTACATAAAAGTCCAGACCCCGGACAGGTGGATGACCGTGAGTCTGGAGGATATACGCTATTTTGAGGGCACCGTCTCCCGCCGGGTGCTGCTGCACCTCAGGCAGGGCGAGCCGTTGGAGTGCATGGGCCGTATCGGCGATTACGCCCAGAAGCTGGCCGGGGACGATTTTCTGCGCATCCAGCGCAGCTTTCTTGTGAACATGCAGATCATCGAGGACATCCGCAATTACCGGGCCGCGCTCACCGGCGGGGAAAGCCTGGCCGTGAGCCGGAAAAACTACAGCGACATCACCCGCCGGTATGTGACGTGGAAAGTGAGGCAAATGTAATGACGGCGGATACGCTGGCGGACGGGGCGCTGTCCACGCTGCTTATCCTGTTGGAGGTGCTGACGGAATCACTGCTGGCCCTGTGCTTCGTGCCGCTGAAAAGGCCGCGCCAGTATGGCGGAGCCATCGTGCTGGCGTCGGTGCTTTTGTATTTGGAGCAGCATTTCATCAGCTGGAACGGCGCGGTGGGGACGGACTTTCACACGGTGTTCCTGATGCTGGCCTACGCGCTGGTGACGTTCTACCTGTTCCAGTGTCGGGCCTTACAGGCCTTCGCGGTGGCGCTGCTGGCAGGGCTGTACATGAGCGTTGTGGACTGCCTTTTTATGTCCGTGCTGTTTCTTTTCTGGACGGCGGAGGAACAGGCTGCTCACCCCTTTGTGGCCTATGGGATATCCTTTCTCGCCAAGCTGACGGAGGCTGGGGCGCTGCTGGCGTTTTACCGGCGGCGGGCACGGCGCACCCCAAGGCAGCCGGACATGACCGGCTGGAAGCTCATATGCCTGTTTTCTATACCCGCGTATCTGCTGGCCATGAGCCTTTCCCGGGCCGTGTGGGTTTCCCCGGACGCTTTGTGGATAAGCCTCATATTGCCCATGCTGCTTTCCTTTGTGTGCGTGGGGGCGCTGTTCCTGCTGGACTACTCCGACAGGCGGCGGCAGACGGACCGGGAAAACTCTGTCCTGCGGCGGGATCTACAGCTGGAAACGGCCCACGTGGCCGCTATGGAGAGCCGCTATGTCCAGCAGCGGCGGCAGGCCCATGACCTCAAAAACCAGTTGGCGGTGCTGCGGGATATGGCCGGACGGCACGCGCCCCAGGAGGAATTTGCCGCCTACCTGGACGCGGTCATCGACGCAGAGCCTCCCGGTGCGCTCACCGTCAGCACCAACCGGACCGTGGTGGACGTGATACTGAGCGAGAAGGTCCCGGCGGCCCGGGAAAAGGGCATCGACTTCCAGTTCCGGCTGGACGATCTTTCGGCCTTTCCCATGCCGGATGACGCGCTGGTGGTGGTGCTCACCAACCTCATCGACAACGCCGTGGAGGCGTGCGAGAAAATACCTGACCCCGGCGGGCGGCATATCCTGCTGAAAATGCGCATGGAGGAAAGCGCCGCCCTGCTGGGGGTGGAGAACACCACGGCCGCGCCCGTTGACGTGCGCAACAACGCCGTGCGCACGACGAAGCCTGACCCGATGGCCCACGGCTACGGCCTGAAAAACGTGGCGGCGGAGATCGCACGCAGCGGCGGGATGTGGTTCATCGAGTACCGGGACGCGGACAAGCGCTTTTGCTTTTCCGCCAGTCTGCCACGGGAGCCAGAAAGTCAGTCATGCTGACGCCGCTAAATCAAATTGCCGCCTAAAGGCGGCAACCATATCGAAAGGCCCCTTTGTGTAAAGGGGGCTGTCGCCGCCGTCAGGCGGTGACTGGGGGATTGTCGTGGTCGCTCGCATGGCTAGGCAGTGATTCGCCGCAAGCGGCAAATCACGAATAGCCAGCGGCGCCTACTCTCCCCACGCGGTAAGCGTGCCGAGTTGGGACCCCCGAACAATAAGGAAGAGGGACACAACAGTTTGTCATAACTAACAATTCTGCCCGCCGCAATAACGGTCCCTTTTCGGCAACACGCCGAAATCGCGCCAAACGGGGCGGCAGGGCTTGACAAATGGGTTAGTCATGACTAAAATAGCATGCGGCGTTAGGGAACACTAACGCCCATATCGTTGCCATTGGATTAGTCATAGCTAATCACAAGAGAGGGGGAGCGCGTATGCCGATCACGATGCTGCGTAAGGGCGAGAGCAGCCTCATCACCCGCGTCGGCGGAAAGCCGGAGACCCGCCAATTCCTGGAAAATCTGGGGTTCGTGGTGGGAAGTCCGGTGACGGTGGTGAGCGACATCGGCGGCAACCTGATCGTCCGCATCAAGGACGCACGGGTGGCTGTGAGCCTGGAAATGGCGCAAAAGATCTATGTGTGAGGGAGCATCAAGAGGGGAAAGGAGGAAGCAAATATGACGCTGCGGGAGGCAAAGGTAGGCCAGACAGTCCGGGTGGCGAAGCTTTCCGGTACCGGGGCGGTGAAGCGCCGGATCATGGACATGGGCATCACCAAGGGCGAGAGCATTTTTGTCCGGAAGGTGGCGCCTTTAGGCGACCCTATCGAGATCACCATCCGGGGCTACGAGCTGAGCCTGCGGAAAGCAGACGCGGAAATGATATTGGTGGAGTGAAAGGCGGATAACATGACAGAGAAGAACATAACCATAGCCCTTGCGGGCAATCCCAACTGCGGCAAGACCACGCTGTTCAACGCCCTGACCGGGGCCAACCAGTACGTGGGCAACTGGCCCGGCGTCACGGTGGAGAAAAAAGAGGGGCGGTTGAAGGACCATAAGGACGTGACCGTCACGGACCTGCCGGGCATCTACTCCCTGAGCCCCTACACCCTGGAGGAAGTGGTGGCCCGGAACTACCTCATCGACCAGCGGCCCGACGCCATATTGAACATCGTGGACGGGACCAACCTGGAGCGGAACCTGTACCTGACCACCCAGCTGGTGGAGCTGGGTATCCCGGTGCTGGTGGCCGTGAACATGATGGACGTGGTGAGAAAGACCGGGGACAGGATAGACACGAAAAAGCTGGCCAAGGCCCTGGACTGCCAGGTGATGGAGATATCCGCCCTCAAAGGCGACGGGGTGACGGCCGCGGCCGACGCCGCCGTGGCGCTGGCGAAGAGCGGCCGGGTGACCGTGCCCCAGCACCGGTTTGCCGGGTGCGTGGAGCACGCTCTGGCCCATATCGAGGAAGTGGCGGTGCATGAACTGCCCGCCGAGCAGCAGCGCTGGTACGCGATAAAGCTCTTCGAGCGGGACGAGAAAGTGGCCCAAAAGCTGGGGCTGGACCAGGCCGCCCTGGCCCACATCGAGCAGGACATCGCCGACTGCGAGCGGGAGATGGACGACGACGCCGAGTCCATCATCACCGCCCAGCGCTATGACTACATCACGGCGGTCACAAAAGAGTGCTTTGCCCGAAAAAGCAAGCAGAAGATGACCGCCTCCGACAAGATCGACCGGGTGGTCACCAACCGGTGGCTGGCCCTGCCCATTTTCGCGGTGGTCATGTTCTGCATCTACGCCATCGCCATGGGCGGCTGGCGGATATCTGTCGGCACCGCCCTGACCGACTGGGCCAACGACGGGCTTTTCGGGGACGGCTGGTTCCTGCCCTTCACGGCGGATACGGACGCCTGGGAGGAGGACTCCGGGGCCTTTGAGGAAGCTTCCGCCATCATTGAAGCATACGAGGCCGGGGACAGCGAGGCGTATCTGTACGACGACGAGGCCGGCGAGACGAATGTTATCCCCGTAGACCAGGCGGCCTATGACGCGGCCCTGACCGTGGCGGAGCCGGACCCGGCTGATTACGGCGTGTGGGTCCCCGGTATCCCCGTGCTGGCGGAAAAGCTGCTGGACGCGCTGGGCTGCGGCGAGGTGGTCAAGAGCCTGGTGCTGGACGGCGTCGTGGGCGGCGTAGGGGCCGTGCTGGGGTTCGTGCCGCAAATGCTGGTGCTCTTCCTGCTGCTGGCGGTCTTGGAGGACGTGGGCTATATGGCCCGTGTGGCCTTCATCATGGACCGCATTTTCCGGCGGTTCGGCCTTTCCGGCAAGAGCTTTATCCCCATGCTGGTGGCCACCGGCTGCGGCGTACCCGGCGTCATGGCCAGCCGCACCATCGAGCAGGACCGGGACCGGAAGATGACCATCATGACCACCTGCTTCATCCCCTGCGGGGCGAAAATGCCCATCATCGCCCTGTTTGCCGGGGCGCTGTTCGGCCAGAGCCCGCTGGTGGCCGTGTCCGCGTTCTTCATCGGCATCGCGGCGGTCGTGCTCAGCGGCATATTGCTGAAAAAGTGCAGGGCCTTCGCCGGCGAGCCCGCGCCATTCGTCATGGAGCTGCCCGCCTACCACGCCCCCCAGGCCCGGAACGTCCTGCGGGCCATGTGGGAGCGGGGCTGGTCCTTCATCAAGCGGGCCGGTACCATCATCCTGCTCAGTTCTATCGTGCTGTGGTTCCTGCAGGGCTTTGGCTTTGAAAACGGCTCCTTCGGCATGGTCCAGGACAACGACGCGTCCCTTCTCGCGGCCATTGGCGGTGCCATCGCGTTCATTTTCGCGCCTTTGGGATTCGGAAGCTGGCAGGCCACCGTGGCGGCCATCACCGGCCTCATTGCCAAGGAGGAAGTGGTCAGCACCCTGGGCGTGCTCTACCCCGGCAACCTGACGGCCCAGATCGGCGCGGCCTTCACCGGCCTCACCGCCTACTCCTTCATGATTTTCAACCTGCTGTGCGCGCCCTGCTTCGCGGCCATGGGCGCCATCCGGCGGGAGATGAACAACGCCAAATGGACCTGGGCCGCGATAGGGTACATGTGCGCGTTTGCCTACGCCGTGAGCCTGATCGTGTACCAGCTTGGCAGCCTCTTCACCGGCGGCGGCTTCGGCATCGGCACCGCGGCTGGTCTGCTGGTCCTGGCGGGGCTTTGCTACCTGGTGTTCCGTCCGGCGCCGGACCTTCAACACGCGGCGGGGAAAAATACCCGCAGCGTGCACGCGGGGGCGTGAGCCATGGGGGCGTTTCTTGCAGCCCACGGCGGCGATATCCTTGTGAGCGTTCTTGTGCTGGTCTGCGTCATCGCCATCGTGCGGCACATGGTCCGCAATAAAAAAGCGGGCGGGTGCTCCTGTGGCGGGTGCAGCGGCGACTGCGCGCACTGCTC
This sequence comes from uncultured Oscillospiraceae bacterium, assembly GCA_947624395.1. GTDB lineage: Bacteria > Bacillota > Clostridia > Oscillospirales > Oscillospiraceae > CAJOIG01. The sequence goes on from CANQKA010000004.1 coordinate 16,345, forward strand.
CATGCATCATTAAGCTTTTTGGTTCCTCTCCTTTTTTATCTTCGGGGTCCCCACGCGGCACGCCTGTCGCGTGGGGAGAGGAGACGCCGCGGGCTATCCGTGGTTTGCCGCTTGCGGCGAATCACGGCCTAGCCCAGCGAGCGGCGACGAAGCGGCCTTCGGGCCGCTTCTGTGTTTTTTCATCTTTGGGGTTGACAACGGCGTTATGTCGTGTTACGATATGTCGAGAGACGACATAAGGAGGTGAGCCCATGGGCAGAAGCGCGGAACCGCTGACGGAGAGCTATTTTTACATTCTGCTGTGCCTGTACCGGGGCCCGAACCACGGCTACGGCATCATGCGCCAGACTCTGGCCCTGTCGGAGGGGCACGTGCACATCGGCTCCGGCACCATGTACGGTGCCACGTCGAACATGATGAAAAAGGGCTGGATCGAGGAGCTTCCCAAGCCCGACGCGGACCGGCGGCGGTTATACCGGCTCACGGACGCGGGCCGGCAGGTGCTCTTGGACGAGGCGGCGCGGCTGCGGTATCTGGCCGCGGCGGCGGCGAACGTGATAGAAGGAGGAAAAGAAAATGAGGAATAAGAAAACAAGGTGCGCGTTTTACCCCGCCTGGGAGTACCGGCGGGAGGTGGAGGACCTGAACGCCCTGTCGGACCAGGGCTGGCAGTTGGAAAAGGGCGGGTGCTTCCGCAGCAGGTTTTACCGGGACGAGAGCGTGCGCTACCGCTACGCCCTGGACTATAACACCCAAATCGATGACCCGGTCCGGTACCGGGACACCTTTGCCGAGCAGGGCTGGCAGTTCGTCAGCGACACCTTCAACGGCTGGCACTATTTCCGCAAGGTCTATGACCCGGCCCTGCCCCCGGAGGAATACGAGATATACACCGACGATTCCTCCGTGCGGGACATGTCGGACCGCTGGAGCCGCCTGGGGTACGCCTTCGGCGTCATCGAACTGGTCTGCGCGGCGATGAATCTGTTCGTCCTTCTGCGCCATCCCAGCATCACCAACATTGCCATGGCTTTGGCCTGCTTGTGGCTGGGCGTTATGATCCTGGTTGGCGCAAGGCGTATCCGCCGCCCGGAGACCGCCGGAAGGCCCAAAAAGAGCATGGGCTGGTGCTTCGCGGTGGTGTTCGCGCTGCTGGCGGTGGGGCTGGTGTTCGGCCTGGTCCACTCCGAGGCCACCGCCGACAGCGAGTATGTGTACGACCCGGCCGGTGAACCCTGGACATGGCAGATACACGTATCCCTGCCGGACTTCTACACCCTGGACGTGGAGGCGGATACGGACGCCTACGTGGACATCACCGTGACGAATCATAGAAACGGCAAGGAGCTGGCCGCGCTTGGCGGCGGCTGGGACCTGCGGGCCAAGGGGGTCATGTTCCTCCTGCCGGGGACCTACGACGTGACCACTCAATACGCCGATGGCACCGAACCGGGCACAACAGGGATGTTCCGCTATGAGATAGACTGAATATCGCCCCGCCATCCCTGCGGGGCGATATTATGTGTGTTAGCGAGAGTACGGGGCTTTTATTTCCTAAACACGAACAGGTATTCATGGGCGATAAGCAAGAAATTATACTTCACGCTGTTGGTTTTCCAATATCCTGTTGCTTTGCAGTTGTGCTGCTCTTTGATGATGATTTCTTTCAGCTTAAAACCCGCATTTTCAAAGATGCGCATGACCTCAAACGACATGGGGACCATGTGTCCTTTTTTCCTGGTGTCACCCATAAGAATAACGCAGAATTTGTCCTTCTTCAATACGCGATGGCATTCGGATGCGACCTTTTCCATCTCCACGAGGAAATCTTCTATTTTCAGATTGGACAGATCTTCCGGTATATCCTCGCTGTATTTTATGATGTCGGCATACGGCGGATGGGTACATATCAGGTCGATGCTCTTATCGGGAATGAAGTCAAGGCGTCTGGCGTCGCCCTTGTGTATGTAGACTTTACCGTTGGCGCCATCGTGCTCAAAATCCGTCTTTTCACGGCACCTAGCCAAAGCTGCGTCGTTTACATCAACGCCGATTATATCGCGGTTAAGCAGCTTCGCTTCAACGAGCGTAGTTCCGCCGCCGGCGAATTGGTCGAGGACGAGGTCGCCCTCCCTGGAATAGCGAAGCATGATATTCCGTGGAATATACGGCGACCAATTCCCGCGCCATTTTGCATCGTGGGTAGCCCAATCACCGCGCTGGGGAAAGGACCAGTGCGTTGTCATCTCTAGCTCAAAGTTCTCCGGCTCCCACTTTGGTATCTTTTTTGACATTAGGTAAGTACCTCGCTGATTATGCCATTCTCAAGGTCTGCGATGTTGTAGATATGTTCCATTACATCAAAGGTCTCTTCGAGGTTATTTCTGGCACTTGACCATCCTTTTCCATCGGTAAACCAAACGAAAGTAAAACCGTCAATAGTATCCGCCTCAAGCGCAAGTGTCTTATAACTCCTGGCCGTTTCATTCAGCTTGCTGCCGCCGCTGCCGTAAAAATTGGTCTCAATCCCGTAAATCATCTCCGGCGTTTTGACAACAAAGTCAAAACGCTTTTCCATTTTGCCTTGATTGGAAATGGCGGAAAGATCTATGTCCCACTTCTCCGTAATCTGATGTATGTACATCTCTTTGTAATAGGAAAGATTCTTAACAAAACCGGCCTTTTTGATAAAACCCTCCACTAAGTCTTCCATCAAGTGACCACCGCGGTTCTTTCTTCCATTGGAATCAAGACCAGTTTCAACTCCTGTGGCATAATCCACTAGATTGTTGATAATATGATTTTCCAACAAATCAAAAAGTCCTGTCTTATCCATAAAATATGAGTACAATTCATATTTCGACGAGTTACCGGTAGCACAGTCCCACTTGTCAAACTGAAAGAGATATCCTCCATTTTCGTCCTGACAGTAAATTTCATTTGCTCTTACCGCCAAGAGAAGTGGGATACACTTCAATACTTCAGGATATTTGCTAAGTAGCCTCTTGAAATCTTCCTTTATGCTCTTTGAACCAATAAGTGAGTTAAGGATATTGAGCTCAACCTTGATCTTATCGACGTTTTGATGAACCTTCTCAAAATCAACATAGTAGCCATAGTCAGCTATGCTATCACGAAACATAGATAGCCAAGTATTAAAGTTTCTCGCCATATTATTTACCTCTGCCCCCGAATCCAGCTGTGGATATGATTTTAAAGATATCGCGATCCGTGTCCAGCAGTTCCTCAATAATGTTTCCGAACATGTAGGCATCGACACGATTTGTCTTTTCCTGTACGGCTAACAGCTCCATCAAAACGTAGAGAAACTCAACATCATATTCGCCAAAAGCGTTTAGACTATAAAACTGCTCAATGTCAATGTCATTTTCACCGTTTTCAATTAGTTCCTTTAACGTATCATAATCATTATTGGCAAGTGGCGCGCACGATGTCCAGCAATGTTGAATAGCGCGCAAATACCTCTTGGCAAGTATTTCATTCCCCTGCATTTTCATCAAAACGTCTACTACCCAATGAATATGCTTGGGGGTACGAATGCGCGTGCCGTCCTTCCTGTACTTGATTACGATATCAAACTGCGACAAATCTCCTTGAAAAACATAGATAATATAATTTGTGAAAATGAATTCTATAATGGCTTGTTTCGTGCCATTCTCAATAAGTTGTCTTCCTCTCCTGATTTCCATATGTCAACCTCTTTAACCTCTCAAAAATTAGATATGAGCAATTCCTTAATCTTGCCCCGTGCCTCGCTGTTGCTGTTAATCATTCGGCTTGCGGCAACACGAATAATATTATGGCCCACATAGATTTCATCAAAGAAATAGTCTTCCGCATTTGCGTTCTGGGGATCAGAATTGCTTACGACAATTTTTGCTCCCCGTTTGTCCATCTCATTCACAAACACCGCCAGTTCTTTCTGCTCTGCGTCGCCAAAGGCGTTTTCGCTGTACGCCGTGAAGCTTGAAGTCTGCGTGAGGGGCCTGTACGGCGGGTCAAAGTACACAAACGTGTTGCTGTCAATAAAATTGGCCGAAAGCCTATAATCCCCGCAGACGATTTGGACGTTTTTCAGCTTGTCCGACACGGCGCGCAGGTTGGCCTCGTCGCAAATCAGCGGATTCTTATAGGAACCTATCGGAACATTAAAAAGTCCGTGTCTGTTTACCCGATAGAGGCCGTTAAAGCACGTCCTGTTCAGGAAAATCATCAGCGCGGCCTCATAGACCCGAGCTTTATCGTCGCAGCTTATTATCAGGCTGTTGAATTGCTCTCTCTTGTTGGTGTAATACTGCCTTCTTTCCTCTGTGTCCATCGGCTGATACTCGCGCTGGTACCCGGCCAGAAGGTCGATCAGTTTGTCCACCTCATCCCGGATGACCTGGTATGCGTTCATCAGCTGCGGATTGATGTCGCTGATATACACCGCCTCAAGGTCAAAGCGGTCGAGAATGTCAAACAGTACGGCGCCGCCGCCCACAAACGGCTCGGCATACTTGGTAATTGTTTTTCCGTCAAATGGATAGTAGCGCTCTATTTCGTGAAGGAGCTGACCTTTGCCACCCGCCCATTTCAAAAAGGGCCTGACGGCGCCCTCGGGTTTGCTGTACCGGACGCTCCTGGCATCCGAGGGTTTCTCCGCGTCGGCAGGAAGGACCCACATATTTCCCACCATGACGGCGTTTGGGATTCGGTTCTCTGCGCATAGGACGGCCACCCGCCTCTGCGAAATGCCCCACTTCTCCGCCGCATCTTTCGCTGCCATGATATCCATATTGCTTCCTCCAAAAATGGGCGTTATTGTTCTTGTGGACATTATATTCTACATCTCGAATAATAGCAATATCAACCTGTATAAAATCAAATTGCCGGCGCAGGCAGAAGGGGGGGATTCGCCCGTCTGCGGACGGGCCGGGGCGCGGGGAAAACGTGCCACCGGCACGTTTTCTAACACCGCGCCCTTCGAATCCCCAAACCTCAAAAAAACGGCGACCCACCTTTGGTGGGCCGCCGTTTTTTTGGCGGAGAAGGGGGGATTCGAACCCCCGATACCCTTTTGGGGTATACACGATTTCCAATCGTGCGCGCTCGACCAGGCTACGCGACTTCTCCATGCCTGCCGGACTTGCGTTTCTATGCAATTCAAGCTTGCTTATTATACATGCGCCCGGCGGGAAAGTCAAGGATTATTTCAGCCTCTCAGGGCCCTTTCAGCGGCCTTGGCCACGTGGTCCACCAGCACGGCGGTGGTCACCGCGCCCAGCCCACCGGGCACCGGCGTGATGGCCGACGCTACCGGCTCCGCCTCGTCAAAGCGCACGTCCCCCCGCAGCTTGCCCAGCGCCGGGTCCATGTGGATGCCCACGTCCACCACCACGGCGCCGGGGCCGAAGTGCTCCTGGCCGAAAAAGCCCATCTTGCCCACGGCCGCCACCACGATATCCCCCCGGCGGGTCTGGGCCGCCAGGTCTTTCGTCCCGCTGTGGCAGACGGTGACGGTGGCGCCCTCCGCCAGCAGCAACATGGCCGCCGGCCGGCCCACCACCAGGCTCCGCCCTGCGACCACCGCGTGGGAACCCTGCATGGGCACATGGTAATACTTCAAAAGCTCTATGACCGCCTGGGCGGTGCAGGGAGCGAACCCATCGCCGGAGCCGGTGAACACCCCGGCCAGGGACCCGTCCGTGACCCCGTCCACATCCTTGGCGGGTTTTAGGGCCCTGCGGGCCGCCTCGTTGTCCAGTGGCGCGGGCAGAGGCCGCATCATCAAAATGCCGTGCACGGCCTGGTCCTTATTCAGCCCGTCCAGCGCTTCCATCAGCGCCGCCTGGGTCACATCCGGCGGCAGGACCACGCTCCGGACCTCTATGCCCGCGGCGGCGCAGCGCTTCAACGCCCCCCGCTCATAGCTCAGGTCCTCTTCCCGTTCGCCCACCCGCAGTATAGCCAGCGTGGGCACGACGCCCTTATCCCGCAGCGCTTTTGACAGCGCCGCCGTCCGCTCCGCTATCGCCTGGGCGACGGGCGCGCCTTTCAATATCTCCGCCATCAGCAAAACCTCCCGTAAATGTCATGGAAGACCTTCTCAGCCCGTTGGCCGTACTCGTCCACCAGCCTATCCGCCTGGTCGTTGACGGAGGCGGCGTGGGCCCGGTCGGCCATTGATTTTGTGTTCACCTTCACGTTCACCGCCGCGCCCAACAGCGCTCCACGGCACAGCGCCGCGCCGGTGGCGGCGTCGGATATGGCCAGTGCGCTGCCCATTTCGGCGAACCCCTCCATGAGCTCCACGGCCTCGCAGCACAGGCGCAATATCTGCATGGGCGCGTCGGCCGCCAGGTGCAGACACCGCTCCAACTCCTCCGCCCGGCCGGGATCGTCTTTGGGGATGGCGTACGCTCTGCTCAGGGGCTTGAACGCCGCCGCGTCCGCGTCGATCATCGCCAGCAGCTCCCGGCTCAGGGCCTTGGCCCTGTCCGTCAGGTCCTGCATTTTGTCCTCCACGGCGGCGTATTTTGGCTTTCCAAGGGTAAGCTCACCCACCATGGACCCCAGCGCCGCGCCAAGGGCTCCCGCCAGGGCCGACGCGCCGCCCCCGCCGGGGGTGGCGGCCTTGGACGCCAGCGTTTCGGTGAAATCCGTCACCGTCGTTTTTTTCAGTTCCATGCCTTTCCCTCCAACAAAAGCTCCCGCAGATGCCCGATGTAATAAAGCGACCCGAATGCGCACACCGGCTCTTCATAGCCCCGGCACAGCGCCAGCGCCTCCGGCAGACTGTCCGCCGTCAGCGCGGGCACAGATTTGACCGCCGCCGCCAGTTCACCCCCCGGCAGGGCCCGCGGGCTGTCGTCCGGCGCGACACAGATAAACCGCGCCGCCAGCGGCTCCATGATTTTTAACACACCAAGCCAGTCCTTGTCGGCCATGGCCCCCATGAGCATGGTGCACTTTTGCCCCGGCAGGTATTCCCGCAGCCCCGCCGCCAATGCCGCGGCCCCGTGGGGGTTATGTGCCCCGTCCAATATAACCGGCGGCGCGCCCGGTATATACTCGAACCGGCAGGGCCATTTTGCCGACTTCAGCCCCGCTCGGATGTCCCGCTCCGAAAGCCCCAGCACCCGGCACGCCTCCAGCACCGCGCAGGCGTTCTCCGCCTGATGCCGCCCCAGCAGACCGATGTCCACGTCCGCCATATCCCCGTAGGAAAACCGCTGCCCCGCCAGGGAATAAGACCCAAGGCGCAATTTATTTATGTCAACTTCATGCAGGCTCGCGCCCACCGTCTCGCACCGGGCCCGTATCACGTCCCGCGCCTCGATCGGCTGAGGCGCGCACACCACCGGGCAGCCGGCTTTCACGATACCGGCCTTCTCCCCGGCAATGGCCGTCAGGGTATCGCCCAGCACGGCCGTGTGGTCCAGCCCGATGGGCATGATCACCGACACGGCGGGCTTTTCGATCACATTCGTGGCGTCCAGCCGACCGCCCAGACCTGTCTCCAGCACCACGTAGTCGCACCGCTTCTGGGCGAAGTATAGAAACGCGGCGGCGGTCATCTTCTCAAAATAGCTGGGCTCGTCCAGCCCCCGGCACGCCTCCCGGACCCGGGCCGTGACAGCGGCGAAGTCCGATAGATTTATGTCAACTCCATCCACCTTTATCCGCTCCCAGGGGCCGGTCAGGTCCGGGGAGGTGTAAAGCCCCGTGCGGTACCCGGCTGCCTGTAAAACGGCGGCGGTCATGGCGGCACAGGAGCCCTTGCCGTTGGTCCCGGCGATGTGCACGCACCGCAAGCCCGCCTGTGGGTCGCCAAGAGCCGCGCACAGCTCGCCCATGACCGCCAGACCGGGGGCGTGGGTGAACTTGGGCGTTGCCGTATAAAATTGGAGATGATCAGTGTCCATACCCGCAGTATAGCATATTTGCGAACAACGGGAAAGTCCGATTGACTTTTTTAGGGATTTGGGATACAGTGTCCGCGGAGGGATGCCCATGCATGACGAATTGACGGCGGTGGATATCCGCAAGATGCAGGAGGAGATCGACTACCGGGAGACCCAGCTGCGGCCCAAGCTCATCGAGGACGTGCAGACCGCCCGAGCTTTCGGGGACCTGTCGGAGAATTTCGAGTATAAGGCCGCCAAACAGGCCAAGAATAAAAACGAGAGCCGTATCCGGTACCTGAAGCGCATGATCGCCTCGGCGGTGGTCATCGAGGGTAAGTCCGCTGACGACGAGGCGGGCCTATTTGACACCGTGACGCTTTTCATGGAGGACGAGAACGACGAGGAGGTCATCACCCTGGTGACCACCCTGCGGCAAAACCCGGCCAAGGGCCTGATCAGCAAGGAATCCCCGGTGGGTCAGGCCGTCCTGGGCCACAAGGTGGGGGATAGAGTGTTCGTCCAGGTGGGGGAGCACGGCGGCTACTGGGCCCAGATACGGGCCATCCAAAAGGGTCAGGACGACGACACCATGGAGATAAGCCCATACTAAGGAGAATATATGATGGAAAAGCTTGATTTGGACGTTTTCAGCGCCTTTGCGGACGATTGGGCCCTGGTGACCGCCGGGACCCAGGGGGACTACAACACCATGACCATCGGCTGGGGCGGTCTGGGCACCTTGTGGAGCCGGCCGGCCGCCACGGTCTATGTGAAGCGCAACCGCTATACCCATGACTTTATGGAGAAGAACGACATGTTCACCGTCAGCTTCTTCCCGGCTGAATATAAGAAGGCTCTTGGCTATCTTGGCTCCCATTCCGGCCGGGAGGGGGACAAGGTGGCGGCCTCCGGCCTGACGCCGGTGTACCTGGACAACGCCGTGACCTTCCAGGAGGCCAGCGTGACGCTGCTGTGCCGGAAGATATATTCCCACGACTTCGACGTATCCGCCGTACCTGCGGACGTAAAGCGGAGCTACTACGAAGACGAGCCGCCTCACACCATCTACATCGGCGAAGTAGTTGACATAATTCGATAACTCCCGTGCGTCTTAACTTTCTCTCCTTCCGCCGCGACGAAGCCGCGCCACCTCCCTCGTCAGAGAGAGGCTTTTTTAAATGAATTTTCCATATAAAAAGGCCCCCTCTGACGAGGGGGCTGTCAGCGCTCTGCGCTGACTGGGGGAGAGATAGAGACTATTTAAACCCTCTTCTTTATTCAAAGGCCCCCTCTGACGAGGGGGCTGTCAGCGCTCTGCGCTGACTGGGGGAGAGACGATTCATTTCACCTTGTCAGTTGGGAGGTATACCCCGCTTCAACAAGCCGCTCGTAAGCTGCACGGACGGGTCCGGGTACTTCCTGCGGTATCTGATACCCCTTTTGTGCGTAAAGCTCCATGCGCTGCACGTCGCCCACCAGCGTGTCCAGCACGCCTTTTTCCGTCATGCCCACGGCCTGGGCGGCCCGAATATGCTCTGGGATAGTCACCCGCGGCGAGGCCAGGATAAATTCGGCCTGGGGCCAGTACACTGCCGCGGCCGCGTACACCCGCCGCTCCATGTACGGCTTGTGCACGGCCAGTATCTTGTGCGTCGGGATATTTCGCCCTTCCAGCAGGGCTTTTGTGAACAGAAAGTTCTCCGCCGAATTGGCCGAGCGCGTCTCGAGAAGTATGGCGCTTTCCGGCAGACCCGCCTTTACGGCGATGGCGGCGAACCGCTCCGCCTCGCTGACGCGGAACAGCCCCGACGTGTTCCGGCCCAGCCCGCCGGTGAACACCACCCAGGGGGCCAACCCCTGCTTCCAAAGCTCGACCACCCGCAGCGGGACGGTCTCGTCGTAGCAGCCGAAGCCCACCAGCACGTCCGCCGGCGCCGGCGTCATGTCCAGGCACATATAATCCCACAAAACCTGCGCGTCACGCAGTACCGCGTCCGTCATGCGTCAACCTCCGGCCATGTGAGCTCCGTGTCCTGTTTGACGCAGACGCCGTTTTCCAACGCCTGATAGGAGGAAAAGCGCTCCGCGCCCGCGTTTATCAGCTCCCGTGTGACGCTCTCGCCGTCGGGACCTGCCTTGCGGGTCTCCACGATGACATAGGCGCACCCCGCCTCGACCGTCAGACTCTCCGGGACCTGCTCGGGGGCGTAGGTTTTCTTATCCAGCACGCGGCTGTCAGCGTCCATTTGCAGCACGACGATCTCGGTCGGCGCGCACATGATCTCCACATGCACGACCACCGAGCAGCCGTCGGTGACGCTCTCTCCGTCGGGACCGGTGACGGTGAGGTCGTCGCTGAGGGTGCGGGTGCATGCCATTCCCTCGGCGGAACCGTCCAGGGAGACGCCCTCTCCGGCGGTGAGATAGACGGCCCCCTCCGGGGTCTGATAGACCGGGTTGAAAAAGTATCGGACTTCGCCGCCGGGAATGTGATAAACAGTCGCCTCCAGCTCCACGCTCTCGCCCTGGTCGGTAGTGGTGACATGCATGCCGTTACCGGTGAGCCCCTCGTCCATATGGGTGGCGGTACCGCGCTCGGCGTCGCTTCCGTACCGATAGGCGTAATACCCCATGCCGTCCAGATCCTCAAATACCCAGTCGCCGTTATCCTGCTGCACGGCCCAGACCCGCTCCCCGTATGCCTCGCTGTCCAGTGGCGATATAACCGCCTCGCCATCCGCCAGCTTGTCGGCGTTGTCGTTGAAATAAGCGTCGTAGTCGAACAGGTCCAGATATTCCTCCGTGGCGAACACCCCGATGAGCCGGTCCCGCTCCGCCGTCTGGGTCCCGTCCTCGTCCGGGTCCGCCAGCTGACACCCGCCGCAGCCCAGCAAAAGGCCCATGCAGACCAGCAGCGCCAGCGCTTTATGTTTCATCGTCGTTATCCTCCAAATTCCCGTCGAATTTCAAAATATCCCCCACGTCGCAATCCAGAAAGTAGCATATCCGGTTCACGGTCCCGAAGCGCACGCCCTTTGCCTTGCCGCTGCGTAAGATAGAGAGGTTTGCCTCCGTGATGCCCACCTTGGCGCACAGCTCCCGGGCCGTCATGCCCCGGGCCCGGAGAACGTCGTCCAAATATACCCGTATCGCCATCGTCCCGCCCTCAGATGAACAGGTCGTTGTCGTCCTTGAGGGCCTTGCCCGCCCGCAGGGACCGGGCCAGCAGCAGCGCTCCCAGCGCCAGGGCCATGGGGACCAGCGGCACGCTTAAGTTGTAGGACTGGGTGTACAGCCGGTCAGCGCACAAAAGCTGCCCCAGCTGCAAGCCCGCCCCGGTCAGGGCCGTGACCGTCACCGTCAGAGCGCACCGGCGGGCCAGCACGTCCGCCGCCGATACCGTCTCGGGGGAGTAATGGTCCCGGCCCCATGCGGCCAGCAGGTCCCACCCGGCCAGCACCGCCGCCAGGTCCAGCAAATACGCCGCCGCGCCGGCGGCGCACCGCAGACCCAAAAATGCGTAGGTGAGCCCCAGACCCTCGCCGCCCTGATTAGCGGCCCGTACAGCCGCCAGCGCGCTTGTGAGCGCCATGGGGCACGCCCCGAAGGTCCCGAACACCGCGGCCGCCGCCAGCGCCCCCAGGGCCCAAAAGCCGTACCGCAGCAGCTTCCCGCTGTCCGCCCCACGGCAAGCCCGCAGGGCCCGCAGCGCCAGGTACGCCACCAGCACGGACCAGAACGCCCCGCCCAGCACGGCCACGCCCATAGCCCCCGCCGCGGGCCCCAGCCACCGGACCAGCACGCCGGGGTTCACCGCCCCGTACAGCCCGAACCCCACGAGCGCGCTTAAAATGGGCAGCAGAGCGTCTTCCCACCGGCACCGCCGCTTCAGCGCCCGCACCAGCAGCCAGACCAATGGCAGCGCGGTACATAGCGCCAGCAGGGCTATGGCAAACAGGTTGCCCACCGCCCCCGACAGGCTCATCCGCCGCAGCAGCCGCCCCAGCGGCGCGAATGGGAAAGCCCCGGCCAGGGCCGCGCCATCGGGCCGCCATACGAGCGCCAGCGCCAGACATACGACCGCCTCCGCCGCCAGCCAAGGCATCAAGCGTTTTCGTTCCATGCTATCGCCTCCGAAATTATCGTTTTATTTAAGCTTCTGGGGACAATATACACCGGAAATTATCGTTTGTCAATAATTTTCTGCGCAAAAATAAATGGGTATGAACCTGCCGGAATTGGGAAAACTAACGGCAAATTTCCGGTGAGGTGACGACATGACTACACAGCTCACAGCGATTTTTGACGACCGGGACGGGGCGGACCTGGCCCTGATGCGTTTGCGGCGCAACGGCGTGGAGTACTCCATCGCGGAGATGCGCGCCCCGGAACGGCGGGCGAAAAGCGACATGCCTCTGGTGGACATGCACCCGGCCTACGGCCCCGCGGCCACGGACAGCGTCTTGCCGGGGCAGGTCTACGCGGCCGTGCTGGGTTCCCGTGCGGCCATGGAGCGGACCAGCGCCGCCGCCGGTCAGGCAAGACTCACCCTGAACATCCGCACCGACCAGGTGTTAAGAGCCAGAGAGATCATCGCCACCGTCAAGGGCAGGGTATTATGATCCTTCCTTATTCAAAGGCCCCCTCTGACGAGGGGGCTGTCAGCGCTTGCGCTGACTGGGGGAGAGACATATTAATTAAATCCTTTTCCTTGTTGAAGCCCCCCTTGTCAAAGGGGGGTGGCCCGCAGGGCCGGGGGGATTGTTACCATGCTTCAAGTCTGGTAACAACCCCTCTGCCTCGCTGCCGCTCGGCACCTCCCCTTACACAGGGGAGGCTTTCGATATGGTGTCTCCAGCTATGCCGGAGACGCGTGGGATTTTGATGTTTCTCTCCCCCAGTCTTGGCCTGACGGCCAAGCCAGCCCCCTCGTCAGAGGGGGCCGGAATCTATACCCAGGTGGAGAATATGGCCCCCTCTGACGAGGGGGCTGTCAGCGCTTTGCGCTGACTGGGGGAGAGAAAAACTTTACGAAATTCCCTTCACCGCGTCCCAATATTTTTTCGCGGCCTGTTCGGTCTTATTGTCGCCGTACTCGTAATAATGCGCGTCCTTGAGGCTGTCGGGCAGATACTGCTGGGCCACCCAGCGGTTGGGGAAGTCGTGGGGGTACAGGTACCCCTGCTCCCGCTCAAAGCCCGTGCCGTCGGCGTGGACGTTTTGCAGCTCGCGGGGTATGGGTCCGGCCTTACCGGCCTTCACGTCGGCGATGGCCGCGTCGATGGCCATGCAGCCCGTGTTGGACTTGGGGCAGGTGGCCAGGAATATGACCGCCTCCGCCAGGGGCAGCCGTGCCTCCGGCAACCCCAATTGCAGCGCCGAATCCACGCATGCCTTCACGATGGGCACGGCCAGGGGATAGGCCAAGCCGATGTCCTCGCTGGCGGAGCATAAAATGCGCCGGCACGCGCCCAACAGGTCGCCAGTCTCCAAAAACCGGGCCAGGTAATGCAGCGCCGCGTCCGGGTCCGAGCCCCGCATGGACTTCATGAGCGCGGACAAAATGTCGAAGTGCTCGTCCCCGTCCTTATCGTAGCGCATGGAGCTTTTCTGGGTGACGGCACGTGCGTCGGCCATGGTGAACGCCATACCGTTCTTGCCCACGTGGCCGGTGGCATAGAGCATTTCCAGGGTGTTCAGGCTCTTGCGCGCATCTCCGCCGCAGGCGGCGGCGATATAGTCCAGCACCCCGTCTTCCGGCGTGATGGCAACGCCGTCCCGTTTTTGGATGAGCCCCAATACCCGCTCCATGGCCTTTTTCACGTCCGCGGGCGTGAGCTGCTTGAACTCAAAGACCGTGCTCCGGGACAGAATCGCGTTGAACACGCAGAAGTAGGGGTTTTCCGTGGTGGAGGCGATGAGGGTGATCTTGCCGTTTTCGATGAACTCCAACAGGGACTGCTGCTGCTTTTTGTTGAAGTACTGTATCTCGTCCAGGTAGAGAAGCACCCCGTCCGGGGCCAGAAACGTATCCAGCTCCTCGATGATGGCCTTGATGTCGGCAAGGCCCGCGGTGGTGGCGTTCAGGCGCTTTAATGGCCGGTTTGTCCGCTGGGCGATGATACGGGCCACGGTGGTCTTGCCGGTACCGGAGGGACCGTAGAAGATCATGCAGGGGATATGGCCGCTGGCCGCAATGCGGCGCAGCATGCCGTCCGGGCCCAGAATATGCTCCTGGCCCGCCACCTCGTCCAGGGTCTGGGGCCGAAATTCATCCGCCAACGGTCGGTACATACGCACAAGTCCTTTTCGGTTAAGATATACAAATTATAAAAGACCCACTTGGAATTTGCAACAGGGCGTGATAAGATTTTATAAGACAGAGAGAGTGGGAGGGATGCCCATTGAGAACGGCCGAACAGGTGGCCCATATCGTCAACGCCCTGGCCGAGGAATACCCCCTGGCGGACTGCACCCTGGACTATAAAGAAGCGTGGCAGCTTCTTGTGCAGGTGCGCCTGGCGGCCCAGTGCACCGACGAGCGGGTGAACATGATCTCTCCGGCGCTGTTCGCCCGGTTCCCGGACCCTGAGACCATGGCGGCGGCGGAGCCGGTCGATGTGGAGCCCTATATTCATTCCTGCGGATTTTACCACGGCAAGGCAAGGGACATCGTGGGCGCGGCCCGGATGCTGGTGCAGGACTTCCACGGCGTGGTGCCCGATAATATGGACGACCTCTTGAAGCTGCCCGGCGTGGGGCGCAAGAGCGCCAACCTCATTTTGGGGGACGTGTACCGCGTACCCGGCAGCGTGGTGGTGGACACCCACTGTATCCGCCTTTCCAACCGCATGGGCCTGGTGGACGACATGAAAGACCCGCCCAAGATAGAATCGGCCCTGCGGGCCATCTTGCCCCCGGACGGCTGCTCGGACTTCTGCCACCGGATCGTCTACCACGGTCGGGCGGTGTGCACGGCCCGGTCGCCGAAATGCGAAAGCTGCTGCGTCAGACAGTGGTGCCAGACTTACGAGAAGGAGCATACATAAGTGTTTTACAGCTTTGACGGCGTGGAGAACGTTCGGGACCTGGGGGGTATGACCCGGCCCGACGGGGCGAGAATACGGGAAAACGTGCTGTTCCGCACAGGCCACCTGGGCAGCGCGTCGGACGCGGACGTGCAACGGCTCGCCGGCTGGGGCGTGCAGCTGGTGGTGGACATGCGGGACCGGCGGGAGCGGGAAAAGCACCCGGACCGGGCCATACCCGGCGCGGAGAACGTGTGGCTGCCCCCTGTGCCGGACCTGCAGGCGGTCATCCCCATCAAGAGCAGCGTGCCCCGTGAGGTCCGGGAGGTATTTCACGAGTTTTACAAGCTCCTGAGCCTTCACCCCCAGGCCATCACGGCCTACGAGGGCTTTTTCCGCCAGCTTCTTGCCTCCGACGGCGGGCCTGTTTTATGGCACTGCACCCAGGGCAAGGACCGCACCGGCGTGGGGACCATGCTGCTTTTGAGCGCCCTGGGTTTCGACCGGGATACGGTGGTGGGCGAGTACATGCTCACCAACCAGTTCGCCGCGGGGCAGCTGGAGGCCATGCGCTTTGCCCGGGCCAGCGAGGAAGAACTGGCCCTGATGGGCGAGGTATTCCCGGTGTTCGAGCGCAACGCCCGCTATTATTTCGACTGCATTGAGATGGAGTACGGCAGCGTGGAGGCCTATTTGGAGCTGGCCCTTGGCGTGGGCCCGGACGAGCGCGCCGTGCTGGAGGAATTTTATTTCGCGTGATGCCGGAAAGGAGGGGGACAGCCGTGGAAAAATTCTATACGGGCGTGGTGCGCCACCGGCGGCTCATTCTGGCGCTGTTTCTCTTATCGGCGCTGGCGTGCCTCGTGCTGCGGGGCATGGTACGGGTCAACTACGACGTAAACAAATATCTCCCGGCGGACACGGCCTCCACCGTGAGCCTGCACGTGATGGAGGAAGAGTTTCCCGGCGGCATACCCAACGCCCGGGTGATGGTCCGGGACGTGACCGTCCCGGAGGCGCTGGAGTATAAAGCCCGCCTTGCGGCCATACCCGGCGTGGAGGCGGTGACCTGGCTGGATGACGCGGCGGACGTGACCGTGCCATTGGCGGCGCAGGATAAGACCACGCTGGAAAGCTATTACCGGGATGGCGCCGCGCTGTTCACCGTCACCGTCTCGGAGGACGGGTACGTGGACGCGGTGGCGGCCATGCGGGCCATCGCCGGGGACGCCGGCGCCGTCACGGGCACCATCGCCGCCCAGGCCGACTCTGCCACCGGCACCATGGACGAGGTCGGGCTGGTGGGGGCTTTCGGCGTGGCATTCGCGCTTTTTGTCCTGGCCCTGACCACCACAAGCTGGCTGGAGCCGCTGCTGGTGCTGGCAAATCTGGGCGTGGCGGTGTTCATCAACGCGGGTACGAACTTGATTTTTGGCGAGATATCCTTCGTCACCAACGCCTCGGGCAGCATCTTGCAGATGGCCGTGAGCCTGGACTACGCCGTATTCCTGCTGCACCGGTTCGACGAGTGTCGGAAAGACATGCCAAACGACCCGGAAGGCGCCATGGTCCGGGCGCTTTGCCGTTCCACCGCCTCTATCCTGTCCAGCGGCCTTACCACCGTGATAGGCTTTCTGGCCCTGGTGCTCATGCGCTTCGGCCTGGGGCGGGACATGGGGCTGGCTCTTGCCAAGGGCATCGCCATCAGCCTGATCACGGCTTTTTTCTTTGTGCCCAGCCTGTTTCTGTGCACCCTGCGCTGGTCGGATAAGCTGCGCCACCGGCCGTTCTTACCGGGCTTCGGCGGCTTTGGCCGGTTCGTGCGCAAGCTCACGCTGCCCCTGGCGGTGCTCTTTATTCTGGTGATAGCCCCGGCCTATCTGGCTTCCAACGCCAACGACTTCTATTACGGCGCTGCCCAGATGTACGGCCCGCAGTCCCAATATGGCCGGGACACCGCCGCCGTGGAAGATATCTTTGGTCGGGGAGACACCTATGTGCTCATGGTCCCTGGCCGGGACACGGCCACCCAGGCGGCCCTGTCTGCGGACCTGCACGCCCTGGACCACGTGACCAGCGTTATCTCCTACGTGGACCGGGCCGGCGCGGAGGTACCCCTGGAATACCTGGACGAGGCCACGCTTTCTCTTCTCATGAGCGACGACTATAGCCGCATGGTGCTATCCGTGGACGTACCCACCGAAGGGGAGGAGACGTTCGCCCTGGTGGAATCCGTCCGGGCCGCGGCGGAAAAATACTATCCCGGCGCCTATTACCTGGCCGGCCAGGGCGTGAGCACCTACGACCTGATGCAAACGGTCACGTCGGACCTTGCCAACGTGAATCTCGTGGCCATCGGGGCGGTGTTTCTGGTGCTGCTGCTCACCATGCGCAACCTGTGGCTGCCGGTGCTGCTGGTGCTGGGCATCGAGACGGCCATATGGCTCAACCTGGCGGTGCCATACTTTGCCGGCACGCCGATTTTTTACATCACCTATTTGATCATCAGCTCCATCCAGCTTGGGGCCACGGTGGACTACGCCATATTGCTGACGGACCGGTACCGGGAGCACCGGGCGGCGCTGCCGAAGAAAGAGGCCCTGACCGCCACGGTGTCGGGCACGGCGGTGTCCATCCTGACCTCCGGAAGCGTTCTGGCGGTGGTGGGGCTTTTGATGGGCTATCTATCCTCCAACCGGCTGCTGGCCCAATTGGGTCTGCTGCTGGGACGGGGAGCGCTGTTCTCGCTGGCGGTGGTGCTGTTCGTGCTGCCGGGTCTTCTGGCGGCCACGGACCGGCTGGTGCTGTTCCGGCGGCAAAAGCAAGAGGAAAAGGGGGAGCAAACATGAAAAACCTGCGACGGGCCCTGACGGCCCTTATGACGCTGGCGCTTATTTTGGCGCTGGCCCCGGCGGCTCTGGCGGACAGGGAATCGTCCGGCAAAGAGGAAGTGGTTTACATAAATCTTGACCCCACCGGCGCTGTAAGCACGGTGGACGTGGTGAACATCTTTGATATGCCCGCTGCGGGCCGCATCGTGGACCACGGGGATTATTCCTCTGTGCGGAACATGACCACCACCGACGCGTTGACCCTCTCGGACGGGACCGTGACGGCGGACGTGGGACCGGGGAAGCTCTATTACGAGGGCCGCCTGGAAAACGCCTCCATCCCCTGGCTCGTTTCCATCCGCTATTATCTGGACGGGCAGGAGCTGGACGCGGAAGATTTGGCGGGAGAGAGCGGCGCGCTGGAAATTCGCCTGACGGCGGCGCGCAATACGGCCTGTGCCGGGACGTTTTTCGACGACTACGCCCTGCAGATATCCTTCACCCTGGACGGGGATAAGTGCGACAACATCGCCGCGCCGGGTGCCACCGTTGCCAACGTGGGCGGGGACAAGCAGCTGACCTACACCGTCCTTCCCGGCATGGGCGCGGACATTTCCTTCACCGCGGACGTGACGGACTTTGCCATGGACCCCATCGCGCTCAACGGCGTGCGTTTGTCTCTGGACGTGCCCCTGGGGGACGGCTCCATGTCCGGCGGGCTGGACCAGGCGGGCGCGGCCATCCTGGACCTGGACCGGGGGCTTTTCAGCCTGGAAAATGACCTGGCGGCCCTGACCGGCCAGTCCAAGGACCTGACCGGCGGGCTGGCGGATGTCCAGGCGGCGCTGGATAAGCTGGGGGACGACCCGGAGGCACAGGAGGCGCTGGACGCTCTGGCCCAGGCATTGGAGGGCTATACCCGGGCCGTGCAGGACGCTTACCTGGACGCCGGCGAGGTCCGCCAGGACGCGGACTGGCTCACCACCGCCTCGGCGCTGCTTACGGTGCTTGGCCCCACCATGGGGGAGGACGCCGGCGAGCTTTCGGACACGCTTGCGGGCGTCACCGGCGCCGCCGAACCGCCCACGTCCTTTGCCTCGGCGGAAAACGGGACCGTTGCGTCGGTGCAGTTCGTGCTGCGCACCCCGGCCATCGAAAAACCCGCCCCGGCAGAGGCGGAACCGACGCCCGCCCCGGAGCAGACCTTCTGGGAAAAGCTCGCCGCGCTGTTTTGAGCCCCGGCGCGGGCATTTTGTGTTGGAGGTATGATCGATGACGGAGCGTGTGGCGTTTACGAACCGGCAGCTGCGGGCGATGATCGTGCCGCTGTTTTTGGAGCAGCTGCTGGCCATGCTGGTGGGCCTTGCCGACACCCTGGTGATAAGCTACGCCGGGGAGGCCGCCGTGTCCGGCGTGTCTCTTGTGAACCAGTTCAACACCATCTTCATCTACTTCTTCACCGCCCTGGCCTCCGGCGGCGCGGTGGTGGTGAGCCAATACCTGGGCCGGGCCGACCGGCAAAACGCCGGCCGCTCCGCCAGCCAGCTTCTGATGTTCTCCACGGTCTTCTCCCTGGCGCTGATGGTCCTGGTGCTGGCGGCGGGAAAGTCCATTTTGCGGCTGCTCTTTGGCCGGGTGGACGATGACGTGATGGCCGCCTGCGTGACGTATCTTCGCATCTCGGCTTACTCCTATCCGGCCCTGGCGGTCTACAACGCGGGAGCCGCCGTCTACCGCAGCATCGGCAAGACCAAGGTCACCATGTATATCTCCGTGGTGTCCAACGTCATCAACGTCATCGGCAACCTGATCGGCGTGTTCGTGCTGAAGGCCGGGGTGGCTGGCGTGGCATGGCCGTCCTTCATCGCCCGGGTATTCTCCGCCGTTGCCATCACGGCGCTGTGCTTCGGGCCCGGGCGGGAGGTGGCCTATGAAAAGGCGTGGATATTCCGCTGGGATAGGCCCATGCTCCGGAGCATCCTGGGCGTGGCCGTGCCCAACGGGGCGGAAAACGGCATCTTCCAGCTGGTAAAGGTGGCCCTTTCCAGCATCGTGGCCCTGTTCGGCACCTACCAGATCGCGGCCAACGGCGTGGCGCAAAGCATATGGTCCCTGGCGGCGCTGGCGGGGGTTGCCATGGGGCCGGTGTACATCACGGTCATAGGCCGGTACATGGGCGCGGGGGATACGGACGCCGCGGCGGCGTATCTCAAAAAGCTGAACCGGCTCACGGTGGCCATATCTGTGGTCTGGAACGGCCTCATCCTGGCGGCCACGCCGCTTTTCATGCGGGTCTACGCCCTGGAGCCGGAGACGAAAAAGCTGGTGTTCCAGCTGGTGGTGATACACAACGTGTTCAACGCCTTTGCCTTCCCGTTCAGCGGCGGCCTGAGCTGCGGCCTGCGGGCGGCTGGGGACGTGAAGTACACCATGATCGTGTCCGTGGCGTCCACGTTGGGCTGCCGGCTGGTGCTGTCGTACATTCTGGGACTGACGCTCCATATGGGCGTGATAGGCATCGCCTTTGCCATGGCGGCGGACTGGACCGTCCGCGCCGCCATCTTCCTGATCCGGCAAAAGTCCGGCAAGTGGAAACAGTTCAAGGTGATATGATCGGCTAGATTTTGCCATATAATAAGCCCCCCTTGTCAAAGGGGGGTGCCCGCCTTTGGCGGGCGGGGGGATTGCTGTACGTCTAAGTACAATCCCTCAGTCATGCTGACGCATGACAGCCCCCTCGTCAGAGGGGGCCATATTCTTTTCCCTGGGTATAGATCAAGGCCCCCTCTGACGAGGGGGCTGGCTCCGGCGCAAGCCGGAGACTGGGGGAGAGACATTTCACATCTTCCGCAGTCCGATCCGCCGTATGGGCCTCTCCCACAGATACGTCAGCCCCGCGGACAATAGCACGGCAAAGCCGAAGCACGCCAGCGTGTACAGCAGCTGCCAGGGCTGCTCGTACGCCTGGTTGGGAAGCTCCGCCCTGTAGGGCGGGATGTGCAGGTCCTTGAGCCTCAGCGCCAAAAACTGGTGGGTCATGTAAAAGTTGAAGGAGATATCCGCCAGAAACCGGGTCACGGGATTGCCCAGCGCCTTGGCAAGCCTGGTTGGCGCCATACACCCGCACAGCAGGAAGCACCCGCCCAGCAGCCCCAGCGGCAGCCGCCCGTCCATTTGCCCGTGGCGAATGGCCTCATAGTCGCCGATGGGCTGGACGTACATGATGCCCAGCATGCCGATCAAACACAGCGCCATGCCCACCGGTGCGATAACGCGCCGGTGCTTGTCCGCCGGCATGCCCTCACGCTCCATGCGGGCCAGGAGCCACGCCGCGCCCATGCCGCAGGCGTACAGGTCCAGTTGGGCGGGGAGCTGGTTGAAGTACATGGAGCAGTCGCCCTCCCCATAGACCCACGCCCGGTAGGAAAAGGCCAGCGCTACCAGCGCCAGACATGTCCGCCCCGGACGGCGCACATAGGCCCTGGCGATGAGCGGCCAGAGAAGATAAAACTGTACCTCCACCGCCAGCGTCCACAGCACCCCGGACAGGGGCGTGAGCAGGTAGCTGTCGTAAAAAAGCGTGTGGGTGAAGGTCAAATGGGCCCACAGGTCCTTTAAAATTGCCCACCCGGACCGGTACAGCCCCTGGGGCAGCGCCCAGATGAGCATTAACATAACAACAAGATAATAGGACGGCACGATACGCCAGAACCGCTTGCGGTAAAACGCCTCCGGCGGCTCGACCGCCTCCGCCGGCGTGCCCGCCAAAGCCCGCCGCGCCACGGGAAGCGCCAATAAAAACCCGGACAGCAGCAGCATCTCGTCCACCATCATGTACCCGTGGCGGACCACATTCTGTAAGTTTACATAATATTTACCAATGAAAAATCCCGGGTCCAGCCAGCTCTGCTGCCAGATGTGAAACCAGGCCACGATGAAAATGCTGAACACCCGCAGCACGTCCGGCGCGGCCATCCGGCCCGTCGCCTTACCGCTCATGGGCCGCCTCCAAAGGCGCATGCCGCCGCTCCGATTCCGGCAGGGGTGCATGCTCGGCCTTTGTCTTGACCGCCACGCACCGGTGGATAGGCACGCCCTGCTCGTAAAATTTCGCCTCGTAGTTGGTCATGACGCCCACGGGCCCATGCTTGTGCAGGTCCCTTGTGACCTCCCGCAGCTCGTAGCCCAGCGCGGCGAACTGCTCCAGCGACCAGTCGAACAGCCAGGGCTGGTCGGTCTTGTACTCGATGCGCCCGCCGATGGGCAGCGCGTCCCAGTACATGGCCAGAAATTCCGGCGCGGTGAGCCGGTGTTTTGCCTCCCGCTTTCTTGGCCAGGGGTCCGGGAAGTTGATGTAGATGACCGACACTTCCCCCGGCGCGAATATGTCCGGCAGGTTCGCCACGTCCGTGTCGATGAAGCGCACGTTTGGTATTTCCTCGGCGCACACCCGCTCCATGGCGGTGACCATGGCGTTGGGCACCTTTTCCAGCGCCACCAGCAGCGCCTCCGGCGTTTCCCGTGCCACGCCGGCGGTGAACGCGCCCTTGCCGCAGCCCATCTCCGCCCGAACTTCCCGGCAGTCGGGCAGAAGCTTTGCCCACCGGCCCTTTAAGGCCGACGGGTCGAACACCTGCACCGCCGCGCATTTTTCCATCCGGGGGATGAGGTTTTTCTTGTTTCGCATCCGCATAAGGCTGGTCCTCCAAAGCGTGGTAGGTGCATTATAAGCCGCCGCCGCCGGATTTGCAACCTCGGCGGGGCTGTGGAAAATGTTGACATATGAAAATCGGGGGGGTTATAATCATTTTATAAAATAATGTTTGAGGGAGGTCGCGTCACGATGAAACGCACATTGAGCCTTCTTTTAGCGGTGTTGATGGTGCTGACGCTGTATGTCCCCGCCCTGGCGGAGGAAGCCCCCGAGGTCATCCCGGAGGTCACGGAAGCGCCGGAGGTCACGGAAGCGCCGGAAGTGACGGAAGAACCGGCAATCACTCCGGAACCGGAAGTCCCGGCCGAGCCGGAGACCGTCGCCGCACTCCCCACGGCTAAGCTGACCGGCATTGCCAGCATACAGGACGGGATGCAGATCACCTGGGACCCGGTTCCCGGCGCGGTCCAGTACCGGCTCTATTACGCCTATCCCACCAATTTTACCTGGCGGTTGATAACGATGACCGAGGACACGACCTACGTTTGGCCCATTGCGCCCAGCGGCGAGGATGTCTGTATCAGGATCCAGAGCGTCGCCGCCGACGGCACCTATGGCACGTCCGGGTCCTATTACACCGTCCGCTACGTAGCCACGCCCAGGCCAACGGCGGAAGCCTGGCTCAGCGGGGTCTATCTCAAATGGGATCGCGTGGCCGGCGCGAAAAAATACCGGGTGTTTTATAAGACCGGGGACAGCGACTGGATCGCGCTGACGGACACCACGGATACCTCCTGGATCTGGAGCGAGGCGAAATTCGGCGCCTTCACCTTTGCGGTCCGCTGCTACGACAGCACGGGGCAGAACCCCCTGAGCGACTACGGCGTCACGAAGCCCCTCTCGTATATCCCCACCGGCAGGATGACCTCCGCCGAGAACACCATGGAGGGGATCAGGCTCACCTGGCCCTCGTTCGACGCGCCCCTGTACCGGGTGCTGTGCAGGACCGACGGCGAATGGACGGCCCTGGCGGAGGTAGCCGACACCGGCTATACCTGGACCGGCGGCGTGACGGGCACACGCTATACCTTCATGGTCCAGTGCCTGGACGGAGCCGGCAACAGCGGCGCCATTGGCCTTGCGAGCCAGTCTGTGGACTATGTGGCCGCCACGAGCCTGACTTCCGCGGCCTGGGGCAGCGACGGTGTGCAGCTGCACTGGAACGAGGCCCCGGGCGTGGCACAATACCGGTTATATTACCGTATCGGCGGCGGGGAATGGACCGCGCTTGCCGGCGTGACGGGGACCGAGTACACCTGGACCGGCGCCGACCCCTCCGCGATCTACGCCTTCACGGTCCAGTGCATGGACGCGGCGGGCCACACGGGCGCCTATGACGGGACGGGCCTGACCGTGAACGCCAAGGCCGCTCCCACGGTGAAGGCCGCCAACGGCTACGGCGGCGTAAAGATAACCTGGAGCGAGATAAAGGGCGCCGAGCGGTATCGTGTTTTTGGCATGACCGCCAGCGGGAAAAAGTGGGTGCGTCTTGCGGACGTAACGGGGACCAGCTACCTGTGGACCTCCGCCAAAAACGGGGGCACGTACGCCTTTGCGGTCCGTGGTCTGACCGGCGACGGCAAGGCATATACCAGCCCCTACAGATCCAGCTCCAACCTGAAATATATGGCCGCGCCGGTGATGAAGACCGCCGCGTGGAGCGGCAAGAGCGTGAAGCTTTCCTGGGGCGCGGTGACCGGCGCGGCGCAGTACCGGGTGTTTTACAAGACCGGCGGCGGCAAGTGGACGAAGCTTGCCGACACGAAGGCGACCAGCTACACCTGGACCAAGGCCAAAGCCAACACGGTCTATTTCTTCACGGTCCGTTGTCTCAGCGCCAACGGCAAGAGCTTCACCAGCGATTATAACGCCGCCGGCAAGCTGCTGGCGGCCACCGCCGCGCCCAAGCTGACGGGTGCGGCATGCGAGCTGGACGGGGTGAAGATAACCTGGCAAAAGCTGTCCGGCGCGGAGAATTACCGCCTGTACTACAAGACCGGCAAAGGCGGCTGGACGAAGCTGGCCGACACGGCCTCTACCTCCTACACCTGGACCGGCGCGGCCAGCGGCACAAAATACGCCTTCACGGTCCGCGGCCTCACCGCCGACGGCAAGAGCTTCACCAGCGCCTATGACAAGACGGGCAAGAGCGTGACCTATATCGCCGCGCCAAAGCCGTCGGTGTCCAGCGCGTCCGACGGGGTAAAGATAAGCTGGGAGGCGGTTCCCGGCGCGGCGCAATACCGGGTGTTCTATAAAAACGACGCCGGCAAGTGGACGAAGCTGGCCGACACGGCCGCCACGGACCACACCTGGACCGGCGCCAGCAACGGGACCACGTACACCTTCACGGTCCGGTGCCTCAGCGCCAACGGCAAGAGCTTCACCAGCGCCTTTGACACCAACGGAAAGACCATCACCTATGACGACGGCAGCAGCCATTCCGGCGGCAGCTCCGGGTCCTCCGGCGGCAGCTCCGGCGGCAGCAGCATTCCCGACATGGGCCATGAGCGCACATGCAGCATTTGCGGCGGCACCGGCCGGCGGACCTGCCTGAGCTGCAGCGGTCTGGGCCACGTCCTGGGGGACTTCACCCGGCGCTGCTCAAGCTGCGGCGGCCTTGGCTGGAGGCCGTGCAGCACCTGCGGCGGCGACGGCAAGATATTCAGCTGGACCTGAGGACCAAAACGCACACGGCCAGAGGACGCGCTTTCCAGCGCGTCCTCTTTTTATATTTTTCCAAAAACTTCATCATTCGGTCACAAAACCCTTGCCCTGCGGGTGTACAATAGGCAGGAACACATGACAAGGAGGCGGCTTTATGATCGAGGTGAGCCACCTTACAAAGCGATACGGCAGCCGCACGGCGGTGGAGGACCTGACCTTCACGGTGGAAAGCGGCGTGGTCTACGGCTTTCTGGGCCCCAACGGTGCCGGGAAGAGCACCACCATGAACATTCTGGCCGGGTGCTTGGCCGCCACGGAGGGCCAGGTCACCATCGACGGCTACGACATCTTTGACCAGCCGGTGAAGGCCAAGGCTCGCGTGGGCTACTTGCCCGAGCAGCCGCCGCTGTACACGGGCATGACGGTGCGGGAATACCTGTCCTTCGTGGCCCGTGCCAAGGGCGTGAAAATTCCGGCCCTGGACGCGGAGCTGGACCGGGTGCTGGCCGTGACCGGCACGGTTGAGGTCGCGGACCGGCTCATACGCAACCTGTCCAAGGGCTTTCGCCAGCGGGTGGGCATCGCCCAGGCCCTGCTGGCCGACCCGTCGGTGGTCATCCTGGACGAGCCCACGGTGGGCCTGGACCCCCTGCAGATCGTGGAGATACGCCAGCTCATCCGCTCTCTGGGCAAGGACCGGACGGTGATCTTGTCCACCCATATCCTGAGCGAGGTACAGACGGTCTGCGATAAGGTCCTGATGATACACAAGGGCCATTTGATCGCCGGCGGCACCCCGGCGGAGCTGGAGGAACGGTTCGCCGGCCGTGCGACCTATCACATCACGGCCAAGGCCGGCCTTGCGGAGGCCAGGGAAGCGCTGGAACCGGTACCCGGCGTGCTGGATATCCAGGCCCATGAAGACGACGCCGGCCGGTGCCGGCTGGAAGTATCCGTGGCCGGCGAGGCCCGGGACATGGACGAAAAGCTCAGCTTTGCCCTCAGCGACAGGCGTATCCCGGTGCTGCGCCTGGAGCGGGAGCAGGCCAGCCTGGAGGACGTGTTTTTGGCCTTGACTCAGGAGGCGGATGCTCCCAACGAGACGGTGAAAGGAGGCAGGCGGCATGACGGCCATCTATGAAAAAGAGCTGGACAGCCAGTTGAACGGCCTGACCGGCTATGTATACGGGGCGTTGATGCTCCTGTTTGGCGGCATTTACGTCATGGCCATCCACCTGCAGGGGTCCATCGACTTCACCACCGTCCTGGGCAGCTTGACGTTCATCTACCTGCCCGGAATCCCGCTGCTGACCATGCGCTCCGTGGCGGAGGAACGGCGCCAGAAGACGGACCAGCTTCTCTACAGTCTGCCCATGAGCATGACGAAGATCGTGCTGGGCAAGTATTTCGCCCTGGTGACGGTGATGGCCATGCCCCTGGCGGTGCTGAGCCTGTATCCGCCCATCGTGAACGGCTTGGCCACCAGCGGCGCTATCCCCCTGAAAGCCGCTTACGGGGCCGTGGTGGGCTTTTTCTTCTTAGGCTGCGCGCTGGCGGCCGTCGGACTTTTTATATCCAGCCTGATGGAGAGCGTAGGCCTGGCGGCCGGGGCATGCTTTCTGGTGATGCTGCTGCTCTATTTCCTCTCGCCCCTGACGAGCTACGTCTCGACCTCGGCCCTGACCAGCTTCATCGGCTTTACCGTTCTGGTGCTGCTTCTGGGCGTCATACTCTGGCGCATGACGAAAAACGGCGGCTTTGCCCTGGTGTTCTCCCTGGCGCTGGAAGGGGGGCTGGGGGTATGCTACGCCCTGTGGCCCGGAAAATTCGGCGGGCTTTTTGCCGACGTGCTGGGCCAGCTGGCCGTTTTCGACAGATTCGACAGCTTCACCTATGATATATTCGACATACGCTCGCTGGTCTACTATGTCACCGTGGCGGCCGTGTTCGTCTTTTTGACGGTCCAGTCCATGGAGCGCAGGAGGTGGGCCTCATGAAAAACCTTCTGCAAAAGCTGAAAAATTCCTTCCGGACCCGCCCTTGGCGTGCGGGGGCTTACAGCGTGTTTGCCGCGCTTTTGGTGATAGCCATGGCGGTGGTGGCGAATCTGGCGGTGAACGCCCTGCCGGCGTCGGCCACCCAGCTTGACTGGACGGCCAACAAGCTCTATTCCATCAGCCAGGGCACGGAGCAGATCTTGGCCACCCTGGACAAGGACGTGGACGTTTACTGGCTCGTGGAGGAAGGCCACGAGAACAACACCATGGAGCAGGTGCTTGGCAAGTACGGCGAATTTGACCGGGTGACCGTGACGAAAGTGGACCCGGTGCGCTACCCCAGCTTCGCCGCGGACTACACGGACCAGACGGTGGAAAGCAACAGCCTTGCGGTGGTCTGCGGGGACCGGAGCCTGTACATACCCTATTCCGACGTGTGGACCTATTCTGATTATGAGATGTACGCCTACTACCTGCAATATTACCAGCAGGAGTATCTGGACGTGTTCACCGGCGAGGAAAAGCTGACGGCGGCGATCCTGTCCGTGACCAGCGACGACCAGCCGGTGCTATACACCCTGACCGGCCACGGCGAGACAGGCGTGTCCGACGAGGTCCTGTCGGCCATCGAGCTGGAGAACGTCCGGACCCAGGAGCTCAATCTGGTCTCGGCCGAGGCCGTACCGGAGGACTGCGCGGTGCTGGCCATTCTTGCCCCGGCGCGGGACCTGACTGCCCGTGAGCTGGGCCTTTTGGAGGACTACGCGGACCGGGGCGGCCAATTCCTGGTGACCACCGCCTACACCTCGGAAGAACTGCCCAACTTCAAATCCCTCCTGGCGGACTTTGGCCTGGACTACCTGGGCGGCTACGTGATGGAGACCGACAGCCGGTACTATAGCTATGGGTACATCGACCTGGTCCTGCCCACCATCAACCGGCACGATATCACCGCCCCTCTGCTGGACGGGGAGGGCCTGACCGTCGCCATGCCGGACAGTCAGGCGCTTCTGGCCGCCGATGACAGCCCTGCCGCGGTGACGGCCCTGCTCACCAGCTCCGACTCCAGCTACCTGAAGCTGGACGTGGAGGGCGTGGACAGCTACGAGAAGGCGGACGGGGACAAGACCGGCCCGTTTCTTCTGGGCGCGGCGTCGGAAAACGCCGACACGGGGGCCCGCCTGGTGATATTTTCCTCCAGCCGGTTCATGGAATCGGACTTCAACGACCTGGTGGCCGGGGCCGACCGGGACCTGTTTTTGAACGGCATCGGCTGGCTGAGCCGGCAGGAGCAGAGCATCTCCATCCACCCCAAGACCCTGACGGGGGAGTACCTGACCTTCACGGACAGCGCCGCGGGCGTGTTGAAGGTGGCGATGGCGATCGTGGTCCCGGTGCTGTTTTTGGCGGCGGGCGTTGGGATATTCATGAGAAGGAGGCGGCGCTGATGAAGCGCGGAGCGAGGCTTGCGGTGCTGCTGGCGGCGCTGGCGGTGCTGGTGGGAGCATGGTACCTGGCCGAGACCCTCTCCGACAGGGAGCAGGCTGTCACGGCGGAGGAAGCCCACGAGCACACGGACATCTCCGTGGGCCCGGAGGATGACCTGACGGCCCTGGCCTGGGACTATTTCGGCGACGCGGTGAGCCTGAAGCGCCAGGACGGCGCCTGGACCAACGCCAACGACGCCGACTGCCCCATCGACCAGGCGAAGGTCGCGCCTCTGGCGGAGGCGGCGGCCAATGCTGAGGCGGAGACGGCGATCACGGACGTGACGGATTTCGACCAGTACGGTCTGGCGGACCCGGCCTTCACCATCGTGGCCGCCACGGCGGATAAAGTCAACACCTACGACGTGGGCAATCCCAGCCCCAACGGCGCCTATTACATCCGCGTGAACGGCGGCGATACGGTCTACGTGGAGGGGACCATGCTGGCCCAGACCTTCCAGACCGGCATCGACGACATCCTGGCCCTGGAATCGCCCCCTCAGGACGTGGCCCAGGTCACCAGCCTGGCGGTCCAGTCCGGCGCGGGGGACTACGAGCTGCGGTATTTGGATGATGCGTCATCGGTCTGGTACACGGACGCGGACCCCTGGTTCCTGCTGGACGGGTCCGGCGAGCCGGTCATGCCTTTAGATACGGAAAAGACCGCGGCGCTGTACGAGATGGCGACGAATATCCAACTCACCCAGTGCGAGAGCTGGGACGGGTCTGATATGGCCGATTACGGTCTGGACGCGCCCCAGGGCACGGTGCTGGTGGGCTACCGGACCGACGGCGGGGAGCAGGGGAGCTTCACCCTGGAATTTGGCGCCTACGACGGCGCGGACGTGTTCGTGCGCCTGGGCGGGTCCAAGATGGTCTACCGCGTGGCGGGCACGGTGCTGGACGGGCTCATGTACCCGGACTTTGCCGCCATGCGGCCCCTGCGGCCATGCCCGCTGGATTGGGACCGGCTGGAGAGCATGACGCTTCAATTGGACGATGAGACATACGAGGTGATACGCTCCGTGTCCGCCCCGACGGATGACGAGGACCCGGAGGACATCTTCACCCTGGGCGACCGGAGCCTGGACGCGACGCTGGTGTCGGCGTGGCTGCGGCAGGCGGCGGAGCTGACGGCGGACAGCCGCACGGACGCCGCCGAGGGGAGGGGAGAGCTGTTCACCCTGACGTTCCGGCAGGACAACGGGCAATACCCGGCGGTAACGGTCCGGTTTATGGCCTACGACAGCGTCCACTACCTGTGCGCTGTGAACGACCGGGAGTACTATCTCATCTCCCGCACCGGCGCAGACCAGCTCCACGACCGCGCCCTGGAATTCCTCATCGAGTTACCCGACGAATAAAAATCAACGCCCCGTTCACCGAGCGGGGCATTCCATATTACAAGGGGGGCTTATTTAAATGATTTTCCTTTTTCAAAGGCCCCCTCTGACGAGGGGGCTGTCAGCGCCTTTGGCGCTGACTGGGGGAGAGACAGATTAAATTCCTTTCCTTATCGAAAGCCCCCCTTGTGTAAAGGGGGGTGGCCCGCAGGGCCGGGGGGATTGTTACCAGACTGAAGTGCTCTCACATTCCCCCGATCACCGCCTCGGCGCACTTCAGCCCATCCACGGCGGCGCTCATGATGCCCCCGGCCCAGCCCGCGCCCTCGCCGCAGGGATAGAGCCCCGCCAGGGCGGGGGACTGGAGCGCGTCGGTCCGCACCATCCGCACGGGGCTGGAGGACCTTGTCTCCGGCCCGGTCAGCACGGCGTCGGGCGCGGCGAACCCCCGGAGCTTCCGGTCGAACAGGGGCAGGGCCCCTGCCAGCGTGTCTGTGATAACGCCTGGTAGAATATTATGTAAATCAACCAGTTTTACCCCCGGCCCGTAGGACGGCGTCACCCGCCCGATTCGGTCCGGTCCGGTACCCAGAAAACCGCCCACGGTCTGGGCTGGTGCCTTATACCCGCCCCCGGCCGCCTCATAAGCTATTCGCTCCAGCTCCCGCTGCCACTTCACCCCGCCCAGCACGCCCTGATAGGGAAAGTCCTCCGGGGACAGAGCCGCCAGCAGCGCGGCATTAGAGTTAA
Source organism: uncultured Oscillospiraceae bacterium (assembly GCA_947624395.1). Classification (GTDB taxonomy): domain Bacteria; phylum Bacillota; class Clostridia; order Oscillospirales; family Oscillospiraceae; genus CAJOIG01. Next base: position 47,072 of record CANQKA010000004.1, read on the forward strand.
CATAATTTCTCTTATTCGGACTGGCCCCGTTGGTGCAGACCATCCCCGGCTCGCTGGCGGCGGGGACGACCTCGCCGCCGGGACACATGCAGAAGGTGTAGCACCGCCGGCCATTGGGAAGCTCCATGGCCAGCGCGTAATCGGCGGGGGGCAGGGCCGGATGACCGGCGAATGGACCGTATTGGGCCCTGTCCGTATCCGCCTGCAAATGCTCGATACGCGCCCCCATGGCGAAGGGCTTGGGGACCATGGGTATCAATTTACATAACATTTCAAACGTGTCCCGTGCGCTGTGGCCGCAGGCCAAAATAAGCCTTGAGCAGCCGATATGCTCGCCACTGCTTGTCACGGCGGCGGTCAACCGTCCTCCGTCGCTTTCCAGCCCGTCCAGACGGGTACTAAACCGCACCTCGCCGCCCAGACTTTCAATGCGCCGCCGTATATTGGCGCAGATACCGGGCAGCATGTCCGTACCGATGTGGGGCTTGGCGTCATAAGTTATGTCAACATTTGCACCGGCCTCCACCAGTCGGTCCAGCACCCAAGGGATACGCCTGTCTTTCACGCAGGTGGAGAGCTTGCCGTCGGAAAAAGCCCCCGCGCCGCCCTCGCCGAACTGTATGTTGCACTCCGGGTCCAAAACGCCCTCCCGGCGCAGCTGCTCCACCTTGGCGGTCCGGGCCTGGGAATCCTCGCCCCGTTCCAGCACGATGGGCCGCAGACCGGCCATGGCCAGCGCCAGAGCCGCGAACATCCCGGCGGGCCCGAAGCCCACCACCACCGGCCTGTCGTCCGGCAGGCATGCTGGCATTGGCGGCGCGTAGTCGTTCACCGGTGCGGGCGCGGCGCCGGCGCACCGCGCCAGGGCGCCGGCCTGGTCCCGCACGGATACGTCCAGTGTGTACACAAAATGCACGTCCGATTTTCGCCGAGCGTCCACGGCCTTGCGGGCCACCCGCAGGGCCGTTATTTTCGTCCCCAGCGCCGCTTCCGCCTTGTCCCAGAGCTTTGTCTCGCCCTCGTCCAGGCCCAGGGCCACGTTTCGCAGCCGGATCATGCCAGCGCCTCCAACAGTCCCCCGGCGGCCAGACCCGCCAGCCGCCCGCTGGACCAGGCCCATTGGAGGTTATACCCCCCGCAATCCCCGTCCACGTCCAGCACCTCGCCGCAGGCGTACAGACCGGGGACCAGCCGGCTTTCCATGGTCTCGGGGTCGAACCCGGCGGTGTCCACGCCCCCGGCGGTCACCTGCGCGTCGTCAAAGCCCAACGTCCCATGCAGCGCCAGCTCGTACCGGCACAGCGCGTCCGCCACCAGCTCCAGCGCCCCGTCGGACAATGCCCACAGCCGTGCCTCCTGGGGTATCTGCACCCGGCGCAGCACCGTCCGGGAGATTGCATTATGTAAAGCACCGGCCAGTAAACTTTCCGCTTTATAGTCCGGAAAATCGTCCCGCTTGGCCTTCATATAATCAATTATGTCAACTTTATCCAGCTCCGGCAGCAGCCGCAGACATACCGTGCACCCGCCCCCGGCGGTGGACGCTGCCCGGCTCAAATCATACACCCCCGGCCCGGTGACGCCGTAGTCGGTGAACTGGACCTCCCCGCTGGCCCTTGCCAGCACGGTCCCGTCCCGCTCCAATGTGAGGCCGGCCTGGGTGCGCACGCCCTTCATGGGCCTTGTCCAGGTGTTGTCGGTCTTGAGCTGGACCAGGGACGGGGCCAGGGCCGTGACGCCGTGGCCGAACCCGGCCAGCAGGTCGTACCCGGACCGGACGCCGCCCACCCG
>CANQKA010000005.1 GCA_947624395.1 uncultured Oscillospiraceae bacterium
CGGGCGATGGTGACGGGCCCCTGGCCGGAGCGCACGTCGTACTCCTCGATGAGCTTCTCGGCGTAGGCGCGGATGGGCCCGCGCTTCAAAAATCCGGCCTTGCTGGTGAATTCCGGCTCAAAGTACCGCTGGAGTACCAAGTTGTCCTCCAACGTGTAATCCAGCACCAGACCGTGCTTGTGCCGGTCCTCGGGGATATGGCTCATGCCGGAGGTGGAGCGCTTGCGGATAGAGGCGTGGGTGATGTCCTGGCCGCACAGCTCGATGCTGCCGCTGACCAGGGGCTCCAGACCCGTCAGGCCGTAGACGAACTCCGTCTGGCCGTTGCCGTCGATGCCGGCGAGGCACACGATCTCGCCCCGGCGGACGGTCAGGGACACGTCCTTGACGGCGTTGTTCTTGTGGACCTTGCTGGCCACGGTCATGCCCTTCACCCGCAGCACCACGTCGCCGGGGTTGGCGGGGCCCTTTTCCACGTGGAAGTTCACGTTCCGGCCCACCATCATGGCGGACAGCTCCTCCATGGTGGTGTTTTTCGTCTCCACGGTGCCGATGTACTTGCCCTTGCGCAGCACGCTGCACCGGTCGGCCACGGCCATGATCTCCGCCAGCTTGTGGGAGATGAACAGAATGCTCTTGCCCTCAGCCGCCAGGTTGCGCATGATCTGCATGAGTTCCTCGATCTCCTGGGGCGTCAGCACGGCGGTGGGCTCGTCGAAGATCAGGATCTCGTTATCCCGGTAGAGCATCTTCAAGATCTCCGTGCGCTGCTGCATGCCCACGGTGATGTCCTCTATGAGCGCGTCCGGGTCCACCTGCAGGCCGTATTTCTCCGACAGGGCCAGGACCTTTTCCCGCGCCTCCTTTTTCTGGAGAAAGCCGTGTTTGGTGGGCTCCACGCCCATGATGATGTTGTCCAGAACGGTGAAGCACTCCACCAGCTTGAAGTGCTGGTGTACCATGCCTATGCCCAGATCGTTGGCGTCGTTGGGGTCGTTTATTTTGACCACCTGGCCGTCCTTCTTGATGACGCCCTCCTCCGGCTGGTACAGGCCGAACAGCACGCTCATCAGCGTGCTCTTGCCGGCGCCGTTCTCGCCCAGAAGAGCGTGTATCTCACCCTTTTTCAGCTGCAGGGTGATGTTGTCGTTCGCGATGATGCCCGGAAACTTCTTGGTGATGTTGAGCATCTCGATCGCGTATGGTGTTTCCGCCATGTCATCCTCCTTCCCTGTGTCAGCGCCGCACGCAGCAAGCGCGGCGTGTCAAAAGTTTGTCGTTCCTGTTTTAAAAAAAGCAGACGCGGCAGGGGCCGCGTCTGCTGTTGTTGCGGGGGATGAAATTACTTGATGTTGCCCTGATAGTCCACGGTCACGGTGGTGACGGCGGGCTCGACCTCGGTGTCGTTGGAGACGGTCACGTCGCCATTGAACATAGCGGCGACCAGCGCGTTGTAGTCCTCCTCGGTGAAGCTGTCGGACCACTGGGTGGTGCCCAGCTGGACGTAGTTGTCAGCGGGGGTCTCGGAGACCAGGCCCAGGGTGTCGATCTTGCCGCCGTACTCGCTGAACAGGCCGTCCTGCACCGCAGCCAGCATGGTCTGCACGGTGGGAGCCAGGCCCTTCATGGCGGAGGTAACGGTCATGCCCTCGCCGTAAGCGCCGTCGATGATGCCGACCTGGTCAACGTCCACGCCGATGACCTTGCCCTCGACCTTGGCGGCCGCCTCGGCAACGGAGGTGTACACGCCGCCGCCGCAGGCGAAGACGATCTCGGTGCCGCCGTTGTACCAGGTGTCCATAGCGGCAGTGATGTCCGCGTCGCCGAAGAACTGGTTGGCGTAAGCGTAGTTGATGGAGACTTCAGCGTTCAGCTCGGCAGCGGCGGCGTCAGCGCCCTGCACGAAGCCGTAGCCATAGCGGATGACGGCGGGAACAGCCATGCCACCGCAGAAGCCCAGCTTGGTGTAGCCCAGCTTCACAGCCGCATAACCGGCCATGTAGCCGCACAGCTCTTCCTGGTAAGTAGCGCAGTACAGGTTCGCGGGGACCTCGAAATCCTCGCCCAGGTCGCCGGCGCCCACGTCCAGCGCGATGAAGGTGATGTCGTCATAATCGCCGGAGCCAGCGGTCTCCTTGATGGCGTTGGCAAAGGCGTAACCGGGCATCACGATGACGTTGAAGCCGTCGTCGATGGCCTGCTCGATGGAGGACACACGGTCGGCGTCGGAGTCAGAGGCGGGCTTGTAGTACTGGAAGTCCACGCCGTTAGCCTCGGCATAGGCCTTGCAGGCCTCATAGGTGGTCTGGTTGAAGGACTGGTCGGTGATGTCGCCGTAGTCGGTGATCATGGCGACGGCCATGCCGTCATCCGCAAAAGCGGTGGCGCCAAGGGCCAGGACCATCGTCAGAGCCAGAACAAGCGCAAGGATCTTTTTCATGGGGTTCCTCCTTAAAAAATAAATGAATTTTCGGCTTTGTACGGCCTCGTACGTGTTCATTATAGCATGTCCATCTGCGCCGCGCAACGGAAAAACCCATAAAAAAACAGCAACAGAAATTGCAAATTGTTTCAAAACTGCCAGTTGGTTTCCAACCGGTCCCCCGCCTTGCGTCCGCCGTCGATTTATGGTAAGATACATATCAATAATAGATAGCACAGGGGGCTCGCCCATGGGAAAGATCCTCATCATCGGCATCGCCGGCGGTACCGGCAGCGGCAAGACCACCATCACCCGCCGCCTCCAGCGCCAGTTCGCGGACCATGTCACGGTCCTGTACCACGACAACTACTATCGCGCCCACGACGACCTGACCATGGAGGAGCGGTCCAAGCTCAACTACGACGAGCCCGCCGCCTTTGAGACGGACCTGCTGGTGCAGCACCTGGCGGCGCTGCGCCGGGGCGAGGCGGTGGACGGGCCGGTGTACGATTACACCGTGCACAATCGCGCCCCGGAGACCCAGCACCTGGAGCCGTCGCCGGTAATACTGGTGGAGGGCATTTTGATACTGGCGGACAAGCAGCTTTGCGAGAGCATGGACATCAAGGTCTTCGTGGACGCGGACGCGGACGTGCGCATCCTGCGCCGTATCGTCCGGGACGTGCGGGACCGGGGCCGGAGCCTGGAGAGCGTGGTCAACCAGTATCTCACCACGGTCAAGCCCATGCACGAGCTGTACGTGGAGCCATCCCGCCGTCGGGCGGACGTTATCATTCCCGAGGGCGGGCACAACGACGTGGCCGTGGAACTGCTGATACGGCGGGTCCAGGCCCATTTGCAGGAGGAAGAAAATGGCTAAGCTATACTTTAAATACGGTGCCATGGGCTCCAGCAAGTCCGCCCAGGCCCTCATCGCCAAATTCAATTACGAGGAACAGGGCATGCGCTGCTGGCTCATAAAGCCCGCCACCGACACCCGGGACGGCGTGGACGCTGTGCGCTCGCGCATCGGCCTGGAGGCCTCCGGGGACGTGATCGCCCCCGAGGACAACATCGGCGACCTCTACCAGGACGCCGGCTGGTGCGACGTTATCATCGCCGACGAGGCCCAGTTCTTCACCCCCGCCCAGATCGACCAGCTGCGGGACATCGTGGACCAGGCGGACGTGCCGGTGATGTGCTTCGGCCTGCGCACGGACTTTTTGACCCACCTGTTCCCCGGCGCACGGCGGCTCATGGAGGTGGCCGACTCCATCACGGAGATCAAGACCATCTGCACCTGCGGCCGCAAGGCCGTGGTCAACGCCCGCCTGGACGAGAACGGCGACGTGGTCACCCAGGGCCAGCAGGTCCTTCTGGGCGGCAACGACACCTATACCGCCATGTGCCATCGCTGCTGGAAAAAGAAGATACGCGAGCAGGAAGAGCGCCGGCAGCAGAGCTGAACCGACAGAAAAAGAACTTGACAAACCGTCCGGCGTATGATACTATGACAGTCCCAATGACGCGGGATAGAGCAGTCTGGTAGCTCGTCGGGCTCATAACCCGGAGGTCGGAGGTTCAAATCCTCCTCCCGCCACCAAACAGGAAACCCTGGAGCCGCAACGGTTCTAGGGTTTCCTTTATTACCAGTGTTTCTCAGGAGCTGCAAATAGAGCCTTGTCCAAAGCGGCTAAGTCCATCTTATAATACTTCTCTTTTCCGTCTTTTACTGAGAGGAGGAGAGAATGTTCATTAACGAAATCCAATTTCTTGCGGATCGTCCCGCTGCTAAGGTTCATATTGCTCATTAGTTCTTTCATGGTTATCCCCTGCTCACCGAACAGTGCTGCTTGTACAAGCAGACTATATAGCCTCCGCATGTGGGGAGAACTGCCATCCGGTAACTCTGATGCAGCGTTTTCATAGCGTTCCCAACTGATACACTTTCTGTCCAGGGACGCATGCAGTTCCATAGCAGCATCCCGGATCATCCCAAGCATCATAAGGAGAAATGGCGTCAAGTCGCCCATATTATGGGGATCGTTACAGATTTTGAACGCTTCGTAATAATCCTTGACATTTTCCTTGATCGTCTCTGAGATTCGATATGCAAGCAGGGGCGTCATGGTCTCTGCGATATAATAGCTCACAATGAACCGACCAAGCCGACCGTTTCCATCATAAAACGGATGGATGTATTCCAGCAGATAGTGAAACAGACATATACGATACATGCTATCGATCGTGTCATCATGCAAAAACGCCAGCGCCTTTTCCAGAGACGCTATAATGGCGCTTTCCGGCGTCAGGCCTGAATGTATGACCCTGTCTGTTACACTGCAGACCGTTGCCTGATCTTTCCTGAATATCCGACCGTCTGGCAGGTTGTTCTTGTTCTCGGCAACAACTTCTGCCAGAACAAGCTCGTCATAAAGGGCACGGACATCGTTACAGCTGGATAGGGACACTTTCTCATTCCGAAGGAGCTTATTATACTTATTTACCATTCCAAGGAACCGGGGCGCACGCTTCTTTTTTGCCGATTGCTCCTCTAAAACTGTCAGTGCCGCGCCAATTTCTTTCCTGCTGCTGTATACGCCTTCAATGTCATTTGTTATCACGATCTCATCGATAAGGCATTTTCTGGAATACTGTTGTAGGGCCTTTCCTGGGAGAAAGCTACACAGTCTGGAGATTTCCTTGTCCAGGCGAAGGATGTTGAACATAAGTTCAGCGACCTCGTTGCTGGCTACGAAAAACGCGGGCATACCTGCGATGGAGAAATCTATCTTGGTGGTCCACTCCGAGTCAAAACGGGCTCTGTATGTCTTTTTATAGTCCTCTTTGTCGCCGTAATAGAGCTTTCTCAACGATTCATATGCCATATGATCGCCTCCTTCACAAAAACGGGTCGAAATTGAGTGTGTTTTGTAGGATAACACAAAACGTGCAAAAAATCAATCGTTTTTTGACGTTGTTCTATTAAAACTTTACGTATGAGGGCAAATATGAGCCAAAAATCACTTGATATTCGGTAAAACATGTTCTGGTTTGTAGACTATTAATGGCCTGCGGCATAATTCTCCCCGGGGAAAGGCCCGCCAAGTTTTGCCGACGAAACCAAGACTGATACAAGCCGCAGACCGTGACCAGGCCGCCCGGCGGCAGTGAAATGCGTCAGCGTTGACGGATTTGACAAAGTCTTGCGCCTGGTGTATACATAAAACAAACTGGTCGTTGCTGGTTATTCTCCTTTGTGAGATGTGGCGGCGTGTCAGCGGTTCAAAATGGTCAGGGGACGGTACCAGCACATAGGCCAGTGTTCCCAGACGCCATGTGGGTGCCGATGTGCCGGCGCTCATTTTTTCGGCGTTGAAAAACCTAAAGCAGAAGAGCCGCTTTCGGTGTGCGGAATGTTGCGCATATGATGTACTGTGAACTCCCGCCACCAAAAGAACAAGGGATGCTCACAAGAGCATCCCTTGTTCTTTTATCCTGTTATACGACTCGATCATCGTCATCCAGCAGCATTCCAGGCTGGATATCAAGCACGTCGCATATCTTGAAAAGCGTCTCCAGAGAGATCCCGCGGGTGGTGCTGTAGCCTTCTACCTGGGCCAGGAAGTTCAGGCTCCTGTCGATCTTCTCCGCAAAGACCTCCTGCGTATAGCCGGCTTTCTTGCGGTAGTACGCGATCCGCAGACCCATGACCCTGTAGCGTTCTGGATAATCCGTGTGCATGGCAGTCCCTCCTGATACTATGATTGTATCAAGAGAGGCTGTCAAAATTTATACATTCTTAGACAATGATTATTTACTTTTAATAAATAATCTGATATACTAATTGCCACTTAATGATTTGCGCTGCACGAGAAAATGGAGGAATGGACATGAGAGGCGAATTCATTGGAACAACAAAATGTGACAAGACGATAGAAGTTGGGTGCCTGATATCACTTGTGTGCATTATTTCGTTCTTGCTAAGGTTGAGTGTTTCTATGCCTACTGAGTACAACGATTGGGATGACGTGGCAGAGGGGTTAAGTATACTCGGTTTCTGGTACAAATATGGCGATGCTTTTGCATTGATCAAAATCGTTGTCATATGTGCTGTTTGCTTTTTTGGTGGTAAGTTCTACTTAATGCTACGCTTATCATATTGCGATGTATATGAATATGGAATAACAGGCAGGGCAATATGGGAGTTTTCCAAAGGAATGCCGATATTTGATTTAGGCTACGACGAGATCGTTAACATCACCGCAACAAAACATACACTGATGATCTATACCAAATATGAGAAGTTGAAAGTGATGGCATTTAAGAATCGTCAAGAGACCTTCATGGAAATACGTGACCGAGTTGCCTGTGAGAGAGGAAGATCGAATGCAAGTAAGCAATAACCATCAAGACATAGCTACAGGCTCTTCTTTCCCTACGCAGCAAGCGCCAAATATGCGCTAAAACGAAAAAATCAGCTGACCGGCAAAACAGCAAAACCCCGCGATCCCTTGTGGATCGCGGGGTTCCTTTGCCTTTGCACGCCAGGTTTGGAGATTGAATCCCCCGCCCGTGCAAATTGTCACGGCTGCACCAGTTTTGGAGGCAGCCGTGAAAAACAGGGAAATGGAGAAAAACATTCAAAGCACATCGGGGTTATTATACGAGCACGGAACAGCTTTAGACTGTTTCGTGCTCTTGCTTGAGATACAGGGCGGCTGGCGTAGTCCCCAAAATATTTAATATTATGTCAACCGCCCCTTTTGCGTATAAGACTGTTATTTCTCTGAAGACCAGTCCATGTAGCGGCGCCGGATATTGCCGAGAACCTTCTCTAACTGGTATACGCTCATATCCAACGCTCTGGATGTCTCCTTTCTCCCGTACCCAGACATCCGAAGAAGGACCATCTGCCTCTCGTTGTCAGGCAGAGACGCCAGGAACTCGACCACTGACAGCCTGCTGAAATCAGAGAGATGTGAGTGTAAGATACTGTACCCATTGACACCGTCATTCTTGGCGCCGGCGATGATGGCATCCAGCGAGAAATGGCCAAACAGCATGGATGGCGTCTTCCGGTTCAGAGCGTCCATGTACGCAGAAAACAGGTCCCAATAATCTTTGAAGAAATGACCCGTTGTCAGCGGCATGGAACGAAGCATCTCAACAAGAAACAGCAACGCTTCAGCCACCCTGTCCTCATATTCCAGATTGAGCCATCTCCTCTGACAAAGGCCCCTTATGACCGGGAGCGCGGCTGAAACGATCCTGTCCTCAGCCGTCTCACCTGCGCTTGCCATCCTTCAACTCCTTCAGAATACTATCCTCTGCGGACTTGCTGATCCGCCGCGGATTTTTGGCCGGCGGGCGCTTTTTCGGCGCCGGGGCCTGCAGCTCGGCGATCCAGCAGTTATCCTCCTTGCGCATGGCATATCGCGCCGGAAGAACGATGCCTGCGGAGATGATGTGTTTGACCAACTCCGGGCCGCAAATCTTGCCGCTTTTTGGAAGCGTGTACCTGGACGCAGGGTCCTCCACGACGCAAACAGTCTTGCCGTCCGGCTTTATGCCGATTTTGATATGAGACGGCAGCACCTCCCGGGCCGGACGGTTGAACGTAAAGCCGCCTGTCTCCGACACGTTGATCGTCATCGCTGGCGGCTTGGGCCCCAAATCAAACCAAATAAAGTCCTCAAATTTAATGTTTGGCATATTAATCCTCCTTTTTTGGGGACTGGAGGAATCATAGGGGAAAACCGGCGAAATGTAAAGACGCTTAATTTAATCATTTTCGCAAAAATGATTAAATTAAGCGTTGACAGGTACCTATTTCCAGAGATATAATCGAAGCGTGATAAGTTCTTTTGTCCAGGTGATTTTATGCGCAATTACGACTTTACTAGCAGATATGACACCCTTCTCTGCCCTGACATCGTGGCGCTTCTGTCCCAGATCCACGAGTTCAAGGGCGAGCAGGCCAAGCTCATGGGCGCCAAGGAGGACACGCTCACCCAATTGGTGGAGATCGCTAAAATCCAAAGCACAGAGGCATCCAACAAGATCGAGGGGATTTATACCTCGGACGAGCGGCTGAAGAAGATCGTTCGGGAGAAGACCATGCCCATGACCCGCAGCGAGAGGGAGATCGCAGGTTACAGGGACGTTCTGGCTGCCATCCACGAAAGTTATAACTATATTCCTCCGCGGCCCTCCGTCATTTTGCAGCTGCACCGGGACCTCTATAAATACAGCGGTCTCTCCATTGGCGGGCACTATAAGAATTCCGACAACATCATCGAGGAAACAGACGCCGCAGGGAACCAAACAGTGCGCTTTCAGCCAGTCCCCGTCTGGGAAACCTCCGAGGCCATGGACCGGCTGTGCACGGCCCATGACGAGGCTCTGCGGGACCCGGCGCTGGACCCGCTGCTGCTCATGCCAGTATTCATCCTGGACTTTCTCTGCATCCATCCTTTCAACGACGGCAATGGCCGCATGAGCAGGCTTCTGACACTGTTGCTCCTGTACCGGGCCGGTTACGCCGTCGGGAAATACATCTCCATTGAGCGGCTCATTGAGGCATCCAAAGAGACCTATTACGAGGCACTGCAGGAAAGCTCCGCTGGATGGCATGAGAACGCCAACGACTACGCCCCCTTTGTCCGGTATATGCTGGGCGTGGTAGTGGCGGCCTACCGGGAGTTTAACGATCGGGCGCGGCTGCTGACCGCCCCGGAGCTGTCCAAGCCCGACCGGGTACGGGCCATCATCAGGGGAACGCTTGGGAAGATCACCAAGGCGGAGATCATGGAAAAGTGCCCGGACATCGCCCAGATCACCGTGCAGCGGGCGCTGAGCGAGCTGGTGAAGGCCGGCGAGATCATCAAAATCAGCGGCGGACGATATACGTCGTACACTTGGAACAGGGAGAGAGACTGACATGGTGACGGGAGAACTGAAAAACAAAATCGACAGCCTCTGGGAGATATTCTGGACCGGCGGTCTAACCAACCCCCTGGACGTGATCGAGCAGATGACATACCTCATGTTCATCCACGACCTGGACGAGGCGGACAGCCTTAGGGCCAGGGAGAGCGCCATGCTGGGTTTGCCCTACGAGAGCATGTTTCCCCCGGAGGTACGGATCGGTGGGCGGACTGTGGACGGCAGCCAGCTGAAATGGAGCGTGTTCCACGACTTTCCCGCCGGCAAGATGTACTCTGTTGTCCAGGAATGGGTGTTCCCGTTCATCAAAGAACTGCACGGCGACAAGCAGAGCGCTTATTCCAAGTACATGTCCGACGCCATCTTCAAGCTGCCCACGCCGCTTATCCTGGACAAGGTGGTCACGGCCATGGACGGCATCTACGAGCAGATGGAGCAGGTCAAGTCCTCCGATGTGCGGGGCGACGTGTACGAGTATCTGCTGTCCAAGCTCTCCACCGCCGGTGTCAACGGCCAGTTCCGCACGCCCCGGCACATCATCCGCATGATGGTGGACATGCTTGGGCCACGGCCGGACGACACGGTCTGCGACCCGGCCTGCGGCACCTCCGGCTTTCTGGTGGCCGTCAGCGACTATCTGAAAGAAAATCGCAAAGCGGACGTGTTTTTTGACCGGCAGAACAAGGACCACTATATGAATCACATGTTCCACGGCTACGACATGGACCGGACCATGCTCCGCATCGGCGCCATGAACATGATGACCCACGGCGTGGACAACCCCTTTATCGAGTACCGGGACAGCCTCAGCGACCAGAACCCGGACCGGGACAAGTATTCCATGATCCTGGCCAATCCCCCCTTCAAGGGCAGCCTGGACGCGGACATCGTCAGCACGGACCTTTTGAAGGTCTGCAAGACGAAGAAAACGGAGCTGCTGTTTCTGGCGCTGTTCCTGCGGATGCTCAAAGTGGGCGGCCGCTGCGCCTGCATCGTCCCGGACGGGGTGCTGTTCGGTTCCTCCAAGGCCCACAAGGACATTCGGAAAGAGCTCATCGAGCACAACCGTCTGGAGGCCGTGGTGTCCATGCCCTCCGGGGTGTTCAAGCCCTACGCCGGCGTGTCCACCGCCGTGCTGGTGTTCACAAAGACCGGCCACGGCGGCACGGATAAGGTCTGGTTTTATGACATGCGGGCCGACGGCTTCAGCCTGGACGACAAGCGCACGCCCACGAAAGAAAACGACATTTCTGACATCGTGACCCGGTTTCACGACCTGGCCGCTGAGGGATCCCGCACCCGCACGGACCAGAGTTTTCTCGTCCCCAAGGACGAGATCGCCGGGAACGATTACGACCTGTCCATCAACAAGTACAAAAAGACCGAGTACGTCCCCGTCCAGTACCCGCCCACCAGCGAGATCATGGCGGAGCTGAAACAGTTGGAAGCCGAGGTCGGCAAGAGCTTGGCAGAGTTGGAGGCGATGCTATGATGGCAAGACTGGGGGATTTGGGTGAAATAATTACAGGAAACACACCAAAAACTTCTGAACCTGAAAACTATGCATCAGATGACATATGTTTTGTAAAGCCAAGCGATATTTCAGATGGGAACGTTACTATAATCGAGCGCTCTGAATTTTATATTTCAGAGCATGCCAGGAAAAAAGCCAGAATTCTCCCCCCTGGCAGCGTATTGGTCACATGCATCGGTATTATTGGCAAGGTCGCAATCAACAGCGTAGAATGTGCGTTTAACCAACAAATCAATGCTATTATTCCCGACAAAAGTAAATGCACAACCGAATATCTGGTATATGCGATCCAATCTCAAAAAAAACAACTGCAAAGCATTGCGAACGCGCCCGTAGTTCCTATAATCAATAAATCACAGTTTTCCGATATCACGATCCCTGTTCCCACAATATCTCAACAGAAATATATATCTTACACTCTGGAAAATGTTTCACGTTTAATTTTCCTACATAAGCAGCAACTATCTGATTTGGACAAGCTCATCACGGTCCGATTTGTTGAAATGTTTGGTAATCCAGCAAAAAATGATTATGCATGGGAACAACAAGAGATGTACAAAGTCGCTCCTGTTGATGCCGCGTCTGGCGTAAAATCGGGTAGTATATGGCTGCTTAACTTAGATGCGATAGAGCCCAACACGGGGAGGATTATTGATTATTATTATACGGATATCAGTAATGTTGGAGCATCCACATATGCATTTGATACTGAAAATGTTTTGTATTCTAAGTTGCGCCCGTATCTAAATAAAGTTGTTGTCCCAAGACAAAGCGGATACTGTACTACAGAGTTAATTCCGCTACGACCCAACGAAAGATTAAATAAGCAATTCTTGGCATTTCTACTTAGAAGCGATTCTTTTGTAGCATACATAAATGAAAAAGTCACGGGAGCGAAGATGCCTCGTGTTTCAATGGACGTGTTTAGAGAGTATAAATGCATCTTACCGCCCATTGATCTTCAAAACCAGTTCGCCGACTATGTCACCCAAGTTGAAAAATCAAAAGCCGCCGTACAGAGCGCGCTGGACAAGGCCCAGCTGCTCTTCGACAGCCTGATGCAGAAATATTTTGGATGAGGTGAAAATATGTCATTCTCTCAAAAGATTTTGGTTATTATACAGTTTTGCAAAAAATGTGCAAAACGTGTGTTCAAGACTGTAAAATTTGAAGGCGGTACATATCATGTTAATCTCTCAGATAAACTGAGGATTGTATCTCATGAAATATGCGGATTATTTAACAGGCAATTCCATAGAATTTCAGAGATCGTTGTTCGTGACAACCGATACACATTGAGCATTGTATTAGTTTTATGGATTGTATTCATTCTTATTTCGTGGTATTGGGGATTACAGCGTAACGGCGCTTTCTCTCTTGGAGATGCAATATGGGACGCGAGAAACCCGTTCTTTACGTCCGTCGTAGTCGTAGTAATTGTGAATGCATATGGACGGGCAAAAGTGCATAGAACCAAATTGTATACACAACATCAAATCTATGTGAATCTAATGAGAGGATTTGACGTCGGCTTATTTGAGTCATTCATTGATGGAAATCTATGTAACTATATGCCATTCTACTGCAAAAAGACTTTAGATGATACTCTGGCATATTGCCACCATTGTTTTGAAGAAAAGCAATACTTAGATGCTACAGATTACGATTTCACACAACGCGTCAGTAATTTGAATTCTGAATTAAGTAGAGCTGAAGACGCATTTAATCATGATAGTTTTGTAGGGATATGGGATCCCGTGTCGGCTTTGACGCTGATTAGAGAAATTGAAGATAAACTTGAAAATATACGAATTTCACAAAAATTGTACTATTTTGATCTTCAAGATATCTCTGTTGATTTTTTGCTACTGACGGACATGATGCGTCGTCCTTGGCGCTGGAATATAAAGAACAAAATGAAGATTTTAAAGATACTTTCAAAATATCCAAATAATTTGATAGCTGATGATTTTTATTACACCATGTTACTTTCCGGGCATGAGTTCCCGGACAAGGTGCCCTCCTATGACCAATTTTGATTTCCTCCTATCCTCCCCCGACTTTGCCTCCTTTGGGGAGGTGGCGGCGTCGGCGGAGAAGCTGCTGCATATGGACCTGGACGCCTGCGTACTCAACTGCCGCAGAGCGATGGAGTTCGCCGTCAAGTGGATGTACTCTGTGGACAAGGACCTGGAAACGCCCTGGCAGAGCACGCTGGTGAGCCTCATGAACGCCGAGGCCTTCCGGGACATCGTAGGCGCAGACATATGGCGGCGGATGGATCTCATCCGCAAAATCGGCAACAACGCCGCCCACGGCGGGAAGAATGTCACGCGGGAGCAGGCGGAGCTGTGCCTGGAAAACCTCTTTGTATTTCTGGACTTCGTGGCATACTGCTACGGCGAAAACTATACGGAGGGGACCTTTGACCGCTCGCTGCTTCAACAAGAACTCCAGACAGCGCCGACGATACCGCCAGAGGTAGAGGCGGACCTGGAAAAGCTCATGGCAGAGAACCGGGCTCTCAAGGAAGAGCTTTCCGCCCGCCGGACCCAACAGCAGCAGACCTATGTACCCAAGCCTTTGGAGCTGTCCGAATATGCCACCCGCAAGCTCTATATCGACCAGATGCTCACGGACGCCGGCTGGACCGAGGGCAAGGATTGGCTGAACGAGGTGGAGTTGTCCGGCATGCCCAACCAAAGCGGGGTGGGCTATGCCGACTATGTGCTCTACGATAACGACGGTCGCGCCCTGGCGGTCATCGAGGCCAAGCGCACTTGCGTGGATGTGTCCAAGGGCCGTCAACAGGCATCGCTGTACGCGGATATCATTGAGAAAAAGCAGGGCCGCCGGCCTGTCGTATTCCTCACCAACGGCTTTGAGACCCGCATCGTGGACAATCAATATCCCGAGCGGAAGGTGGCGGCCATCTACTCCAAGCGGGACCTGGAAAAGCTGTTCAACCTCCAGACCATGCGTTCCAGCCTGAAAAACATCGTGGTGGACCGGGCTATCGCCGGGCGCTACTATCAGGAGGGCGCCATCAAGGCGGTGTGCGACGCCTTTGGGCGAAAAAACCGCCGCAAGGATCTGCTGGTCATGGCCACCGGCTCCGGCAAGACCCGGACCGTCATCGCCCTCACCAAAGTCCTGCTGGAACAGGGCTGGATCAAAAACGTTCTCTTCCTGGCCGACCGCAACAGTCTGGTCACCCAGGCCAAGCGCAGTTTTGTCAACCTCCTGCCCGACTTCTCCGTCACGAACCTGTGCGAGGAAAAGGACAACTACACCGCCCATGGGGTATTCTCCACATACCAGACCATGATGAACTGCATCGACACGGTCCGGGACGAGGAAGGAAAACTGTTCACCTGCGGCCACTTCGACCTGGTCATCTGCGACGAGGCCCACCGCTCCATCTACAACAAATACAAGGATATCTTCACATACTTCGACGCGCCCCTGGTAGGCCTCACCGCCACACCCAAGGACGAGATCGACAAGAACACCTATAACGTCTTCGAGCTGGGCCCCGGCGAACCCACCTACGGCTACGAACTGGCCCAGGCGGTGAAGGATGGGTATCTGGTGGACTTTATGTCGGTGGAGACCACGCTGAAGTTCATCCAGGAGGGCATCATATACGACGAGCTGTCCGAGGAGGACAAGCTGGCCTATGAGGACACCTTTGAGGACGAAAACGGCGAGCTGCCGGAGCGCATCGCCTCCTCCGCCCTCAACGAGTGGATATTCAATGAGGACACCATCCGCCAGGTGCTGCATGTGCTCATGACGGAGGGCCTCAAAATCGACTACGGCAACAAGATCGGCAAGACCATCGTCTTTGCGAAGAATCACGCCCACGCGGAAAAAATATTGGAGGTATTCGGCAAGGAATACCCCCATCTGACCGGTTATGCAAAGGTCATCGACAACCACATCAAATATGCCCAGAGCGCCATTGACGAATTCTCGGACCCGGACAAGCTGCCCCAGATCGCCATCTCCGTGGACATGCTGGACACCGGCATCGACGTGCCGGAGGTGCTGAATCTGGTGTTTTTCAAAAAGGTCATGAGCAAGGCCAAGTTCTGGCAGATGATCGGCCGGGGCACCCGGCTTTGCCCGGGGCTCATCGACGGCGAGGACAAGAGCAAATTCTATATCTTCGACTTCTGCGGCAACTTTGAATTCTTCCGCATGAACAAAGACCGGCCCACCGCCAACATGATTGCCCTGTCCGGCGCTATCTTCCAGCTGAAGGCGCAGATCGCTTTCAAGCTACAGGACCTGGCCTATCAGACGCAGGAGCTGATCGCCTTCCGCGCCTCGCTGGTGGAGGATATGGCGGGCAAGGTCCGGGAACTGAACCGGGAGAATTTCGCCGTGCGGCAGCATTTGAAATATGTGGCGCTATACGCCGAGCCAAGCAATTACCAGACGCTCACCTATGAGGACACACTGCTCATGGGCCAGGAGCTGGCGCCGCTGATCGTGCCGGAGCGGGATGACCCCAAGGCGCTGCGATTCGACGTGCTGATGTATGGCATCGAGCTGGCATATCTGGCAGGAAAGAAGCGCACCCGCGCCCGCAACGACCTTTTGAAGAAAGCGGCCGCCGTAGCAAGCGTCGCCAACATCCCGGCGATCATGATGCAGGCGGAGCTGCTCAACAAGCTCCTGCACACGGATTATCTGGACAACGCCGGTATCAACGAGTTCGAGCTCATCCGGCAATGCCTGCGGGACCTGATAAAGTATATCCCCGTCGTAAATCTCCGGTATGACACGGATTTTGGGGACACGATCCTGTCCATGGACTGGAAGGACGCCGATCTGGACAGCGATGAGCTGCAGGGGTACCGGTTCAAGGCAGAACACTATGTGCAGCACCATCTGGACAATGCCGCCATCGCCAAGCTACGCAGCAATGTGCCGCTGACCGAAGCGGACGTGAAACAGTTGGAGGACATTCTCTGGAGCGAGGTGGGCACGCGCCAGGATTACGAGGCGGAGTTTGGTTCCAAGCCCCTGGGCGAGTTTGTCCGGGAGATCGTGGGGATGGATATGAACGCCGCCAAGGCTGCCTTTGCGGAATACCTGGAAAGCGCGAATCTGGACAGCCGCCAAATTTACTTCGTCAACCAGATCGTGGAGTACATCGTCCACAACGGACTGATGAAGGATCTGTCCGTGCTGCAGGAGCCCCCCTTTACCGACCAGGGCAGCATCGTGGAGGTGTTTACGGACCTGTCCGTTTGGATGGGCATCCGCCGGATCATCGACCGCATCAACGCCAACGCCAAGGCGGCATAGTATGGCCGCGAGTCAAAACCTCCGGCGAAGCCGGAGGCTTGAATAGGCCCTAGAAGGGCCTGGTACTAGCAAGCCCCTGGACGGGGCTCTGAAAGTTTGACACCGCATTACCATCTCAGGCAGCCACTTCAAGCGGCTGTCTTTTCATAATGTCTGTAGTTCATACTTTTCTCCTCTGTAGCTTGTTAGTATGACAACTTCCATTCTACACGAGATTTGTATGAATTTCTCTATTTCTTTCTCCTGTTGCACTTGATACTATAATTCATCCTCTATTGAAAGCCCCCTTTCACAAGGGGGCCATAAGCAGTATTATTTTCCCGCGTTAAACACGTATTTATCCAACCTGTCCATGGCCTCGACCACCAGCTTATGGGGCAGGGCGAAATTCATGCGCATGGCCCAGGGGTCGTGGAAATCGGCCCCGTCCTGCCAGGCCACGCCCACGTCCCAGCCGGCACGCAAAAGCTGGGCCTGGGTCAACCCCGCCTTTTTGCAAAATTCCTCGCAGTGCAGGAACATCATATAGGTCCCCTCCGGCTTTGCCACGGTGACGCCGGGGAACCGCCGGAGGATGAAATCATAGGCGTAGTTGATATTTTCCGACAGCACCTGGCACAGCTCGTCGGTCCACGCCTTGCCCGTATCGGAGTACGCGCCCATGAGCGCGTACATGCTCAGCACATTCATCTGGTTATAGTGAAACGTTGCGGACATGTGGTCCATCCGATCCCGCAGACGGCGGTCGTAAATGACGTGATAGCTGCCCACCAGACCGGCCAGGTTGAATGTCTTGCTGGGGGCGTACACGGCGATGGTGCGGCTTTTCGCGTCGGCGCTGACGGTCTGGGTGGGGATGTGCTTATGGCCGTTCAGGATGATGTTGGACCATATCTCGTCGGATATCACGATGCAGTCGTTTTCCCGGTAGACCTCCATGGCCTTTTCCAGCTCCCACCGCTCCCAGACCCGGCCGCAGGGGTTGTGGGGCGAGCAGAACACGGCCAGGTGGATGCCGTTTTTCTTCAGCCGCCGGTCCATGTCCTCGTAGTCCATGCGCCACACGCCCTGGTCGTCCAATTTCAGCGGGGACAATTCCGCGGTGCGGCCGGTGTCCTCCAGCACGTGGGTGAAGCCGACGTAGGTGGGGCTGTGCAGGAGTATCTTCTCCCCCGGCGCGGAAAACGCCAGCATGGCGCTGGCCACGCAGCCCAGCACGCCGTTTTCATAGCCGATGTGTGCCGGTTCCATGCCCTGGACGCCGTGGCGGGACCGATGCCAGTCGATGATGGCGTCGTAATACTCCTGGCGGGGCATAAAATAGCCGTACAGGGGATGCTCCGTGCGCTCTATGATGGCCTTGGGGATGCTGGGGGCCGTGGCAAAATTCATGTCCGCCACCCACATGGGGATGGGGGCAAAGCCATCCTTCGGCGCGCCGGGGGCGTTGCCCCAGGCGCCGTCCTGCCCTATCATGTCCACGGCGGAGGCGTCCTTGCCCCGCCGGTCCCACACAGTCTCAAAATCGAATTGCATATCCCGCGCTCCTTGTGTTCTTTTTTGTCCATTGTACCGGAAACAGGCAGGAAAAACAAGATACTTGCCAGAAGCAGGTCGTTGTTGTACAATACGGTTGCACATTAAGGAGGAAACGTCCATGGCTTTACTACAGATGAACCTGATGAGCCAGATGCTCATGCGCACGGTGCCGGTGAACGTGATATTGCCGGCGGATAAGCTCTATATGCCCGGTATGCCCAAACGGGAGGACAAACCATACAAGACCCTGTACCTGCTGCACGGGGTGTTCGGCAACTACACCGACTGGGTCTGCGGCACCCGTATCCAGCGCTACGCCGAGGAGCACGACCTGGCGGTGGTGATGCCCTCCGGGGACAACGCCTTTTACGTGGACCGGCCCGCCGGAGGCAACAACTACGGCCGGTTCGTAGGGGAAGAGCTGGTGGAACTGACCCGAAAGATGTTCCCGCTGTCTCATGCGCGGGAGGACACGTTTATCGCCGGCCTTTCCATGGGCGGGTACGGCGCCATGCGAAACGGCCTGAAATACGCCGATACTTTCGGGTACATCGCCGCTCTGTCCGGGGCCATGCATCTGGAAGAGATCGCCTCCCGGACGGACGAGGGCGACGGATTTTTGTCCAGCAAGGGCTACGCCGAGTCCTGCTTCGGGGACCTGAGCAAGCTTCTGGGCAGCGACAAGGACCCCAAGGCCCTGGTCAAGGCCCTGCATGAGGCGGGCAAGCCCATCCCGAAAATTTATATGGCATGCGGCACCGAGGACGGCCTGCTGGCCGCCAACCGGGATATGGCGGCCTATCTCAAGAGCCAGGGCGCGTCCGTGACATACGTGGAAGGTCCCGGCGGCCACGAGTGGGACTTCTGGGACACGTACATCAAAAAGGCCATCGAATGGCTGCCCACGGAGGGCGCCGGTCTGGGCCTGAACAGCGGCAACGTGGGACTTTAAACAAGGAGGAACAACATGAACGAAAACGCGAAAAAGCTGGGCTTCGGGCTGATGCGGCTGCCCCAGCTGGACCCCAACGACCCGGCAAACGTGGACGTGGAGCAGGTCAAGGAAATGGTGGACCTGTTTCTGGAAAAAGGCTTTACATACTTTGACACCGCCTGGATGTACAACGGCTTTGCCAGCGAGGGCGTGGCGAAAGCGGCCCTGGTGGACCGGCATCCCCGGGACAGCTTCACCCTGGCGACCAAGCTGCACGCCGGGTTTTTCGACAGCTTTGAGGACCGGGACAAGGTGTTCAACGCCCAGCTGGAGAAAACCGGCGCGGGGTATTTCGACTACTATCTGCTCCACGGCATCGAGGCGGACATGTACCCCAAATACGAAAAATTCGACTGCTTCAACTGGCTGTTGGAGAAAAAGGCCAGGGGGCTGGTGAAGCACGCGGGCTTTTCCTTCCACGACACCCCGGAGCTGCTGGACGAGATACTCACAAAGCACCCGGAGATGGAGTTCGTGCAGCTGCAGGTGAACTATCTGGACTGGGAGAGCCAGTGGGTCCGGTCCAGGGCCTGCTACGAGATGGCCCAGAAGCACGGCAAACCCGTCATCGTCATGGAGCCCGTCAAGGGCGGGACGTTGGCCAAGGTGCCGCCTCAGGCGGAAAAGCTCTTCAAGGACCATGAGCCTGATATGAGCCCCGCCAGCTGGGCCATCCGGTTCGCGGCCAGCCTGCCGGGGGTGATGATGGTCCTGTCCGGCATGTCCAACCTGGGACAAATGCGGGACAATCTGGGCTATATGCAGGACTTTAAGCCCCTGACGGAGGCGGAAAAGGCCCTGTGCTTCCAGGCGGCGGACATCATAAACGGCAAGATAGCCATCCCCTGCACGGGCTGTTCTTACTGCACCGAGGGCTGCCCCATGCACATCGCCATCCCCCAGTACTTCTCCCTTTATAACGAGGACATGCGGGAGGACCTGCGGCAAAAGGGCTGGACGATCAACTTCAGCAATTACGATATGCTGGCCGGCAAGTTCGGCAAGGCCTCCGACTGCATCGGCTGCGGCCAGTGCGAGGGCGTGTGCCCCCAGCATCTTCCCATTATTGACAATTTGAAGAAGGTGGCGGCCCACTACGGCAAATGACTTGCAAAGCGGGACGAAAACAGCTATAATGCAAGCTGTTTCGCGTCGCTTTGTGTCGAACGCGCACAATGATAGTCTTTAGAAGGGATAGCATCCATGCCCCACGCGCCTGAACCTTTTGCCCTTGGGATCGATATCGGTTCCACCACGGTCAAGATCGCCGTGCTGCGCCCTCAGGACGGCCGGCTGGTCTTTTCCGATTATGAGCGCCACCACGCCAATATCCAGCACACCCTCTCCGGCCTTCTGCGCAAGGCCGAGAAGGAGCTGGGCGATATTCCCCTGCGCCCCGTCATCACAGGCTCCGGCGGCCTGACCATGGCGGGGCTTTTGGGCGTGCCCTTCACCCAGGAGGTGGTGGCCGTGGCAACGGCCCTGCGGGACTACGCGCCCCAGACGGACGTGGCCATCGAGCTGGGCGGCGAGGACGCCAAGATCGTCTACTTCACCGGCGGCGTGGACCAGCGCATGAACGGCATATGCGCCGGCGGCACCGGCTCGTTCATCGACCAGATGGCGACGCTGCTGCAGACCGACGCGGCGGGGCTCAATGACTACGCGGCCCATTACAAGGCCATCTATCCCATCGCCGCCCGGTGCGGCGTGTTCGCCAAGAGCGACATCCAGCCGCTCATCAATGAGGGGGCCACCAGGGAGGACCTGGCGGCGTCCGTGTTCCAGGCGGTGGTGAACCAGACCATAAGCGGCCTGGCCTGCGGCAAGCCCATACGGGGCAACGTGGCCTTTCTGGGCGGACCGCTGCACTTCTTGCCGGAATTAAAAAACGCCTTCGTGCGCACATTGAACTTAACGCCCGAACAGACCATCGCCCCGGAAAACGCCCATTTATTCGCCGCCATCGGCTCGGCCATGACCGCCCAGCCGGAGGCCAAGAGCGTCTCTATCTCCGCCCTTCGGACCATGCTGGAAAACCAGACCCAAATGCGCTTTGAGATAAAGCGCCTGGCCCCGCTTTTTGAGAGCGAATCAGAGTACGCCGCGTTCCGGGACCGGCACGCCAAGCATAAGGTCCCCGCCGCGCCGTTGGAGAGCTACAGCGGCAACTGCTTTTTGGGCGTGGACGCCGGGTCCACCACCACAAAGCTGGCGCTGGTGGGCGAGGACGGCACGCTGCTCTACAGCTTTTACAGCAACAATAACGGAAGCCCCCTGGCCACGGCCATCCGGGCCATCGGGGAGATCAAAAGCCGTCTGCCGGACAGCGCCCATATCGCCTGGTCCTGCTCCACGGGCTATGGCGAGGCCCTCATCAAGGCCGCGTTTTTGCTGGACGAGGGCGAGGTGGAGACCATCTCCCACTACACCGCCGCCGCCTTTTTCGAGCCGGAGGTGGACTGTATTCTGGACATCGGCGGGCAGGACATGAAGTGCATCCGTATCCGGGACAGGGCCGTGGACAGCGTGCAGCTGAACGAGGCCTGCTCCTCCGGCTGCGGCTCGTTCATCGAGACCTTCGCCGTGTCCTTGGGCTACACCGCGCCGGAATTCGCCCAAGAGGCCCTGTTCGCCAAAAACCCCATCGACCTTGGCACAAGGTGTACGGTGTTCATGAACTCCAACGTGAAGCAGGCCCAAAAAGAGGGCGCGCCGGTCTCAGATATCTCGGCGGGCCTTGCCTATTCGGTGATAAAAAACGCCCTTTACAAGGTCATGAAGATCGCGGGGCCGGAAGATCTGGGCCGGCACACGGTTGTCCAGGGCGGGACATTTTATAACGACGCGGTGCTGCGCAGTTTTGAGCGCATCAGCGGGTGCGAGGCCGTCCGGCCGGACATCGCCGGCATCATGGGGGCCTTCGGCGCGGCGCTGATCGCCCGTGAGCGCTGGCAGGGTCGGAAAAGCGCCATGCTGTCCCTGGACGATATCTTATCGCTGCAATACGACACCCGCATGACCCGCTGCCAGGGCTGCGTCAACCACTGCATGCTCACCGTCAATTTATTTGACGGCGGAGCGCGGCGGTACATATCCGGCAACCGGTGCGAGCGTGGTCTGGGCGAGGAGCGCAAGCGGGGCGACGCCATCCCCAACCTGTTCGCCTATAAGCTGAAGCGGGTGTTCGACTATGAGCCACTGCCGGAGCGTGACGCGCCACGGGGCACGGTGGGCATACCACGGGTGCTCAACATGTACGAAAATTACCCCTTCTGGGCGGTGTTCTTCCGGGAGCTTGGCTATCGGGTGGAGCTGTCCCCTCAGTCCACGCGAGCCATCTATGAGATGGGCATCGAGTCCATCCCCAGCGAGTCGGAGTGCTACCCGGCCAAGCTGGCCCACGGCCATATCCAGTGGCTGCTGCGCCAGGGGGTGAAGTTCATCTTCTACCCCTGTGTGCCGTACGAGCGCAACGAGACGCCGGGGGCCAACAACCACTATAACTGCCCCATCGTCACCTCCTACGCGGAGAACATCAAGAACAACGTGGAGGAGCTGGCGGACCCGTCGGTGCGGTTCATGGACCCGTTCCTGCCCTTCACGGACGAGCAGGTGCTGACAAAGCAGCTTGTGCGGGAATTTGCCGCGCTCAATATTCCGGCGGGTGAGATACGCGCCGCGTGCCGCAAGGCGTGGGCGGAGCTTGCTCAGGCGCGGGAGGACATTCAACAGCAGGGGGAAAAGACCCTGCGCTACATGGAGCAGACCGGACGCCGGGGCATCGTCCTGGCTGGCCGGCCATACCACATCGACCCGGAGATCAACCACGGCATCCCGGAGATGATCGCCTCTTACGGGGTGTGCGTGCTGACGGAGGATTCGGTGTCCCACCTGGCGGAGCCGGAACGGCCCCTCATCGCGGTGGACCAGTGGATGTACCACTCCAGGCTCTACCGTGCAGCTCAGTTCGTCAAAACACGGGACGATCTGGACCTGGTGCAGCTCAATTCCTTCGGCTGCGGCCTGGACGCCATCACCACCGATCAGGTCAGCGACATTTTGACCCGCTCCGGCAAGCTCTACACCGTGCTGAAGATAGACGAGATGAACTCCCTGGGCGCGGCCCGTATCCGGGTGCGCTCGCTGCTGTCCGCCCTGCGCCTGCGGGAAAAGGCCGGCGCGCCCCGGCGTATCACCTCCGCCGGGTATGAGCGGACCGAGTACACGAAAGCCATGAAGGACGCGGGCTACACCATTTTGTGCCCCCAGATGTCCCCCATCCACTTCAAAATGATACAGGCGGTGATAGGCTCCTTCGGCTACAATATCGCCCTGCTGGACAGCCCCCGGCAAAGCTCGGTGGACGTGGGACTCAAATACGTCAACAACGACGCCTGCTACCCCTCCCTTCTGGTGGTGGGCCAGATCATGCAGGCGCTTCTCTCCGGCAGGTACGACACCCACCGGACCGCCGTGTTCATCACCCAGACCGGCGGTGGTTGCCGTGCGACCAATTACATCGGCTTCATCCGCCGCGCCCTGGAAAAGGCCGGCATGGGCCACGTGCCCGTTATCTCCATCAGCGTCCAGGGGCTGGAGAGCAACGAGGGGTTCCACTTCACGCCCACCATGCTCTTAAAGGCCGCACAGGCGCTGGTGTACGGCGACCTCTTTATGCGGGTGCTGTACCGCATGCGGCCATATGAGCTCGAACCGGGCTCCGCCGACGCGCTGCACGAAAAGTGGGAGAAGATATGCATGGACGCGCTGGGGGACCATTTCTCCATGGGCCGGTTCCGCCAGAACGTGGAGGGCATCGTCCGGGAATTTGACGCCCTGCCCATACACGAGGACATGGTAAAGCCCCGTGTGGGCGTGGTGGGCGAGATACTGGTCAAGTTCGACCCGGAGGCCAACAACCACCTGGTGGAGCTGTTGGAGAGCGAGGGCGCGGAAGCGGTGGTGCCCGATCTGGTGGACTTTTTGCTCTACTGCTTTTATAATTCCAATTTCAAGGCGGAGCATTTGGGCCAAAAACGGTCCACGGCCCGGCTTTCCAATTTGGGCATCGACGCCATCGAGCACATGCGGGCCCACGCCCGGCGGGAGCTGGAACGCAGCCGGCATTTCACGGCCCAGTCCCGTATCGGCCAGCTGGCCGGGTATGCCAGGGATTACGTGTCCCTGGGCAACCAGACCGGGGAGGGGTGGTTTTTGACCGGGGAGATGCTGGAACTCATTCACTCCGGCACCACCAACATCATCTGCACCCAGCCCTTCGGGTGTCTGCCCAACCATATCGTGGGCAAGGGCGTGATCAAGCAGCTGCGGGCCAGCTTCCCCCAGGCCAACATCATCGCCGTGGACTACGACCCCGGAGCCAGCGAGGTCAACCAATTGAACCGTATCAAGCTCATGCTGTCCTCGGCCCGTGAGAAAGAAAAAGCCCGTTCTGAAAGCGTGTCGTGATCGTCAGGGCCGTCAAAAAACATTAAGCCGGGGAGGCGCGTGACCCATGAAGTTCAAAGCGTTTCTGGCCAGGAAAAATATTGAGATATCCGTACGCCGGTATCTGGTGGACGCCCTGGGCGCCATGGCCCAGGGACTGTTCTGCTCGCTGCTCATCGGCACCATATTGAACACGCTGGGCCAGCAGCTGCACATCGGGTTTCTCACCGTGACCGTGGCCAACATAAACGGCACGGACTACACCGTAGGGGGCCTTGCCTCCGCCATGGTGGGGCCGGCCATGGCCGTCGCCATCGGCTACGCCCTGCAGGCGCCGCCGCTGGTGCTGTTTTCCCTGATACCCGTTGGCATCGCCACCAACGCCATCGGCGGCGCTGGCGGTCCGCTGGCCGTGCTGGCGGTTGCCATCCTGGCGGCGGAGCTGGGCAAGGCCGTGAGCAAGGAGACAAAGGTCGATATTCTGGTGACGCCGCTGGTGACCATTCTGGCCGGTCTGGGCGTGGCATGGCTGATCGCGGCGCCCATTGGCAGGGCCGCCAGCTGGTGTGGCAGGGTCATCATGCTGGCCACGCGGCTGCAGCCTTTCTGGATGGGCATCGTCGTTTCCGTGACGGTGGGCGTGCTGCTGACGCTGCCGGTGTCCTCGGCGGCCATATGCGCCGCATTGAGCCTGACCGGCCTTGCCGGCGGCGCGGCGCTGGCCGGCTGCTGCGCCAATATGATCGGCTTTGCCGTCATGAGCTTTCGGGAGAACCGCTGGGGCGGGCTGGTCAGTCAGGGCCTGGGCACCAGCATGCTCCAAATGGGCAACATCGTCAAAAACCCCCGGATATGGCTGCCGGCCATCGTCACCAGCGCCATTACCGGCCCCATCGCCACCTGCGTGTTCAAGCTGGAGATGAACGGCGCGGCGGTGAACGCCGGCATGGGCACCTGCGGTCTGTGCGGGCCCATTGGGGTGTGGACCGGCTGGGTGACCCCCTCGGAGGCCGCCGTGGCCAACGGCGCCGCCGCCATCGTCCCGGGCGTTATAGATTGGCTGGGTCTGGCGCTGGTGTGCTTCGTTCTGCCGGGGCTTTTATGCTGGGCGCTGGGCCTTGTGTGCCGCCGGCTGGGCTGGATACGGGAGGGGGACCTGACGCTGGAGTGAGCGACGCGCCATAATTCTTGACATATCCGTCCGGCTTGGACTATAATATGAACTGTAAGAGGGAGTAGTTTGCGCGGGTATATTATCCGCGTCCGGCGGCTCGTCAGTACGGTCCCATGGGACCCGGGCCGCCGCAGAAGACGGTTCTGAAACGAGACTTTTACCGCGTCCAGTCATGCGGTAAAAGTCTTTTTTGATGACGGAAGGAGTGCGCTTATGTCCGTATTGGCCCTGGTCCTGTTCATCCTCACCTACTGCCTGATGATCGCGCTGCCCAAATTCCGGCCATGGGTGGCCCTGTCCAGCGCGGCGCTGTATGTGATACTGGGCTTCGTGTCCCCCGCCGGGCTGGGTGACGCCATCGACTGGAACGTGCTGATGATGCTGTCCGGCACCATGGGCACGGTGAGCCTGTTCATCGAGTCGCGCATGCCCAATCGGATGGCGGAGGTATTGCTCGCCAAGACGCCAAACGTCATGTGGGTGGCGGTGGCTATGAGCCTGTTCGCCGGGGTGGTCTCCGCCTTCGTGGACAATGTGGCGACGGTGCTCATGCTGGCGCCGGTGGGCCTCGCCATCGCGAAAAAGCTGAACACCAGCCCAGTGCCGCTGCTCATCTGCATCGCCGTAAGCTCCAATTTGCAGGGCGCGGCCACCCTGGTGGGCGACACCACCAGTATCATGCTGGGCGGCTACGCGGACATGGACTTTCTGGACTTCTTCTTCATGGACGGCAGGTTCAGCATCTTCTGGGCCGTGGAGCTGGGCGCGCTGGTGACGGTGCCCATCATCATGTGGATGTTCCGGGACCAGCGCTCGCCTGTCAGCATCCCGGACAGGACCGAGGTCACGAACTACGTGCCTACATACCTGCTGCTGGGTACGGTGCTGCTGCTGATCGCCGCGTCCTTCATCCCCGGCAAGCCGGCCATTACCAACGGCCTTATCTGCATCGGCGTGTTTCTGGTGGGGGCGGTCCACTCCCGGCTGCGGGAGAAGAGCTGGCACAACGTGAAGGCCGCCTTTTTGGAGATCGACTACCAGACCCTTCTGCTGCTGGCGGGGCTGTTCGTGGTGATAGCGGGCATCACGGCCGGCGGCGTCATCGACGCCATCGCGGCCCTGTTCGTCCGGGTGGGCGGCAGCAACCTTTTCGTCATGTACTCCATCATCGTGTGGGGCTCGGTGCTGTTTTCCGCGTTCGTGGACAACATTCCCTATGTGGCCACCATGCTGCCCGTTGTCACCGGCATCGCCGCCAGCATGGACTGCTCCCCCATTTTGCTGTACTTCGGCCTGCTCACCGGCGCGACCCTGGGCGGCAATATCACCCCCATCGGCGCGTCCGCCAATATCACCGCCATCGGCATTTTGCGCCGCCAGGGCCACGAGGTCAGCACCAGGGACTTCATGCGCGTGGGCGTGCCCTTTACCCTGGCTGCGGTCATGACCGGCTACCTCTTCTGCTGGTTTATATGGAAATGAAAGGCTGACACCGGCGGGCAGCAAAAGTCAGGACAACGTTCTGCTTTTCCGCTAAAATGACGCCAGCACGGAAGGAGGCGGAGCCATGGACTGGGCCGCGGGCATCCAGCGGGCACTGGACTACATCGAATCGCACCTGACGGACGGCGAGCTGGACTACGGCGACATCGCCCGACAGGCGGCCTGTTCCCCCTTCTACTTCCAGCGCATCTTCGGGGCCCTGTGCGGCATGAGCCTGGGCGAGTACATCCGGGCACGGCGGCTGACCCTAGCCGGCAGGGAGCTGGCCGCCGGGGGCGCGAAGGTGCTGGACACGGCGCTGAAGTACGGCTACGAGAGCCCGGAGAGTTTCGCTCGCGCCTTTGCCCGCTTCCACGGCGTGACCCCCTCGGAGGCCCGGCGGGACGGCTCCCGGCTGCGGTCCTTCTCCCCGCTTTCCGTGCATCTCACACTGAAAGGCGGTACCATCATGGACTATCAAATCGCGGACAAACCCGGCTTCACCCTTTTGGAAAAGGTGGAGCGCCACACCATCGCGGACAGCGAGAACCTGAACACCATCCCGGACTTCTGGACCCGTGTCCAGGCCGACGGGACCATAGAAAAGCTCCTGTCCCTGGCCTCGGACAAGACCTGTGTTTTGGGCGTCTGCTACGGCGATCAGCCCACCGACGACAAGACCTTCGACTACGCCATCGCGGTCCCTGTGGACCCGGAAACGCCCGTCCCGGAGGGCTTTCGGCGCACGGCTATCCCCGCCCGGACCTGGGCGGTATTCGACTGCGCCGGGGCCATGCCGGACGCCATTCAAGCTCTCTGGCATCGGATCATCACCGAGTTCTTCCCCGGCTCCGCCTACGAGCCCACCTGTGAGCTGGACATGGAGGCATACCCCGACGGGGACATGACGGCCCCGGACTACCACAGCCAGATCTGGGTCCCAATTACCAGAAAATAAGAAACGGAGGCACGGTCACAATGACCGTGCCTCCTGCATTTTAATGCTGTCAAAGCTCCGCACGGAGCTCAAATTCCCGGGCCTGACGGCGCTTTCGGTCGTGGGTATAGTACACCGCCACGCCCAGCGCGGCCAGCGTCAGCACAAAGTGCAGCGCGCAGCACTCCCGCGCCGTGGGCAGTCCGCCCAGGGGCACCGCGTCCTCCCGGACCACCACTTCTTCCGTTATCGTATAGCCCTTGTCCGGCTCTTCCGCTGCCAGCGCCGTGACGCCCAGCGCGCCAAAGGCCAGCACGAAAGCCAGCGCCAGCGCCAACAACCGTCTTGTCCTGTTCATGATACCCATCATCCTCCCGGTCCGCCAATGGCGGTCTCCATGATAGTAAGACGGGCAAAGGCGCAAAAACGGCTCACTTTTCCGAAAAATTTTCAAAATCTGTATACCGCTTGCTCATCGCCCCGTAGCGGAACCGGGCCAGCTCGTTCTTGGCCAGCACGTCCGCCTCGCTGCCCCGGTACTGGCAGCGGATGCAATAATACTCGCCCTTTTCCTTGTCGTAGAACATGTCGATGTCCAGGTCCCGCATGAAGCAGGACGGGCACCGGTAATTCAGTCTGCCCTTTCCAGCCTGAGCCATGTGCTGAACGCCTCCTTTTCTTGCAGTGTGCCCGTATAGCCCAGGGTGAACATGGGACTGAAGGCGTAGCCCTCCCGGACGTAGCCTGTCTTGTCCCGGCCCTCGCAGGTCATGGTCACCTTCGTCTTGATGGGCGGCAGGGTGCAGTTCACCTCGTCCGCCCCGGCCAGCGACGCCTCCCGACACCGGTAGGCGTAGGGAATGATCTTTTTCTGCTGCCCCGCCTGTACCGCCAGGGTCAGGCTCGTCATGTCCTCCGGGTACTCGGTGGTGCCGTAGCACGCCACCATGTACTCGTTGACGGTGACAACCGCGGTCGGGTCGCTCATGGAAAGCACCCTCCGCTCGACCTTCACCGCACCAGTGCCCTCCGGGAAGGTGAGCACCGTCTGCAATTTCACAGTCAGGTCGGAAAACTCTATCTCCACCGGGTCCAATGTCAGGATGCGGTCGTTGCCAGCTTTCGAGAAATGGCCGTGGGTCCTGCAAAGGCACAGGTCCACTTCCTCCCCGTTGTGGCATATCTTGGCGCTGCGGATGGTCCCCTCTCCGGCGTAGTGGGTGAAGTACCCGGCCCGGTATTTCTCCTGAATGAGGAACGGGTAGCTGGCGTCCTGGACGTGGGGCGTGCCGATGCCCACGGGCCACTCCAGCTTGGCCGCATATGGCCGCAGGTCCACGATAGCCCCGCCCTGGTCCATGTTCACGCACACACGCATGTACGGGTCGCAGTACCAGAAAAGCTGCTTGTCGCTGCCGTACAAAATATCCCGCCACAGGGCGCACTCCGGCTCGGTGTAGTGCTTATTCTCCCGGTAAAAGTCCGCGAACTCGCTCATGGTCATGTCCGTGAGCTTGCCCTCTTTTTTGAGCTTGCCATAGTACGCGCACCCGTCCTCGTAGGACTTCTTCAGCAGCTCGTATGGCGCCTCCCACCGGCCCATCTTGTTCATCCAGCCGGGACCTACGAACATCATGTTGTAGGCATAGCCGTTGTTGAACTTCGCCAGATACCGGTACTGGTCGATGAGGTTATAGAGGTACGGGTATTCCCAGGTCTTTGTGTCGTAGATCATGCCCCGCAGGACGTTTTGCGGGTGGGTGCCAAAGTTGGAGCCGTTGCCGTCGTAGCACGCCAGCAGGTCCCGGCTCAGGTGGGGTATAGCCACGATGCCGCTGTCCTCCGATTCGTTGGCGGCGGGCGCGTGGGTATTCTGCTTCGAGGGTATCCATGGGGCCCATGGTCCGCCGTCCATAAAGGTGTACCAGCTGTTGTTGCAGGTGTGGTAGGCCTTGGGCCCTTCCTCCCAGCAGGTGGCCACGGCGCACTTGACGGACGGGTACGACCCCTTGATGAAGTTAATGAGGTCCGCGTCCATATAGTAGGACCCGGTGGACTCCGGGTAAAAGCCGAACCGGTCGTAAAACTTGCCGAACACATCCCGGACGATGGTCTTCTTTTCCTCCATAGAGAACATCCAGATGCAGAAATCCTTGGTCTGGTACTTCTCCCGGAACTGCTCGCATGGAAGCCCCAGCAGGCTCAGGGATATCTCGTCGCCGTACTTTTCGTGGTGCTCCTTGGCGATGGTCACGGCCTCGTCGTTAAAAAGGCTGGCGTAGGTCATTTGGATGGTGGTCTTGAGCCCATTTTTGTGGGCAATTTCCTGTTGGGTCTTGAAGATGTCCAGGCTTTCGGTCAACAGCGCACCGCGGCCGATGTCCTCCGCCCTGCCCTGGCCCGTGACCTTCTCGGCGTACTCCGGCACCATCTCCGGCCGGTGGACGATGTTGACGATGAACCGATCCATAGGCATTTCCCTCCTGGTGTGCTTGCATAGCGCGGAAATTATTGTATAATCAGTTATAACAATAAATTTTTCCCACGTCAAGTGGAGGTATTTCTTATGACGGAAAAATTGCTGTACGGCGCGGCCTATTACGCCGAGTACATGCCCGTGGAGCGTATCGACAGGGACATGCAAATGCTGTCCGACGCGGGCTTCAACACCATCCGCGTGGCGGAGTCGGCCTGGAGCACCTGGGAGCCGCGGGACGGCCAGTTCGACTTCTCCCTTTTGCTGCGGGTGCTGGACGCCGCCCAAAAGCACGGCATAAGCGTGATCGTGGGCACGCCCACCTACGCCATACCCCCCTGGCTTGCCAACAAATACCCGGACATTTTATCCGACACCCACGCCGGCCCCAACCGGTACGGGCCAAGGCAGAATTTCGACATCACCCACCCCGGCTACCGCTTCCACGCCGAGCGCATCATCCGAAAGCTGGCGGAGGCGGTCAGCGGCCACCCAAGCGTCATAGGCTGGCAGATCGACAACGAGACAAAGCCATACGACACCTGCTCCCCAAGGGCCCAGGCGCTTTTTAAGGACTGGCTTCAGGACAAGTTCGGCACGGTGGAAAATTTGAATCAGGCCATGGGCCTTGCCTACTGGTCCAACTCCCTGGGCAGCTGGGACGATCTGCCCGACGTGCGCGGGACCATCAACGCCAGCCTGGGCGCGGAATACCAGGCGTTCCAGCGCTATCTGGTGACGGAATTTCTGCTGTGGCAGCGGTCCATTCTGGACGAATACAGGCGCCCGGACCAGTTCGTCACCCACAACTTCGACTACGCCTGGCGGGGCTATTCCTACGGCTACCAGCCGGACGTGGACCAGTTCGACGCCGCCGAGGCCGTGACCGTGACCGGGTGCGACATCTACCACCCCGGCGCGGGGGACTTAACTGGCGCGGAGATCGCCTTCGGCGGCAACGTGGCAAGGGGGCTTAAAAAGGCCAACTATCTGGTCCTGGAGACCCAGGCCCAGGGACCCTTTGGCCGTCTTCCCTACCCCGGCCAGCTGCGTTTACAGGCCCTCAGCCACTTAGCCGGCGGCGCGGACGGCATAGAATACTGGCACTGGCACAGCATCCACAACGCCATAGAGAGCTACTGGAAAGGCGTTTTGAGCCACGACCTGGCCCCCAACGAGACATACCGGGCGTGCGCCGCCATCGGCGCGGAGCTTCGGGCGCTGTCGCCAAACGTGCTGCACCTCAATAAGCGCTCTCACGTGGCCGTGATGGTCAGCAACCGGTCCCAGACGGGCCTGCAGTGGTTCCCCGCCGCGCCCATGAACACCCAGCCAAAGCGGGACTACAGCGACTATCTGCGCTGGCTGTGCGACAGTCTATATCGCCTGAACATAGAATATGACATCATCTCCGACGCAGAGCGGGACTTCTCCGATTACGATCTGGTGGTCCTGCCCTGCCTGTACGCCGCGCCGGAGGACCTGCTGCGGGCCGTGGACGGCTACGTGCGCCAGGGCGGGCACATTCTGGTCACGTTCCGCACGGGCTTTGCGGACGAAAACCTGAAGATCTACCACGACGCCCAGCCCCATATGCTCACGGACTGCCTGGGGCTGACCTACGACCGGTTCACGTACCCGGAATCGGGCACGGCCCTTGCCTCCGACAGCGTGAAATTGCCCGCGCACGTGGCGGTGACGGACTGGATGGAGCTTTTGGAACTGCGGGGCGCCGAGGCCCTTTGCGTCTATCAGCACCCGGTGTGGGGCGGCGTGCCTGCCGTGACAACGCACGGATATGGAGCAGGTCAGGCCGCCTATCTGGCCGCGTACTTTGACCCGGCGGGTCTGGATGCGGTGCTGGAAGCGTTGCTGCCCAAACTGGGCGTGACAGTGCCGCAAGAGCGCTTCCCGCTCATCGTCCGCCGTGGGACCAACGCGCAGGGCCGCCAAATCGTATTCTATATGAACTTCTCCGGCGCGTCCCTGACCGTGGAAAAGCACCCCGCCGGCGTGTTCCTGCCGGAAAACGAGCCCATCGCCGAAAACGAACCGTTCACCCTTCCCCCCTGGGGCGTGCGGGTGCTAAAAGCCTCCCCTGTGTAAGGAGAGGTGGCGCGGCGCAAGCCGCACTACTTATGGCCCCCTTGTCAAAGGGGGCTGGCAGCGCAAAGCGCTGACTGGGGGATTGTCTTTCGTCCAACAGCAATCCCCCCGGCCGCCGATGGCGGCCACCCCCCTTTAACAAGGGGGGCTTTCAATAAGGGAGGGCCGTCAATAATGTGCGCCCAATGGCCCGTGTTTTTGGCGAAAATCCCTCTTGTGCGCATTGGCGGGGACAGTGTACAATGCGCGGTGAACGGAAGGCGTGACCTGCCAGGCCAGAAAGGAAATTCCATGCAAACTTCCTACTATTCCGAGGCGCTGAAGCTGGCGCAAAAAGAATTTCACCGCTGCACCTCCGCGGGCGAACACCCCTACCCCGCGGTGCTGGACGCCTTTGTGCCGTCGGAGCGCCTTTCCGGCGGGGTGGACCTGGGCATCATGTCCATCCCCATGGACTTTGTGGTGGGCACCCGTACCGCCGCCAGGACCAACGCCTTTGCCCGTAACTTCCTGCCCCTGCTGCCCGTGGACTCCGAGTTCGCCGCCAAGTGGAACAATCTCTGTCAGGCCCACCTGGACGAGGGCATCCGGGAGCCCGTCAAGGTCTACGAGTACCTGAACCGGTACTATGTGGAGGAGGGCAACAAGCGCATAAGCGTCTTGAAATTCTTCGGCGCGGAGGCCGTGGAGGCCCACGTGCTGCGGGTACTGCCCGAGGCACGGGGCGACGCGGAGACGACGCTGTATTTTGAACTCATTGACTTTTACCGGCTCAGCCGGACCAATTTCATCGAATTCACAAAGCCCGGAAGCTGCGCCCGCCTGCAGCAGCTTCTTGGCAAGTCCCCCGGCGAGACATGGTCGGACAACGACCGGGCGGCTTTCCGCGCCGCCTACTTCTCCTTCCGTCAGGCATACGAGGCCAACGGCGGCAAGCACCTGGCATCGACGGTGGGCGACGCGCTGCTGGCCTATGTGGAGGTCTACGGCTATCAGGTCCTGCGGCAAAAATCCGGTCAGGAGCTGAAAAAGTCCGTGGCCAGCGTGTGGCAGGAGATCACCCTCCAACAGGAGAGCACCCCCATCGACGTGAAGCTGGACCCGGCGGCGGAAAAGCCGGAGAGCCTGCTGGCGAAAGTCCTGCCCAAGGCGGAAAAGCCCCTGCGGGTGGCCTTCATCCACGACAAGGACCCCGGTCTTTCCGGCTGGACTTTCGGCCACGAGCTGGGCCGCCAGCACGTGCAGCGGGTATTCGGGGACAAGATCGAGACAAGGGCCTATTTCAACGCCCTGGACGCAGACCCTTTGGAGGTCATACACGAGGCGGCCCAGGACGGGTGCACGGTGCTGTTCACCACCTCCCCCCGGCTGCTGCCCGCCAGCCTCCGGGCCGCGGTGGAAGATCCCAAGCTCACCATTTTGAACTGCTCGCTCAACATGTCCCACCGGTATATCCGCACGTATTACGCCCGGATGTACGAGGCCAAGTTCATCGCCGGCGTTATCGCCGGGAGTTTGACCGGTGGCAACGACGTGGGCTATATCTGCGACTATCCCATCTTCGGCCAGGTGGCCGGTATCAACGCCTTCGGTCTGGGCGTGCAGGCCGTGAACCCCCTGGCAAAGGTCCGGCTGGAGTGGTCCTCCGTGGGCGGGCTGGACAGCGCCATGGCGCGGCTGAAAGAAAACGGCGTGCGCCTGGTGTCCTCCCAGGACCTGGCGCGGCTGCGGGACAACGGACACACCCCCTTCGGTCTTGCCATCGTCACGGACAGCGGCACGGTGAACCTGGCCCGGCCCGTGTGGCAGTGGGGCGTGTATTATGAGACGATACTGCGCCGTATCCAGGACAAGAGCTTCCAGGCCGAGGCGGAACACAGCCCCAGGGCGCTGAATTACTACTGGGGCATGTCCGCCGGCGTGGTGGAGATGCGCTATTCCGAAAAGCTGCCCGAGAGCACCCGGAAGATGGCGGAATTTCTGGGCCGGAGCTTCCGGGCCGGCACGTGCGAACCCTTCCGTGGGCCGCTGTTCGACCAGTCCGGCCGGCAGGTGCTGGACCAGGGCGATGTCCTCACCCCGGACAAGGTCATCGACATGAGCTGGCTCAACGAGAACATCGTCGGCGCCATCCCCGCCTGGGAAGACCTGGACGAGACGGCGAAAGACACGGTGGATATCGTCGGGATAATGTCGTCGAAACAAGCAGAATAAAGCACGCCCAATACAGAGAAAAGAGGTGATCCCGTGCGGATTCTGGCCGTGTCAGACGTGGCTGCTCCCCGCTATTACGATTATTTTCAGGCCGGCTCGCTGGACGGGTTCGACCTCATTCTGGCGTGCGGCGACCTGCGGCCGGCGTACCTGGAATTTCTGGTGACCATGGCCCACTGCCCGCTGGTGTACGTCCGGGGCAACCACGACGACATGTTGCTGACCCACCCGCCGGAGGGCTGTGTCTGCGCGGAGGACGACATCATCGAGGTCAAGGGCGTGCGCATTCTGGGCCTGGGCGGGTCCTACCGGTATCACCGGGAGGGCGAGTGCATGTACACCGAGCAGCAGATGCAGCGGCGGGTCCGGAAGCTGTGGCGCAAGCTGCGCAAGCACGGTGGGTTCGACATCCTGCTGACCCACGCTCCCGCACGGGGGCTCAACGACTTCGACACCCTCTCCCACCGGGGTTTCGAGTGCTTTTTGACGCTGCTGGACAAATACAGGCCCAAGTACTTCATCCACGGCCATATCCACCGCACCTATGCCCACAACGTCCCCCGGCGGGACCAGTACGGCGACACGACCGTCATCAACGCCTATGAGTATTGCGAGATAGAATATTGATAATGAAAGGCCAGAGCATGCGCACTGCCGGCAAAAATGAACTTTTCCGCTCCGTACCCGTATCGCGGGCGGTGATCGCCATGTCCATCCCCACGGTCATAAGCCAGCTTATCAACCTGGTCTACAACGTGGTGGACACCTTCTTCATCGGCCGCACGGGCAATTCCTACATGGTGGCGTCCGTGACCGTGGCCTTCACCGTGTTCATGATGACCGTGGCCATGGGGAACCTGTTCGGCATCGGCGGCGGCAGTCTGCTGGCGCGGCTGATGGGCCAGGGCCGGACCGACGACGCCCGGCGGGTGTGCGCCTTCAGCTTTTACGGGGCCATTGCCATCTCCCTGCTGTATTCGGCGCTGGTGGGCGTTTTTCTCCACCCGCTGCTGGATATCCTGGGCGCTTCGGACGCCACGGCAAAGTACGCGGTCCAATACCTCTGGCTGACCGTGATAGTGGGCACGCTGCCGGTGGTCCTGTCCGCCGTGTGCGGACATCTATTGCGCAACGCGGGCTACTCCCGTCAGGCCAGCATCGGCCTTTCCGGCGGCGGGCTTTTGAACATCGCCCTGGACCCGCTTTTCATGTTCGTGCTGCTGCCCAGGGATTGGGAGGTATTCGGCGCGGCGCTGGCCACGCTGCTTTCCAACATCGCCGCATGCGCGTACATGCTGGTGACGCTCAAAAAAGTCTCCCGCACCGCGCCGCTGAGCATGCGTCTGGCCGACGCACGGGCCATCCGGCGGGAGGATAAGCGGGGCGTGTTCGCCGTGGGCGTACCCTCCGCGCTGCTGACGGCTTTGTTCGACGTGGCCAACGTGTTCCTGAACGCCCTGATGGCCGCCCACGGGGACCTGCCCCTGGCCGCCATCGGCATCGTCATGAAGGCGGAGCGGCTGCCCAACGCCATCTGCATCGGCATCTGCCAGGGCATGCTGCCCATCGTGGCATATAATTACGCCTCCGGCGACAGGACCCGCATGCAGGACACCATACGCTTCGCCCGGAACATCGGTCTGATCATCACGGTTTTTTGCGTGGCCTTCTTCCGGCTGTGCGCCGGACCCATATGCCGGCTTTTCATCAGCACCTCCGGCTCTCACGCCCAACAGGCCATTGAGACCGTGACATACGCCACCGCCTTTATGCGCATCCGGTGTCTTGTCTCGCCGGTTCAGTTCATGAACTACCACACGTCCTATTGCTTACAGGCCATGGGCGACGGGCGGGACACCCTGGCCCACTCCGTGGTCCGGCAGATCGTGTTCTATATCCCCTTCATGTTCCTGCTGGACCGGCTCTTTGGCCTGACCGGGCTTGTCAGCGCCGTCATCGCAGGAGAGACATGCGGCGCGGTCTTCGCCCTGTGGCTTCTGCGCCGGTGGCTGAAAAAAGTGGGGAAATGAAAAAATCGGGGCTGTTCAAACAGCCCCGGTTTTTATTGTCTCTCCCTCCGACGCGGCTTGCGCCGCGCCACCTCCCTCGTCAGAGGGAGGCTTTTTCAATGAATTTTCCATATAAAAAGGCCCCCTCTGACGAGGGGGCTGTCAGCGCTCTGCGCTGACTGGGGGAGAGAAAAATACTCTTAGTACAATCCCGCTATAATATCCACGCACTTGTCCACGCCCAGCGTGCCGCTGTCCAGGGCGATGTGGTAGTGCTGGACCTTGCCCCACTCCATGTCCGTGTAGAACTGGTAATAGGCGGCGCGGCGCTTGTCCTTGTCCCGCAGACGCTTCTCCGGGCTGTCGCCAGTCTCACCATAGAGCTTCACGATGCGCTCGGCCCGCTTTTCCATGGACGCGTAGACGAACACCTTCAAAAGGTCCTGTTTCCCGTCCAGAATATAGTCCGCGCACCGGCCCACGATGACGCAGGACTCCTTGGCCGCGATCTCCAAAATGAGCTTGCGCTGCACGGTCCAGAGGTAATCCTGGATGGAAAGGCCGTTGACGGACCGGTCCGCAAAGGCGGTGGCCAGCCAACCGCCCCTTGGCGTATACTCGCCCCGCTCGGCTATGTACTCCTTGGCAAGGCCGCTCTCCTCCGCGATCTTCTCCAAAAGCTCCTGATCGTAGCAGGGGATGCCCAGCTTTTCCGCCAGGTGCTTGCCCACCGTGCGGCCGCCGCTGCCGAACTCCCGGCTGATGGTGACGATCCTGTTTGCCATAGTTATTTATGCTCCTTCCTCCGGCGGGCGTTGTTGCCCCGCCGGGCCATTTTCTAACGGTTTATGATAGCATAAAATGAGGTTTTCGTCAACCGTCGATAGCCGCCCGGACCACGGGGCACGCCGCCCGATATCCGGCGTCGTTGGGGTGCAGGCCGTCGTCGGAATAGCGCCCGTCCAGCCGGCCGTCAGCCGTTTGCAGCGCCGCGTACACGTCCGCGTACGTATAGTCCAGCTCCGCCGCCATGGCCCGCAGGGCGTCGTTCACGGCGCATATGATGTCCGTATAGTAAAGGTCAACACTGTCCGCGATGGGATAGATGGACTGGACCACGATCCGGGCATTTGGCAGGTTATCGTGGATATTCTGCACGATGGTGCGCAGATTGGCCGTGACCTGACCGGCGCTGTAGCCCGAGAGCAGGTCGTTGACGCCGCCTAAGACCACCACGACGGACGGGTCGGCCCCGTACACCCGGCCCATGCGCTCCAGCATGCCGCCGGTGGTGTCCCCGGCGATGCCCTCGTTGACGGTGCGCAGACCCGGATAATAGGTTTGCAGGTCGCAGTACTCCGTGATGCTGTCGCCGAAAAACACGGCCGTCTCCCCTTCCCCTTGGGCCACCCGGCCCGC
This sequence comes from uncultured Oscillospiraceae bacterium, assembly GCA_947624395.1. GTDB lineage: Bacteria > Bacillota > Clostridia > Oscillospirales > Oscillospiraceae > CAJOIG01. Next base: position 38,025 of record CANQKA010000005.1, read on the forward strand.
TCTTGGTCCGGCCCAGAAGATGGCCGCGGCCATACCGGCCAGCGCGGCCGCCGCCAGTACACGGACCGTGACGCGCCCACGGCGCTGGCCCCGCGTCATGGCGCACGCCTCCCCTCGGACAGGCTTTCATACATGCCCAGCGCGTCGGACGCGCCCCCGCCCAGCAGGTACACCGTCCCGTCCGTCATGGTCACCTTGAGCCACGGTCCCGTCCGCGGGTCCAGACACAACGTGGCACGGCCAAAGGGGGTGGTAAAAGCGCCCTTCAAAATGCTGTCCGCCCCGGTGCCCAGCACCCGCGTCATGCCCTTGGGCAGCGCGTCCAGGACCTCCGCGTCCGCGATATCCTCCAGGGGCAGGGCGTAGTCCTTGCCCCAGCTCTCGGCCAGCAGGGTCCCTCCCTCGACCCGCAGGGGCTGGGGCGCCGCGCACATCTCGTCAAGAACCAGACCCATGACGGGCAGGGCCAGCAGTAGGACCAGGGACAGGACCATGAACGCTTTGCCGCCCGGCCGGGCCAGGTTCACGGTGGAGTTGACGCCGGTGCGGGCGTTGATGATGGTCCGGCTGTCGTTGGGGTCATAGTAGAGCTGGCCCCAGAGCCACTTGTCGTCCTCGTCCACATAGAAGCCCTGGCCGCTGGCGGCGGTGAGCTTTTCCTGCACGTGCCGGACCCGAAACTCGATGGCCACGGCCGCGGCGCACACGCCCACCGCCAGGGCGATCGTGAGCCAGAACAGGACCTGGCTGTCGGAGAAGAATCTCGTGCTCAGCCATATGCCCAGGTCGAGGGCCGCCAGCGTCCAGGCGCACAGCAGCCACACCCGGTCCCACGCCCGCCGGCGGACCCGGGTCAGAGCCGCCGTCACGGCCTCGTTCTCGTCCACCGCCTCCGCCCGGTTGCGGTAAAGATATTTGGCCCCCAGGCCGCAGCAGAACGCCATGACCCCGTCCAGAAGATACATCCACCACAGGTCCCGGTCAAATATCGCCGGGACCGCCGCGAGGATAGCCGCCGCCACGAACCACCAGATACGCACCCGCCTGACCGGCTCCGCCGCCGCGGTGACGCTGGCGGTCCGTATGGCAGGCACGGCCCAGCCCCGGGCCTTTTTCACCGCCTTGAGCTTGCCGTTCCACCGGGCGGTGCAGGCAAATTCCCCCACGATCAGCAGGTCTACCCACAGAAACAGCAGGCAGAAGTTGATCCCCGGCCAACAGAGCGCCGCGAACAGGACCGCCAGCGCCGCCAAACCTAAGCACACCAACAGCTGCGCACGCTTATAGCCTTTCAAAAGCCGCAGGACCTCCGGGTCCGCTCGGCCCGCCATGGGGAACGTGACCCCCACGACGATGTTTTTCTTGAATTTCGCCTCGTTGACGTTCAGGGCGTACAGCACGGGCAAGAGCACGATGCATGTACCCCATGAGATCAGCGCCGTCATTTTATCCCCTCCTTATAGAGCTTCCGGCACAGCGCCACGGCCTCGTCCTCGTCCAGCCCCGCCAGACGAAGCTCCCCCAGCCGCAGACGAAGGCCGTCCAGGGTCTCCTTGCCCGGTCCGGCGTTCTCCGCCGGACGGGCCATCACCGCGCCGCTTCTCCGGTCCGTGGCGATGACGCCCTCCTGGCGCAAAAGCTGATAGGCCTTGCTCACGGTCATCATGTTGACGCCGCACTCCTCCGCCAACGCCCGGACCGTGGGCAGCCGGTCACCCGGCATAAGCTCGCCCCGGGCCGCGGCCAGGACGATCTGATTTCTTATCTGCATGTAGATCGGGACATCCGCGGCAAAATCCAGCTTCAGGAGCATTGGTCTCACCTCTGCATTGTTTGTATTAGTCAGCATAATACAAATAATGCAGTTTGTCAACAACTTTTTTGCCCCGTCTGTGATAAAGATATTGCAAATGGCCCTGGGGTGTTTTATAATGAAAATCAATAAAGCGTGGCTGACGCCAAAACGGGGAGTTGCAGCGAAAGGCACGGTCCAGCGGAGCGGCGGCTCCGCCGTTGGCCGCGCCGGTTTTTGGCGCGGCGGCGTTATTGTAAGGGGAGAGAGAAAGCTATGATGGTAACACGCGTTGCCGTGATCGGCATCATTGTGGAGAACACGGACAGCGTTGAACAGCTCAACGCCATCCTGCACCGCTATTCCGGTTATATCCTGGGCCGGATGGGGATACCTTATCGGGGCCGGGACATCAACATCATCAGCATTGCCGTGGACGCGCCCCAGGACGTGACCAACGCCCTGTCCGGCGAGATCGGAGCGCTGCCCGGCGTCAACGCCAAAACAGCCTATTCCCACGTCATTTCCCGGCCATAACCTGAAAAGGCCGGACAGGCGGGAAAGGCCATACATAAGGAAGGAGACCTTTCCATGAAACGCCTGTATGCCACCCTGCTGGCCCTTGCCCTGTGCCTGAGCCTGTGCGCCGGAGCGTGCGCCAGCCAGGCCCGTATCGACGAGGACCTGGCCGTGAACGTGATGGTCCTGAACGGGACCACCGGCTTCGGCATGGCAAAGCTCATGGCCGACAGCGCCGCGGGCGACGCACAGCTCAACTATTCCTTTTCCGTGGAGACGGACGCCAGCAACGTGACCGCCGCGCTCATAAGCGGCGGGTGCGACATCGCGGCTCTGCCCACCAACGCCGCGGCGGCGGTGTACAACAAGACCCAGGGCGGCGTGCGCCTTCTGGCGCTGAACACCCTGGGCGTTTTGTATCTGGTGGTGAACGGCGAGGCCATGACCGTTCAGTCCCTGGCGGACCTGGACGGCATGCGGGTCTATGTCCCGGCCCAGAACCCGCTGTTTCTGTTCCAGGCGCTGTGTGGCGCGGCGGGGGTGGACGTGACCATTGACGACACCTACGCCCAGCCCGCGGACCTGCGCACGGCCCTGGCCGCCGGCGAGGTGGACGCGGCCGTGCTGCCCGAGCCCATGGTGACCATCGCATGCGCCGCCAACGGATCGCTTATCCCGGCGCTGGACCTGACGGAGCAGTGGCAGAACTATTACCCCGAGAACAGTCTGGTCCAGGGCTGCGTGGTGGCCCGGACCGGGTTCGTGGAAGATCACCCGGCGGAGGTCGATGCGTTTTTGGAGGAATACGGCGCGTCCATCGCCTACGCTCAGGAGCAGCCGGCAGACGCCGCCGCGCTCATCGAGCAGACCGGCGTTTTCACCAATGCCGCCGTGGCCGAGAAGGCCCTGCCCCGCTGCAACCTGTGCTTTATCACAGGCGACGAGATGCAGACGGACATGGACGGATTTTTGCAGATCCTCTATGGCGTAGCCCCCGAATCCATCGGCGGGGCCGTGCCGGACGAGGCGTTCTATTACAAAGGTCAATAGCATGAAAAGCCGGAGAATACCGGGAAAAGGGATATTCGCTCTGGCTTTCTGGCTGGGAGTCTGGGCGCTGGTCGCCGCGGCCGTGGACCGGGAGCTTTTGTTCCCCGGACCCGTCACCGTGGTCCGGCGCCTTGCGGCATTGGCCGGGGAGGGCATGTTCTGGCGCGTCACCGCCGTGAGCCTGCTGCGCATCATATGCGGCGCGGCGGCGGGCATTTTCGCCGGGGCGGTGCTGGCCCTGGGGACGGACCGTTCAAGGCTGCTGGACGCGCTGTTCGCGCCGCTGATGGGCGTTATCCAGGCGGTGCCCGTGGCCAGCTTCATCCTGCTGGTGCTCATCTGGGTCGGGCGGGATATCCTGCCCACGGTGATCGTATTTTTGATGGTGCTGCCGGTGGTCTGGTCCAACATGTCGGAGGGGTTGCGCTCGGCGGATGGCGAATTATTGGAGCTGGCCCGGGTCTGCGGTTTTTCCCGGTGGAAGACGGCCCGGCTGGTTTACGGCCCCTCCATCGCCCCCTATTTCCTGTCCGCGTGCCGCGCCTGTCTGGGACTGGCCTGGAAGTCCGGCGTGGCAGCCGAGGTACTGACGGTCCCGGCCCAAGCCATCGGCCGGGAGCTTTACGAGGCGAAGCTTTACATGAACACGGCGGACCTGTTCGCCTGGACGGCGGTGGTGGCGGTGTGTTCGCTGGTCATCGAATACCTGCTGGATGCCGCCATCGTGCGGCTGGGCCGGCGGCGCAGGATGGGAGGCGACGGGCCGTGATACGCTTTGACGACGTTTGCCTTTCCTACGGGGACAGGCAGGTTTTATCTGGCGTGACGCTGCACGCCGCACCGGGAGAGCACATTGCCCTGATGGGCCACTCCGGCTGTGGCAAGACCTCTCTGCTGCGGCTGGCGGCCGGCCTGGTGGGACCCACGGCCGGGACGGTCACGCGCCGCGCCAAGCGGCTGGCCTACGCCTTTCAGGAGCCGCGGCTGCTGCCCTGGTTCACGGCGGCGGAGAACGTGAACGCCGTGCTGGACGGGGGCCGGTCAAGCATGCCCAGGGCCAGGGAATGGCTGGCGGAGGTAGGGCTGGCCGACGCGGCGGACGCCCTGCCACGGGAGCTCTCCGGCGGTATGGCCCAGCGGGTGAACCTGGCCCGGACCCTGGCGCGGGAGGGGGACCTGCTGCTGTTGGACGAGCCGCTGAAGGAGCTGGACGAGGCCCTGCAGGAGGACATTTTGGCCCTGCTCAAGCGCCACGCGGAGGGCCGGACATTGCTTGTCACCACCCACGACATCCGCGCCGCCCGCGCCCTGTCCGACCGGGTCTATACCTTCCGTGACGGCACGTTTGTGCCGATCGAGTGATAATTGCGTTTTCCTATTATGGCCCGCTTTTTGATAATGTGGGCGCGGCCAACTGCCGCGCCCATTCCTTTTTTCACGTGATGATGATTCGGAGGTCTTTTTGCTTCTCGTTTACCTGCACGTGCAGCACTGTCTCGGCGCCGGACTCGCCCACAAGCTCGCAGTGACAGCGCAGGCCGTCCTCGTCCGGCGTGATGCGCACCACGGCCTCGTCGTCCACGGTCCAGGCCGGTGTGGCGGGCACCTGGGGATACCAGGCGGCGTACAGGTCGATGCTCTGTCCGGCGGGCAGGGAGAACCGGTCCCCCACCTCCACATAGTTGTTGTCCCCGTTCAGGACCGCCAGGTCCGCCACCTCCGGGGCCGGGGTGGGGGTAGCGTCAGGCGGTTGCGTTCCGGTGGGGCGGGTGTCGGCGATGAGAGAGCCATCCACGGCGCTGACGATGGCCGCGCCGCCGCCCGCGTCCTCGCTGACATAGCCGGCGCGATAGGAGGGGACCAGGTGATAGTCCCCGGAGCCGTCGGCGTCGGGCACGCGGGTATAGCAAAACCGCCAGTCCAGCTCCGCCATGCTGTCCTCCAGCCCCGCTTTCGTCAGCGCGTAGGGCAGGGACAGGAGCGTCTGCTGCTCCTGGGAGGCCACGACCTCCATAGGCGAGCTGTACAGGGCGGACAGAAGCGTGCCGTCGGCGTAAAAGTTGAACGACAGCGTCTGGTCGGCCGGGGGGTCGTGCCACCAGTCGAAAGGAAGCTGCGCCACGCCGTTGTAAGAGGGCTGGGCGGTGACGATGACGCTGCCGTCCGCTGCCTCGGCGGCCACGATGGCCCAGTTTTCCAGGCTCATTTTATCCAGCCAGCCGTTCGCCCGTTCGGCGGCGGCGTCGATCTGGGCCTGGGTAGGCGCGGCGGACGCGGCGTACCGACGGCCGTCGTCCGTCCTTTTGATCGTCAGGCTGTGCTCATTGGGCGCGTCCGGCCAGTTTGCGTTCCGGGCCGTGATGGCGTAGTCCCCGCCGTCCAGGGACGCGCTGGCCCGGATCGCCATGTCATAGTCGCTGCCCTGGGGACGGAACGTCCAGTCGCAGGGCGTGCGCTCCGACTCGTCCGGGGCGGTCGCGTATTGCCGCCGCAGGTCCGCCAGCCTGGCGGTGACCTCGCCGATGGCCCGCTCGTCCCCGCTTTCACGGGCCTCGGCCAGATACTGCTCCGTCCACTGGATGGCCGCGGTCAGCGACTGTTTTGTCGGGCCGATGTCCTCGTAAAGATCCGTCTCGCCAAATATGGCGGCGGCGATGGTCTTCGCCTCGCCGGCGGTCACGTCCCGCGGCCGGACGGTCAGGATGGGGATAGGCTCGGGCGCGGCCAGGGCCTGTTCGGTGCGCTCGAGGGCGCCGGCAAGCTGGTCGGTTTCCGCCGTGGAGATATCGGGCGGGACCACGGCCTGGGCCGCGGGGCTGGTCAGCAGGCATATGGCGCTGGCGGCGATGAGCGCCACGGCCAGCGCGGAGGCCCAGCGGGCCGGTTTTTTGTATCGCATCACAGTCTTTATCCTTTCTTTGAGGCCCACCTCGCCAAAGGCAAGGGGGCAGACGGCCGGACCGGGCTTTTCCGCGCCCCAGTCCAGAAGAGCGCGGGCGTATTGCTGCCGCGCCTCATTGGACATATCCCGGATCACCCGCTCGTCACAGGCAAGCTCGATGTCCCGGCACAGCAGGATGTACGCGCCCCAGAACGGCCAATTGAACCAGTACACGCTCAGGAGCAGCCACCCGAACAGCTTGGTCAGCTGGTCGCGGCGCTTGATGTGGGCCCGTTCGTGGGCGATCGCCTGTTGGGCGGCCGCCGGGTCCATATAGAAGGGCAGGTAGACCCGCGGTCGGAAAACGCCAAGCACAAAGGGGGCGTCCACCGTCTCGCACTGCCACAGGTCTTCTTTCCAGCGCACGGCCGTGCGGACCCGGCGGCGCAGACGCAGGGTGCTGACCGCGCCGTACAGGACCATGACGCCCATGCCTGTCAACCACGCGATGCTCAGGGGCTTTGCCCATGAGGCCGGCGCTGTCTGCTGGGGCACGGTCACGGCGGCTGGCGCCGGCGATGGGACAGGTTCCGGGGGCTGGTCTGCGCCGGCGTCGGCCAGACCGTCCACAAAGTCCGTCCAGCGGTAGCTGGGGGAGCCGTAGCCAGGGGCGTCATACTCTATCCGGGCGCGGGTGATGTCCGTCACCACCTGGTCCAGGCGCGTCTGGCTGGGTTGAAGGCTCAGGGTGCTTGGCAGGGTGAAGGGGCAGACCAGCCGCAGGGCCAGCAGCCCCCACAGGGCGCAGCTGAGCCACTTGGGCGCTCGGCGCAGGGCAAGGCGCATGAGCACGACGGCCACGAACACCGGCCCGGCCAGCAGGCTCAGACGCAGCACCTGCAAAAATACGCGCACCAGCACGTCACTCACCGCCCTTGTCGATGATACGCCGCAGCTCGTCGATGTCCTCCTGGGACAGCTTCTGCCGCTTGGCAAAGGCGGCGATGAAGGCGGGCAGGGAGTTTTCAAACCGCTTTTCCATCAGCTCGTCCAGCTCCGACACCTGAGCCTCGTCCTTGCTCACCAGGGACGTGACCACGGCGTTTTTGTTTCGCACCACGCCCCGGTCGGAAAGCCGCTTGATGACCGTATAGGTGGTGGTCTTGGACCAGCCCAGCTTTTCCCGGCACAGCTCCGCTAAGTCCCGGCTGCGGATGGGTTCATGCTCCCATAAGATCAGGCAGAAACGGTACTCGCTCTCAAAAATCTTCGGCGCGGCCATGGATAGGTCCTCCTTGATATGGTTTTATTCTAACGCGTTAGTATGGCTGTATTCTAACACGTTAGAATGGACTTGTCAAGGGGGTTCTTAAAAATGACGGAAGAATTGCAAAACGGGCCGGAACGTATTGCAAACGCCATTATTTCGTAGTATAATGCCTCTGTTTGAATAAAACGGGCAGGGAGTTGCGCGATGGACATCACACTGGCGGTGCTGGCGGCGGGAATGGGTTCCCGCTACGGCGGCATCAAACAGCTGGAACACGTGGGACCGGCCGGGGAGATCATCATGGACTATTCCATCCATGACGCGCTCGCGGTCGGGTTCAACAAGGTCGTGTTCATCATCCGGCGGGAGATGCAGGACGACTTTGATGAGGTCATCGGCCGGCGGCTGGAAGAAAAATTCCGGGCGCTTGGCGTCCGGTGGGCGTACGCCTACCAGCAGCCGGAGGACATGCCCGCGGGGCGGGTCAAGCCCTGGGGCACCGGTCACGCGCTGCTGTGCTGCAAGAGCTATCTGGACGGGCCATTCGCGGTCATCAACGCGGACGACTATTACGGCCGGCACGCCTTCGAGCGGGCCTATGCGTTTTTGTCCGAGAGCAGCCCTGACAGGCCGGACAAGTACGGCATGATCGGCTTTTCTCTGGCCAACACCCTGTCTGACGCGGGGGGCGTGACCCGGGGGGTGTGTTCTGTGGACGCTTCGGGGAACCTCACCAACATCGTGGAGACCCGCAACATCGTGAAAACGCCGGACGGTCCCGCCGTCCAGTCGCCGGACGGCGCGCTGCGGCCTCTGCCCAAGGACAGCGTGGTGTCCATGAACATGTGGCTGCTGACGCCCTCGTTCCTCGCCTGTCTGGAGGATGGATTCGCCGCGTTCCGGGCTGGTTTACATGACCCGTTGAAGGACGAGTATCTTCTGCCGGACATCATCGACCGGCGCTTGCAGGCCGGGAAGGCCACGGTCCAGGTCATACGCACGGACGAGCAGTGGTACGGCATTACATACCAGGCCGACCGGGCCTGGGTGAACCAGGCGTTCCGCCGCCTGGTGGACCAGGGCGTCTACCCCCCGGACCTGTACAGCGACCTATAAAAACGTCCGCCGCGAACACGCGGCGGACGTTTCGGACTGGGGATAGATGTTCGACAGATCGGGAGTTTATGGAGGAAAATGAAGTTGAGAAGATATGCGGTCATGTTATATCCTGATTTTTCTTTGCAGGAAATTACTTGTCTCACATCTGCGTTGACCATTTGGTTTGGAGAGACGATCGACTTTCTTGCGAGCGAGGATAAAGAATACCGGAGTGAAGAGGGGCTGCGGGTCCTTCCGACAAAAATATGCGATGAAGCCAAAATAACGGACTATGATTGTGTGATCCTGCCGGGGACGGTCAACCCGCTGCCCGCGTTGTTTGACGAAAAGTTGATCGATTTCCTAAAGGGCGGGCTGGATACGGATATTGTTTTTGCGGCGATCTCCTCTTCACCGCTTTTGTTATCCAAGGCGGGTATTTTGAACGGGAAAAAGTTTACCGCGGGATACTTTATGCAAATGGAGGACACGTTCCCTTTTGTTGAGAAGGAAAACTTTATACACCAAGGCATTGTGGAAGACGGAAACGTTATAACGGGGATTGGAATGTTCTTCCGTGCGTTCGCAGAAGCGGTATTAAAAAGATTTGGTTATGATATTGGCGCAAACTTTATGCGAGACAGTCCGACAGAATATACAGAGGACGACCTGACATTTTACTGGTCTGCGGAAGAATATAGGGAATTTTTAGAAGAACTTAAAGCGTATCCCTATGAGAATAGATGACTTCCCATTTATTAAGACCGTTGACACACCGGCTTTACGGTGAAATGTCAACGGTCGTTTTGATGCTGTTTTGCGGGCGGCGGCGCTTCCTATGCCACGCCCAGCAAGTGCCCGACGACCCGGACTACTAAGGCGGCGAGCCAAGCGATGGCGCACTGTTCGGCCACGATGGCGGCGGCCCACTTGCCGCCCAGCTCCCGGCGCACGGCGGCGATGGCCGCCACGCAGGGGGTGTACAACAGGCAGAACACCAGTAAGCTGGCCGCAGCAAGAGGCGTAAGCGCGGCGGTGATGGCCGTCTCGGCCCCGAAGAGCACAGACAGGGCGGACACCACGTTCTCCTTGGCGATGAAGCCCGTGACCAGGGCGGTGCACACCCGCCAGTCCCCCAGGCCCAGAGGCGCCAGCACCGGCGCGATAAAGCCCGCCAGCGCCGCCAGCATGCTGTCCCGTGATTCGGCGACGATGTTGAGCCGGAAGTCGAAGGTCTGCAAAAACCACACCACGATGGAGGCCAGGAAGATGATGGTGAAGGCCCGCTGGAG